>JBMOLK010000314.1:0-34599 GCA_049325575.1 Bacillota bacterium | reverse complement strand
AGACTTCAATGAAGACCTGCGAGATAGCCCGGGAAATAGGATATTCCAACTATAATCTTTTTCTTCAGCACTTCGAAAAGATCACCGGTACAAAGCCTAAAGACTATAGAAAAGTATAAATGAAGTTTAATTTTTAGGGGATATACCTTTAATTTGTTAAATCAAAATTAGAAATAAAAACCATATAAATAAGATAAAAGTATTGCTTGCGGGCTAAAGCAGCTTGTTTTGCGATGTTATTAATTTTTATAAAGGGGGAAAAACAATGAGAAGTAGTAAAAGATTGTTTGCAATCTGTCTTTCTGTTTTACTTGTGTTCTGTTTTGTGTTTGCTGGCTGTGCGAATAATAGCAGTGATGTGGCAAGAAAAGATGAACCGAAGGAAAGCAGCGGTCCGGGTGCAAGTGGTACTAGTGGAAATTTGGAGCCTATAACAATAACTGTATACAATTCTCTTGCCGGTGTATCTCCTGCACAGGATAACAAGATTTACAAACTAATAAAGGAAAAACTGGGTGTTACATTCAAGTTTGAATTTCTTGTAGGGGAAGCTCAACAAAAGGCTGGTGTAATGATAGCAGGAGGAGACTATCCGGACATAATAGGTATACAGGGACATGCAGCACAACAGTTTATTGATGCAGGTGCATTTATTCCCTTAGAAGGTCTTATTGACAAGTATCCAAATCTTAAGAAGCATTATGGACCTCTAAAAAACAGGATTAAGGACCCTGACAGCGGACATGTTTATGTTATGCCCAACTACGGAGTACATACAGGAACAGTCTATCAAAATGAAACCTGGGGCCCTTCGTTCTGGATTCAAAAAGCGGTGCTGAAGGAATTCGGGTATCCCAAGGTTGAGACATTGGATGATTTCTTTGACCTTATTAGAAAATATAAAGAAAAATACCCAACCATTGATGGTCAGCCAACAATAGGCTTTGAAATACTTACAGACAAGGGTAGGGATTGGCCTTTGAGAAATGCTCCTGCACAGCTTGCAGGGTACCCTAATGACGGCAGTGTTATTGTAGATAATAATGTAGCAAAGATATATGCAGACAAAGATATTTCCAAGAAATACTTTAAGAAGCTAAATGAAATGTACCATTTAGGTCTGGTTGACCCGGAAAGTTTTGTAATGAACTATGACCAGTATATAGCAAAGCTATCAAGCGGCAGGGTGCTTGGTCTGTATGACCAGCGCTGGAACTTTAACAAGGCCAATACATCTTTAATGGAACAGCAAAAAGATGAAAGAGCATATGCTCCATGTCCGGTAACATTTAATAAGAACATAAAGGACTGGTATCTGACAAATCCTACCCTTAATATAAACAGTGGTTATGCAATAAGCACAAAGTGCAAAAACCCGGATAGGGTTATGCAGATTTTTGATGCTCTGCTTTCGGAAGAATGGCAGAAGATACTGCAGTGGGGTATTGAAGGTGAAGACTATATGGTTGGAAGTGACGGCAAGTTCTACAGGACTGCCCAGCAGAGAGTTGAGCAGGAGAGCAACGAGTGGAAGCTGGCAAACCGTGCAGAAGCACTCCTTGACTTCATGCCTAAACTTGAAGGTACCTATGTCGACGGAAATGCGACTTCACCTGGATTGCAGCCTGGTGAATACTATGATGGACTAAGACCTATTGATAAGGAAATGCTTAGTGCTTACGGGGTACAGACTCAGGGACAATTGTTCTCAACTCCGCCTAAAGACCCTATTTACTTCCCCTGTTATACAATACAGATTCCACAGGGCTCCAAGGAACAGGTTGCAGATCAGAAACTAAGAGACTATGCATTCCAATATCTCCCGAATATTATTAAATCTAATCCTGACCAGTTTGAAAAGCAATGGGATAAATATGTGGATCAACTTAAGAAAGTGGACGTAAAATCATTGGAGGATTTGTACAACAAAGGCATTCAAGATAGAATCAAAAACTGGAGTGAAAATTAAATTGTATTTTGAGCATATATAACCCCAAACAGTGGAAGGTATATTTGAATATGCCTTCCACTGTTTATAAAAATTATGAAAGTGAGAGTAGTATGACATTTTGGTTAAATTAGGAGAGGTATTATGGGGGATTCTACTTTAAAGGCTGGTACCGGTGAAGCGGTGAAAATGGAAAAGGGATACTGGAAGAAGACCTGGGATACAATTGTGA
The DNA here is from genome assembly GCA_049325575.1 of Bacillota bacterium. Classification (GTDB taxonomy): domain Bacteria; phylum Bacillota; class Clostridia; order Acetivibrionales; family Acetivibrionaceae; genus JBMOLK01. The sequence continues at coordinate 32,419 of JBMOLK010000314.1, read as the reverse complement.
AGCAAAAGCAGCTTATTTTCATGTCTTTTCCACTACTTATATATGTATTAATATTCAACTACGCGCCCCTCTGGGGGTGGCTCATGGCTTTTCAGGATTATAGACCTGGCCCGGGACGCAGTATACTCAATCAGGATTGGGTGGGGCTCAAGCACTTTAAATTCCTGTTTACTGAAGAAAGCTTTTTGAGGGTTTTAAGAAATACAATTGCAATGAGTGTGATTAATCTCGTACTTTCCTTTGCTACAGCAATACTATTGGCACTTTTGCTAAATGAAATAAGAAATATTATGTTTAAAAGGACAATTCAGACCATATCATATTTGCCCTACTTCATATCCTGGGTTATCGCGGCCAGTATTATATCCCAATCCCTTTCCACAGAAAACGGTATAGTAAACATTTTGCTTATGAAGCTAAATATTATTGACAAACCCGTTATGTGGCTGGGGGAAGGAAAGTATTTCTGGGCTATCTTCGGTTTGGGTAATGTATGGAAGAATGTAGGTTTTAACGCCATCATCTATCTTGGCGCCATGGCTGCTATTGATCCTAACCTATACGAGGCCGCTAATATTGACGGTGCCAGCAGACTGCAAAAAATGATTCATATAACACTGCCGGGAATTAAGGCGACATTCATAGTTCTTCTCATTATGAATATTGCACATGTTTTAAATGCCGGATTTGAATTTCAATATCTTTTGGGGAGAGGACTTAACATAGAGTGGTCAGAGACTATTGATGTATTTACATTAAGGTATGGAATTGGAATGGGGAATTTTTCACTGGCAACGGCAGCAGGGATGTTTAAAACAGTTGTTAGCGTATTATTATTGCTATGTGCCAACAAAATAGCGAAAAAGCTTGGAGAAACCAGGCTCATATAGGGGGTGAAAGCATGTATGTCAAAATAGGGAAAAGAAAACACAGCTTAAATGATATAATCTTTCATACATTTAACGGAGTAATAATGCTGTTTCTAGTTGTTGTAACCTTATACCCCTTCCTAAATACCCTTGCAGTTTCTTTCAATGAAGGAATGGATACCATCAGAGGGGGAATATATCTCTGGCCGAGAAAGTTTTCTCTTCAAAATTACAGGGCTATATTTGTATCCGGTACAATTTTTAATGCATTTTTTATATCTGTGGCAAGAACAGTATTGGCTGCAGCCATAAATATTTTCCTCACCGGAATGCTGGCTTATTGCCTTAGCAGGAAGGAATACATATTTAATAAGTTTATCACTGTCGTATTTGTTTTAACAATGTATTTTAGTGCCGGTTTGATACCGGGATATCTTTTGATAAAAAGCCTTGGGTTATACGGTAATTTTCTGGTATACATTATCCCCGGTATGATATCTGCATTTAATGTGATTGTAGTAAGAACGTATATAAAGACTATACCGGAAAGTCTTATAGAGTCTGCAAAGCTTGATGGTGCAGGTGACTTTTTGATTTTTCTCAAGATTATTTTCCCTCTTTGCAAGTCGGCACTGGCTGTAATTGGAATGTTTGTTACCATAGGTTCTTGGAATAATTGGTTTGATACATACTTATACTGTTCTTCAAAACAGGAATTAAGTACTCTTCAATATGAACTGCAGAAACTACTGGCATCCTCCTTCCAGCAGAGCCAGAGTGTTAATCAATTTACAGGAAGTGCCCTAGGCGCAGAGTTGGCAAACAATATGGTAACTCCCATAGCTATGCAGGCTGCTATCACTATTGTTGCCATGGTGCCAATATTATTTGTATACCCCTTCCTGCAAAGATATTTTGTTGTTGGGCTAAATGTTGGGGGAGTCAAGGAATAAAAAAGATCAAAATCAAGGATAGGGTATATGGCAAGGCAGCTTTCTATATTAAGAAAGGCAATATTGGGGGCAGAATATGTATAAACAGGATACAAAAAATAGGACAAAGAGGGAAGGATATTACTGCTGGCTGCAATATAGAAAAATTCAAGATGAGAACCTTATAAAAAGCTATAAAAAGTGGTGTTCATATATTGTGAGGACTATAGATACGCCTATGGTCAATTGCGCCTTATCTGAATTGTGCAGAGGACTAAGGGAGATGCTGGATATAAAGCCTTACCTGTCAAGCACACCTTTGAGTTCGTCTTTTATCATAGTGGGTACATTGGGGAAACATCAGCAAATAGATGACGCGGTTCACGAAGATGAAAAAGATAGGATTTGTGAGGATGGTTATCTCATAAAGATGGCTGCAGTAAAGGACAAAAGCTGTCTCATCATAGCTTCAAAAACAGAAAAGGGCATTCTTTATGGCTCATTCTCTTTACTGCGTCTTATGCAAACACAAACAGAATTAGATTCTGTGTTTAAGATTGAAAATCCTTATAACCGGCTTCGGATTATTAACCATTGGGATAATATGGATGGAAGTGTTGAAAGAGGTTATGCAGGCCGGTCTATTTTTTATCACAACAATAAAATAATAAAAAAAATGAGTAGAGTAAGGAACTATGCAAGACTTTTAGCTTCAGTGGGAATCAATGGGATTGTAATTAACAATGTAAATGTACATAAAAATGAGACAAAACTGATAACAAAAGAATATTTGCCTGATGTGGCAAAACTGGCTAAGGTATTTGGGAATTATGGAATTAAAACATTTTTAAGTATCAATTTTGCAAGTCCTATTGAGCTTGGCAAGCTAAATACAGCTGATCCCCTAGATTCAGAGGTTAAAGAATGGTGGCAGGTGAAGGCAGAAGAAATATACAGCCTCATACCGGATTTTGGAGGCTTTTTGGTAAAGGCGGATTCGGAGTTCAGGCCTGGGCCCTTTACCTACAATAGAAACCACGCAGATGGAGCGAACATGCTGGCAGAAGCATTGAAGTCCTTTGGAGGAATTGTTATCTGGCGGTGTTTTGTATACAACTGTCTTCAGGATTGGCGGGACCAAACTACTGACCGTGCAAAGGCCGCTTATGAGAATTTCAAGCCTTTAGATGGAATGTTTCATGATAATGTTCTGCTTCAAATTAAGAACGGTCCTATGGATTTTCAAGTGCGCGAACCTGTTTCACCACTGTTTGGACGGCTTGAAAAAACAAACCACATTGTTGAATTTCAAATTACCCAGGAATATACAGGTCAGCAAAAGCACTTGTGCTATCTGGTGCCTATGTGGAAAGAAATACTGGACTTTGACACCTATGCAAAAGGAGGGGGTTCAACTGTCAAAAAGATTGTAAGCGGTTCGGTTTTTAAAAACAAGTATGGAGGGATGGCCGCTGTAGCCAATATTGGTGATGACCCTAACTGGACAGGGTTTTTATTAGCCCAATCAAATCTCTACGGATTTGGACGCCTCTCATGGAATCCGGACCTGTCATCCCAGGAGATAACCCATGAGTGGGTTGGAATGACTTTTTCAAACAACATGGCCATAGTAGATACTATCTCCAGTATGCTGCTTAATTCCTGGAGGATTTACGAAAACTATACCTCGCCTTTGGGCATTGGTTGGATGGTAAATCCGGGCCATCACTATGGGCCTAATGTTGAAGGGTATGAGTATTCCAAATGGGGGACTTATCATAGGGCTGATATTAACGGTATTGGGATAGACCGGACAGTAAAGTCAGGCACAGGATATATAGGTCAATATCATAAAGAGGTTACCTATATTTATGAGAAATTGGAAACTTGTCCACAGGAGCTTCTTCTTTTCTTTCACCGTGTACCCTATAAGTACAGACTAAGATCAGGAGAGACTTTAATACAATATATTTATAATACTCATTTTAAAGGTGTAGAGCAGGCAGAAGAACTAAAGGCCCAGTGGCTTAGCTTAAGGGGAATGATAGAAGATGATATTTTTGATCATGTGCTAAAAAGGCTTGAAGGTCAGGTTGAACACGCTAAAGAGTGGCGTGATGTAATCAATTCATATTTTTACAGGAAAACCGGAATAAAAGATGAACTGGGAAGAAAGATTTACTAGTTTATCTGCTTTTACAATTCCATTTCTTTAATTAAGAGGCTTTAAGGAGGGTTTTTATGCAAGAACTGCCTGGCTATAAAGATAAGAAACTAAGTTTTAAGGAAAGAGCAAAAGATTTGGTATCAAGAATGACCCTTGAAGAAAAAGTAACACAGATGCTGCACAGCGCACCTGCCATACCGAGACTCGGAATACCCTCATATAATTGGTGGAGTGAAGCACTTCACGGAGTAGCAAGGGCAGGCACCGCCACCATGTTTCCACAGGCAATAGGTATGGCAGCCACCTTTGATGAAGAGCTGGTTTACAAGGCAGCAGATGTTATTTCTACAGAAGGCAGGGCCAAATATCATGAGTATCAAAGAAAAGGAGACTCCGGTATTTATAAAGGCTTGACCTTTTGGTCACCAAATGTAAACATTTTCAGGGACCCCAGGTGGGGAAGAGGTCATGAGACCTATGGTGAGGACCCGTATTTGACAGCAAGGCTTGGGGTTGCTTTCATAAAAGGGATACAGGGAAGTGATGATAAATATCTCAAAGCTGCTGCCTGTGCAAAGCATTTTGCGGTACACAGCGGGCCCGAAAAAGAGAGGCATGAGTTTAATGCTAAGGTTTCGGTAAAGGATCTGCGTGAGACCTACCTTCCTGCCTTTAAAGCCTGTATAAAAGAGGCACAGGTTGAGGCTGTAATGGGTGCCTACAATAGGACAAACGGGGAGCCCTGCTGCGGCAGCAGGACACTTTTAAAGGAAATATTAAGAGAAGAGTGGGGATTTAGAGGTCATGTAACATCCGATTGCTGGGCAATAAAGGATTTTCATGAAAACCATATGGTGACAAAGACAGCACCCGAGTCAGCTGCTCTGGCGGTTAATAACGGCTGTGACCTTAACTGCGGAAGCATGTATGTAAATTTGCTGATTGCAAATAAGGAGGGTCTTGTTACTGAAGAAACAATAGATAAATCGGTGATAAGACTAATGACCACAAGAATGAAGCTTGGCATGTTTGACGAACCGGAAGATGTACCCTTTAGCAGTATTCCCTATGAAATGAATGACTGCAGGGAGCACAGGGAGCTTGCACTTGAAGTTACAAAGAAGTCACTGGTGCTTTTGAAGAATGAAGACAGCCTCCTTCCTCTTGATAAAAATAAAATCAAATCAATTGCAGTAATTGGGCCCAATGCAGACAGCAGAGACGCATTAATAGGCAATTATTTTGGTACTGCATCAAGGTATGTCAATGTACTTGATGGAATCTGGGAGATGGTATCCGGGGACACCAGAATACACTATGCATCAGGCTGTCATTTGTATAAGGAGAAAACCGGACTGGCTGAAGCAAAAGAAGGGTTCTCGGAGGCACTTGCTGCAGCAGAAAGAGCTGATGTGGTAGTTATGTGCTTAGGGCTTGATGCTACTATTGAGGGAGAAGAAGGTGATGTATCAAATGAGTATGCCAGCGGCGATAAAATACATTTAAATCTTCCGGGCCTTCAGCAGGAACTTTTAGAGGCTGTGCATAAAGCAGGAAAACCTGTGATTTTGGTATTGCTTTCAGGCAGCGCTCTAGCAGTGACATGGGCAGATGAAAACGTGCCTGCAATCATACAGGCCTGGTATCCGGGCGCTGAAGGAGGAAAGGCAATAGCATCAATGCTGTTTGGTGAATACAGCCCTTCAGGAAGGCTTCCAGTAACATTCTACAGAACAACTGAGGAACTTCCGGACTTTAGTGATTATTCCATGAAGAACCGTACATACAGGTATATGAAAAATGAAGCCCTTTATCCTTTTGGGTATGGCCTTAGCTATACCAGGTTTGAATACAGTGAATTAAAATTATCAAAGGAAAAGGTGCATGCCGGCGAAAATATTCAGTGCAGAATTAAGGTTAAGAATACCGGTAAATACCGGTCGGATGAAGTTGTACAGTTATATCTTAAAGACACTGGAAATATTGAAGCTCCAAGATGGCACATGGAAGGATTTCGCAGGATACATTTGATGCCCGATGAGGAGAGAGAGGTTCAGTTTGAGGTCACTTCAAGGCAGATGGCTTCAATAAATGAGCAAGGAAAATGTATACTTGAGCCCGGTCTCTTTGAAATTTATTTATCAGGAAGCCAACCGGATGAAAGAAGCCAAAAGCTAACCGGTGTTAAGGTTCAAAAAGGTACATTTGAGGTTATGGGAGGCCCTGTGGAGTTAGAGTATTAAAACTAATAAAACATATATATTAAAACATTTATAAGATACTGAGGCATAAGAAAAATAAGATTAAGGAGGCAAATATATGTCTGAATACTTTAAAAGTGTATCAAAAATAAAGTTCGAAGGGGAAGACTCGGATAATCCTTTGGCTTTTAAGTACTATAATCCTGAAGAAGTAATCGGTGGAAAAACGATGAAGGATCATTTAAGATTTGCAGTAGCATACTGGCATACATTTCAGGGAACAGGTTCAGACCCCTTCGGACCGGGAACTGCAAACAGGCCATGGGACAGTCTTACGGATCCTATGGATATTGCCAGGGCTAAAGTTGCTGCCAACTTTGAATTTTGTGAGAAGCTTGGTGTACCGTTTTTCTGTTTCCATGACAGGGATATAGCACCTGAAGCTTCAACATTAAGAGAAACTAACAAAAGACTTGATGAGATAGTTTCAATTATAAAAGAATATTTAAAAAGCAGTGATGTGAAGCTTCTTTGGGGTACAACAAACGCTTTTGGCAATCCAAGATTCGTCCATGGGGCATCTACCTCTCCAAATGCTGATGTATTTGCGTTTGCAGCAGCTCAGGTAAAAAAGGCCATGGAGATTACCCATGAACTTGGAGGTCAAAACTATGTTTTCTGGGGTGGCAGAGAAGGTTATGAGACCCTTCTTAACACTGACATGAAGCTTGAGCTTGACAACATGGCAAGGTTTCTTTGGATGGCTGTCGACTATGCAAGAGAGATAGGTTTCAAAGGACAATTCTTAATTGAACCAAAGCCAAAGGAACCAACAAAGCACCAGTATGACTTTGATACGGCAACTGTGCTGGGCTTCTTAAGAGCCTATGGACTGGAAAAGGACTTCAAGATGAATATTGAAGCAAACCATGCTACACTGGCTGCACATACCTTCCAGCATGAGCTTTATATGGCAAGAATAAATGGAGTGTTTGGAAGTATAGATGCAAATCAGGGGGATTTGCTATTGGGGTGGGATACCGACCAATTCCCGACAAATATTTATGATACTACACTTGCTATGTATGAAGTACTAAAAGCAGGCGGGTTTACAACAGGTGGACTTAATTTTGATTCCAAGGTAAGAAGGGGTTCTTTTGAACCAGTTGACCTGCTCCACGCTCATATCGCAGGTATGGATGCATTCGCTAAAGGTTTGAAGATTGCATATAAAATGGTGCAGGATGCCAAGTTTGATAAATTTATTGACGACAGGTACAAAAGCTATAAGAGCGGCATCGGAAGCGATATTGTTAACGGTAAAGTCGGCTTTAGGGAGTTGGAGAAATATGCCCTTGAAAATGATCGGATTGAGAATGTGTCAGGACGCCAGGAAGTACTTGAGGCTATGCTCAACAAGTATATTCTGGAAAGCTAGAATTTGGTGACTCTAAGTTAAATTTATAATGCTAATAAGCATCAGTAAGGTCAATACGATATTGTGAGGAAACAAGAGTATGAGTACTGTAAAGCACTTTCCATCCCCTATTCTAAGAGCAGGGCAGGAATATAAGTATGCTATAATATATAAGGGGTAATATATAATATTTGTCTAAAAGCAGGCATATAAAGTAAACAAATTGGTGCATGAAAAGTTGCGAGGTTCTTTATATCTCCTGATATACTAAGGATGAAAGGAGAAGAACTTATGGATTGGTTGGACAGAATGAACGGGGCCATAAGCTATGTAGAAGAAAATCTAGCTGGTGAAATAGATTTTGAAACAGTTGCAAAGATAGCATGTTGCTCTGTATACCATTTTCAGCGGATGTTTTCTTTTATTGTAGGAGTGCCGCTATCGGAATACATTAGACGCAGGAGATTAACTCTTGCAGCGTTTGAGCTGCAAAATAGCGATATAAAAGTTATTGACCTTGCGCTCAAATACGATTATGACTCCCCTATTTCATTTAGTCGTGCCTTCCAAAACCTTCATGGTGTTGCACCTTCGTTGGCGCGCGACAAAGGTACACAGCTGAAGGCATATCCGAGACTATCCTTTCAAATAACTATTAAGGGAGATGTTGGTATGGATTATAGGATTGAACAAACCCGTGCTTCAAAAATTTTTGGGAAGTCAATTGAGATAAAATATCACGATACACAGATGTATGAAGATGCAAAAAACTTTGTTATGTCATGCATTAAAGATGGTACCGCACAAGAAATTCGTGATGTTCTTGGACTGGGCGATTTTAAGGCTCTACTTGAGGGAACTTATAATGATGATAGCGCTAAACTTTATGGTTTAACTGCCCACTATGGCTGGAATGATAGTGGATTAAGGTTTATGGCAGGTATGGATCATCCGGATTTTAAAGTACCTGACCACTTTGAAGTACTTGAAATACCTGAAGCAACATGGGCAGTATTCAGTATTACAGGTACGAAAATAGACGAGTTGGATTCAGTTAATAGGGTGTGGAAGAGAGTTTGTGAATGGTTTCAAGTATCTGGATATGAACATATGCCTGGTGTACCTGAACTTGAAAGAAATTTTAGGATAAAAGACGGATACTTAACAGAAGCATGGATACCTGTGGTGAAAAAATAAACGATATTAGTAAAAGCTGCACATAGTGCAGCTTTTACTATGTAGTATCCTTGATGACGAATCAATTTTAGAGAATTCAGGTAACTATACAGGGCTTTTGAGAAGTTATTATAAAATAATACAAGAATACATTAACTACATGCTGTGAATCTATTGTATAATTTAAGCAAATAGTAGGTGGTCATCAAATTGATCAATAGATTTGAGATAACCATATGAGCAGCAACAGAAAAATACAATGAGGTTTTATATATGATAAATATACTCAAGACGAAACGGAATAAAGACGATATAGCCGTTAAACGTGAAGAAATCGCAAAGCTCCTAATGCTGAAATCTCCTAACATCAAAAACAGAAGCGTCAATACATTATCTACTGGTGATCTTAAATTGCTGTTCCAGTTGTATGATGAAGTATTCTTTGAAAACTGGTTCAAAGAGTGCTTTAAAGGAAAAATCAAGTTTTCTCTGTCAAGGCGAATGACAAAGAGTGCCGGACTAACCCTCTGTCCTAAAAACATAGACAAGATTAGACCGGAGGATCTGGTTATTGAAATCAGAATAGGAGTAGATTTCTTCTTCCACTATGGTTTGATTGAAGGAGGCAAGATGGTGTGCGGCATTAAAACAGGCAATAGCCTGGAAGCGTTGCAGCTTGTTTTTGAGCATGAGATATGCCACGTGATTGAATTCTTATGCTTTAAAGAATCCAGATGCAGTGGAGATAGGTTTAAAGCCATGGCAAGTGATTTGTTTGGACATACTGAGAGCTATCATAAACTGCCAACACATAGGCAAATAGCAAATCAGAAGCTGGGACTAAACATAGGAGATACCGTTTCATTCACTTTTGAGGGTAAAAAGATTACAGGCATACTCTATAACATTAACAAAAGAGCTACGGTCATGGTAAGGAATAATAGAGGTCCTCTTATAGATGATAGGGGCAACAGGTATTCCAAGTATTATGTTCCATTAACACTTTTGGAATAGTAAATTTATGCTGCTATTTAATAATAGAAATGTAAATGTTATAATGTGAAGTAAATATTTTGTGATTAAGATATTCCATGTATATATATTCAAAGAGGGCTGTCTATGAAAAAAAAGCACTATATAATCTTGTTTTCCACTATGTTTTTACTTGTTCTTTTTGTGACTTCGTTTGTATTCTACGGCATTAGAAATGCTCTTACAAATGTGGATCAGAACACCGGAATAATAATCCCGGACAGGGAGCCTGTCTATCATTTTGCAATGATATGTGAAAATGTTGATGATCCCTTCTGGCTATCTATAAAGAAGGGTGTGGAGAGGGCTTCGAAGGAATTTAATGTGGCTGTTGAATTTAACGGGCCAAACGTTGCAAATATTGAAGAGCAGCGTAAATATCTCGATATAGCTATTGCTTCCAAAGTAGATGGAATAGTAACCTATGTATGGGATGAGAAAGAAACAGGCCAACTTATAGACCGTGGAATAAATCGAGGCATACCTGTGGTAACTGTTGGAACAGACGCTAAAACCAGTATGCGTGCTGCGTTTGTAGGTGTGAACACCTATGACTCCGGCGTCCACTTAGGTAGAATGCTCATCGCTGCCACGGGCGATCAGGGGGAGGCTGCCATTCTGGTAAGCAACAACCAAATCGGGGGGAGGCTGGCTCAAGGTCTTTTAGTTTCAGGTATCAGGGACGCGGTAAGTAATTATCCTGAAATAAACATAAAGACTATAGAGTATAACAATTTGTTGGACCTGGAAGATGTCATCAAGAATCTGCTAGCCAATAAGCCTAATCTGGACACAATTATATGTACGGCAGCAAGAGATACTACAGTTGTTACAGAGAGGTTAATTGACCTAAACAGAGTAGGTTACAACATAATAGGCTATGGTGATTCACCTGAAATGCTGCGGTATATTGATAAGGGAGTGATCTTTGGAACAGTCACGGCAGATCTTGAGCAAATGGGGTATGATACCATCCGTGCTTTGATGGATATAAAGGAAAAAGGCAGAACATCAGCATACTTTAAGGTGGACACACGTTTGATTACAAAGGAGAACATTTCTGAATATCTGGAGTCTGGAGAAGATTAAAATGCATTTGTTAAGAGGTCTTAAGGTGTTATGGAATAAAAACAGATTAAAGAAGAGGCTGATACTATATTTCATGGCCACCATAGTTCTTATGGGTGCTACCAATATATATCCCCATTACAGTATAAATGTGCTTATGAAAAAGATGAGCACCACATTTGAAATGAACGTAAAGCTAAATAATCTTCACCAGAGCTTGGAGAAGTTAGATTATGCATATGAAGGCTACCTGACATCAAAACACTCCAAAAGCCTTGACGATTATTACAAGTACTATAATGAATTAAGAAAAGAATCGGAGTCCATTAAAATGGACTATTCCAATATAGAGAACATGCTGATGATGAAGGATATTAAAAATATGATATCCACTTATCTTGAGGAAACTGACGCCGCTGTAATGGCCAGAAGAGGGAGAGAAGTAGACGCATATCTTCTGCATTACAGGGAGAGCACAAAAGTTTATCAGTACATCAACGAATATATTCAAAAGCTTAACAATACCTTGTTTCTACAGAACACTGACCGTTATTTGTCAATGAAGGGAGAATTCTATCTGGTGGAGACCCTTAATATAGGTATTATTTTATCTGTAATCGTGTTAACCATAATATTGATACTATGGTTTGCCTACAGTATAACAAAACCTATATCAGAGCTTTCCCGTGCTGCTGATGAGATTACTCATGGAAACTTTGATGTGCCCAGTGTAAAAGTAGATTCAAATGATGAAATAGGAGTTATGGCAGAGGCTTTTAATCGTATGACGGGAAGTATCAGGCAGTATATAAGCGAGATAAAGGAAAAGGCCCAACTGGAGAGTAAACTTAAGGAGAGGGAGATGGAGAACCTGATAATGAAAAGTAACCTTAAGGAGGCAGAGCTTCAGGCGTTACAGGCACAGATAAATCCTCATTTTTTATTCAATACCTTAAATACCGGGGCACAGCTTGCCATGCTTGAAGGTGCTGACCGTGCCTGCTCATTTATCGAGAATGCCGCAGAGCTTTTCAGGTATAACATGAGAAATCTGGATAGACCTGTGACAATTGAGGATGAGATAAAAAATATAGAAAATTATGTGCATTTATTAAAGGAGCGTTTTGCTGACAGAATAGAGTTTTCATTAAGCAGGGATGACAGCATTCTTCATATTAAAATACCATGCATGGTTTTGCAGCCAATTGTAGAGAATGCCTTTATCCACGGCATTGGCGATATAGAATACACAGGGAAGATATGGGTCAAGGCTATGAGAAACGGACAGTACGCAGAAATTTCTATAAAAGATAATGGAAAGGGAATGTCGGTAGAACAGATCGGAGAAATATTAAGTGGAGAATTAAGTGAGAAAACTCCCAATGAGATCCCAAATAAGGGCCATACAAACGGGATTGGTATGAGAAATATTTTAAGTCGGCTAAAGATATTTTACAGCCAGGATGGAATCATTGATATACAAAGTGAGCCCGGGCATGGTACAGAAGTCATACTGCGCATACCGATTAATGCTGTAGAAAGAAATTAACCTTTACTATCAATTGAAGATTGATTGATGCATTATTAACCAGGAGGGGGGAGCAGCGGTGTTTAGAGTTATGATTGCCGATGATGAGAAGATTGTAATTGATTCGCTTAAATATATAATCGAAAGTAACTTCAGTGATATCGAAGTTATAGCTACAGCCAGGTCAGGGCGTGAAGCTATAGAAAAGGCTGAATATACCGTACCTGATATCGTATTCATGGATATCAGAATGCCTGGGATTAACGGAATTGAGGCAATAAAGGAAATAAAAAGCCGGCATTCACAGGTTGTTTTTATTGTTTTGACCGCCTTTGACCAGTTTGATTTTGCAAAGGAGGCCATAAACTTAGGTGTTATTGAATATCTTTTAAAGCCTGTAAATCGTACAAAACTGGTAGAAGTCATCAATAAAGCTGTCGGTATTATAAAGACCGAAAAAGAAAAGCGCAAGGTTGAGCTTGAACTCAAAGAAAAGCTGGAAAATGTACTTCCTGTGCTTGAAAACGGATTTATATATTCTATGATACTGTTTGATGACAATAGAAAAGAGCTTCAAAACTATAGAGATATTTTAGAAATAAAAGAAAATGGCGGGTATGTGATGACCCTGGAGTTTGGTGATGAAGAGAAGGATGGGGATTTGGAAAACAGGATAGGGTACAGTGTACGCAGTCAGTATTTCTATCCGTCCTTAAGAGACACTGTCAATGCATTAAGAAGATGCATCGTTGGACCTGCAATGTTAAACCGTATTGTTTTATTTGTTCCGGCTGATTGTGAACCAGATGAATTTTCAAGCCGCCTGGAGGCAATATCCTTTGCAGAAACTCTTTTGCAGAGGCTTTCGGAAAAAATGAAGTGCGGCTTTAAAATAGGTATAGGAAGAAACTATGAAAGCTTTGAGCTGCTGTCGGCTTCATACGAGGAATCACTAAAAGCTCTTCGTTACCTTCAAAGCAGCGGTGTCATGCATTTTATGGATATTCCATCGGTAAATGTACGGGGAAGCGGATATCCGGAGCACAAGGAGAAACTATTACTGCAAAAGCTGTCTATAGGCGATGCGGTTGAGAGCATGGATGCACTCAATTATATTTTTGACTGGCTGCTAAGTGAATATGGCACAGAGACTCTAAAGATAAAGAATAAGCTTCTGGAGCTTTTATTTCTTGTCAATCGCATGACATGGGAATATGATTCCGATTCGGAAGCCGAAGGAGTAGGATTTCTTGAGGAAATGCTGTCCATAAATGATATGACCGAGCTTAGGCTCTGGTGTAGGAAAAGGATGGAAAGCGCAGCCGGGAAGATAAACTCGTATCGTGATTACAAAGTGGGGGGACTTACAAAGAAGGCTAAAGAGTATATTAAGCTAAATTATGCAAACCCCATAACACTGGAGGATATATCAAGGGAGATCAATGTAAGTCCACAGTATTTCAGCAAGCTTTTTAAAGAAGAGACAGGTGAAAATTTCATTGACTATCTTACAGGTATCAGGATAAGAATTGCAAAAGACTTATTGGAGAGCAATGATTTGAGTATAAAAGAGATATGTTACAGCATAGGCTACAGTGACCCCAATTATTTTAGCAGGATATTTAAAAAAGTCACAGGTGTCACGCCTACGGAATATAAAGAAAACATTACAGGACTAAAATCTACGTGATTTTAAGGAGGTGTGGGAGTGTATTACTTAAAAAGATTACTTTGTATCTTCTGTCTATTCGTTTTTACTACTATGGTATTTAATGGGTGCACAGATGAAGATAAAACAGTTGGGAAAGGGTCTCAAGAAGATAAAATAGTGCTGGGATTTGCAATGGATACACTCGTACATGAAAGATGGCTTAGAGACAGGGATATTTTTGTAGCAAGGGCCAATGAGCTTGGGGCGGAGGTTATTGTTCAGACCGCCAATAGTGACAGTGCGGAGCAGGAAAAACAGGTCCAGTATCTTTTGGATCAGAATATTGATGTACTGGTACTGATACCTCACGATGCAGACACGGCAGCCGATATGGTACGGACTGCCAAAAGCAGGGGTGTAAAGGTTATTTCCTATGACCGGCTTGTAAAGAAAGCAAATGCTGATTTATATATTTCCTTTGATAATATAATGGTGGGCCAGCTTATGGGGCAGGCTGCAGTCAAAGGTGTTCCAACAGGCAACTATCTTATAATAAATGGTTCACGGTCTGATAATAATTCATTTATGTTTAATGAAGGCTATATGAGTGTGATAAATGAGGGGGTAAAAAGCGGCAATATAAACATAATAGGTGAGACTTGGATTAAAGATTGGCTGTATGAAGATGCATTCAAGTTTGTGGAGGAGACTATCGGTTCCGGAAAGCAAATAGATGCAATAATGGCTGCAAACGATACCCTTGCAGGGGCCGCTATAAATGCATTAGCGGAGAAACGGCTTGCAGACAATGTAGGGGTTGTAGGTCATGATGCTGATCTGGACGCCTGTCAGCGGGTAGTGGAAGGCACACAGCTTGCAACCGTATATAAGCCTATTGACAAGATTGCCAGGGTGGCAGCAGAGTATGCTGTTAGGATGGCAAAGGGCGGCCTTGTACAGGCAGATGATACTATTAATGACGGCAGATATGATGTGCCATTTTATAAAGTTACTCCGGTTCTTGTTACCAGCGAAAATATGGTGGACACCATTATCAATGATCGGTTTCACAGCTTGGAAAGCGTATATATGAACATACCAAAATCTCAATGGCCCAAAACAAATTGAAGGGATCATCAAACATACCAGCCTATACAATAACTTCACAGACTTTCTTACTTTTTTTAATGATAAAAAAGTCCTGTTCATTTCTAATAAAATTTATATAGGTAAATAATTTACAGAACTGTGTTAAGTATGTCTAGAGGTTAGAGTGCTATAATTGACTTATCAAGGGTGGAGACGCTCAAAAACATGGAAGACTTAAAAGGAGGATGTAAAATGAAAGGGCACTTGAAATTTATTGCATTAATTGTTTCAGTATTTATGCTTACTGCTGTATTTGCAGGATGCGCATCCAACAATTCAACCGGAGATTCGAAAGGTAAGCCTTCTATTGGTATAGTTTTGCCGACAAAGGATGAGCCAAGATGGGTTCAGGATGAAACAAGATTTAAGGAAGCATTGAAGGATACAGATTATTCGGTAGAAATTCTGTTCAGCCAGGGATCTTCGGCAAAAGAAAAAGAAAATGTTGAAGCTTTGATTGCCAAGGGGATAAAAGTATTGATTATTTGCCCTCACGACGGAGGTGCAGCGGCGGCAGCAGTAGAAGCGGCTAAAAAAGAAGGCATCAAGGTCATAGCATATGACAGATTAATAACCGATACCGATGCTGTTGATTACTATGTGACTTTTGACAGTATAGCTGTTGGTAAGGCACAGGCACAGTACCTGGTTGACAATGCAAAGGGTACTGGAAATCCTCTTTACCTTTATGCCGGTGCAGCTTCAGACAATAATGCATTCCTGTTCTTCGAAGGTGCGTGGAATGTACTGCAGTCAAAGATTGCAGATGGCACTTTTGTTATAAAGAATTCTGCTGAAGCAGTTGCTTTAAAGGATAAGGCAACATTAACCCGTGATGAAATGAGTAAGATTATTGGTCAGGTTACAACAAACTGGGACTTCAATGAAGCCAAAAACAAGGCTGAAGCTAACTTGACTGTTGCAACAGACGCTGATAAGGGTGATGTGTTTATATTAGCTCCAAACGATGGTACTGCCCGTTCAATTGCAGATACCTTCAAAGCAGATACTGCTGTAAAGAGCTATGTTATAACCGGTCAGGATGCTGAAAAGGCTTCAGTACAGTATATCATTGATGGCAAGCAGTCAATGACAGTATTTAAAGATGTACGTACTCTTGTAAAAGATTCAATTTCCATGGCAGTTGCATTGCTAAAGGGCACTACACCTGAAACAACCGGTTCGTACAACAATGGAACTATTGATGTTAAGGCAAAACAGACAGAGGTTATCGTAGTAAACAAGGACAATGTTAAAGCTGCGCTGATTGATTCAGGTTACTATCCAGCTTCAGATTTCACAGGTTTAAACTAAAAATATAACAATTAGTCTAGTCGGAATAGTGACAGCACTACCTGTCACTATTCCTCTATTCTAAGGTGTGTTCGGTAAAGGGGCGTTTTGCGCTATGAACAAACACATATTGGAGATGAAAGACATTACCAAGGAATTCCCCGGAGTAAAGGCTTTAAGCAATGTGAATTTCAAAGTGAAAAAGGGTGAAATTCACTGCCTTGTAGGTGAAAATGGTGCCGGCAAGTCAACTCTTATGAAGGTTTTAAGTGGTGTTTACGGTCACGGGGAATATACAGGTGATATTATTTTTGATGGTGAGGTTCAGAAATTTTTTGGAGTCAGAGACAGTGAAAAGGCAGGCATTGCCATTATATATCAGGAATTGGCCCTGGTTCCTGAAATGTCTGTATATGAGAACATTTATTTAGGGCATGAAATAAAAAAAGGGGTTGCCATTGACTGGAATGAGACCATTTTACGAGCAGGAGAAGTTTTAAAAAAAGTCAGGCTTAAAATAAATCCTTCAACCAAAATAAAGGATTTGGGTGTGGGAAAGCAGCAACTGGTAGAGATCGCCAAGGCCTTGAGCAAGGATGTAAAGCTGTTGATTCTGGATGAACCTACAGCTGCCTTGAATGAAGATGATAGTGAAAACCTGCTTAGCCTTTTGAAGGAGCTTAAGGGACAGGGGATTACTTCTATTATGATCTCCCATAAGCTAAAGGAAGTCATTAATATTGCAGATACAGTAACCGTTATACGTGACGGGCAGACAATTTGTTCATTGGATGCCGAAAAAGGGGAAATTTCTGAAAATGTAATAATTAAAAACATGGTTGGCCGTGAGATTGACAATATCTACCCCAAGAGGGAATTCAAACATTCACAGGATACAGTTTTGGAGCTTAAGGATTGGAGCGCCTATGACCCGAAAATTGGAAGGCAGATATTGAGTAATATAAATATCAATGTAAAAAAGGGAGAAATTGTTGGAATAGCCGGATTAATGGGTGCTGGCCGGACAGAGCTTGCCCGGAGCATTTTTGGCAATTCCGCGGAGTACAGAATAAAGGGCGATTTATTTATAAATGGTGAAAAAAAGGTCTTAAGACATCCTGATGATGCAGTTCTTGCGGGTATAGCTTATGTTACAGAGGACAGAAAAGGCGATGGCCTGATACTGATTCAGAGTATAAAACAGAATATTTCCATTGCCAATTTAAGCTCTATATCAGTTAAAGGTGTAATAAATGAGAATGAAGAAATAAAAGTTGCAAATGAATACAAAGATTCTCTAAATATTAAAGCACCTCATATTGAACAGACAGTGGGCAATTTAAGCGGTGGAAACCAGCAAAAAGTTTCTCTGGCAAAGTGGATGTTTGCAAAACCAAACATCTTAATACTGGATGAACCCACCCGGGGTATAGATGTGGGAGCCAGATATGAAATATATACCATAATGAATGAACTGGTCAGGCAGGGTATGAGTATCATTATGATATCGTCTGATTTGCCTGAAGTGCTAGGTATGAGTGACAGGGTATACGTAGTATCCGGAGGTAAGATTACCGGTGAACTGCCCATTGAAGAAGCCACTCAGGAAAAAATTATGGAGATGGCAACGGATTAGGAGGGTTGGTATGAAATTTCTCAAAGAGGCAGGGTTTTTATTAAAGCAAAATATTCGTGAGTATGGGATGTATATTGCCCTGTTAATAATAATGGTGACATTTACCATTACTACAGACGGGCTGTTTATTTCATCAAGAAATATGAGTTATTTGATTGACCAAGTGGGGTATATTGCTGTATTGGCTGTTGGTATGACACTTGTTATCGTAATCAGGCATATTGACCTGTCAGTCGGGTATCTTGCGGGATTTTTAGGTGCAGTGGCAGCCATAATGCTCACTAAATTTGGCCTACCTGTAATAGCAGTTATACCGGTTATTCTGTTGTTTGGCGTTCTGATAGGATTCTATAATGGGTTTCTTGTTGCAAGGTTAGGTATACCGGCATTTGTTGCATCTCTTTCTGGAATGCTGATTTTTAAAGGAGCGCTTCTTCAGGTAACCAGGGGATCGGGGACAATAGTAATTAAAAATAAAACTTTTAATGCCATTGGAAACGGGTTTATACCCGATTTCGCCAATGTTGGGAATATACATTTACTGACACTAATCTTTGGAGCATTATCTATTGGGCTTTATGTCTTAAGTGAGATTAAAACCAGGAGCAATAAGAAAAAGTATAATTTCGATGTTCTTTCACCCGGTATGTTCTTGGTGAAGTTAGTTTTTGTATCGGCAGTTATTGCATATATAACCTGGAAGCTTGCGAATTTTAACGGATTTTCCTGGACAGTGGTTATCGTGGTGATTGTTGTTGGGGTATATCATTTTATTACTACAAAAACAGTTTTGGGAAGGCATATTTATGCTGTAGGAGGAAATCCTGAGGCAGCAAAATTAAGCGGTATCAATGTAAAGAAGATTACTTATGTGGTATTCTGCTCTATGAGCATGCTTGCAGCACTATCAGGGATTCTATTTACTTCCCGTCATAGTTCAGCATCTACCACAGCAGGAGAATTGTTTGAACTGGATGCCATTGCAGCTGCCTATGTGGGTGGAGTATCTGCTGCCGGTGGAGTAGGTAAGGTTACAGGTTCCATCATTGGAGCAATGGTTATGGCTTCACTGGCCAACGGTATGAAGCTAATGGGAGTAGATGAGGCAATACAATATATAGTCAAAGGTGTCATACTGGCAGCAGCTGTAATATTTGATGTTGCAACACGCAAGAAATAGTTTTAACATTGTAAATCCCAACTAAATAAGAAGAAACTTGCCAGAAGCCTACAGCCAATAAAAATTGGTTGGACAGCTTCTTTATTTTTGCAGAAATTTCCCATTTATCACTTCTTTAATCCTCTGAACCCCGACAGTAATTTGTTCAAGGCTTATATTGCCATAGCCAAGGACTAACTGGTTAATATGAAGCCCTTTACGGATAGCGTAATCCTCAACCCAATCAACTTCAACTCCATTTTCTAAGAACTTTTGGAAATCCGAAGGATGAAATTCAAGATCCTTAAATGCTGTAAGAACATGTAGACCTGCATTTTCACCTGCAACACGGACTTTGTCTCCAAAGGCCAGGTATAAAGAGTTAATTAGATGTTTTCTCTTTTTCTGATATACTTTCTTCATCTTGTAAACATGACGGTCAATCAGTTTGGTATCAATGAATCGGGCCATTGCCAACTGTTCCAATGAAGGAGTGCGTATATTTATAAGTTCCATGAATGTGTAAACTCTTTTTATAAGGTTGGACGGTAAGATGATATAACCCAGCCGGAGACTTGGAGAAAAGATTTTGCTGAAGGTTCCCAAATATATGACCCTTTCCGGGTCAAGATGGTGTAAAGACATGATTGGTCCTCCTTCATATCTGAACTCGCTGTCATAATCATCCTCAATGATATATGCATTCCTATCGCGGGCATAGTCCAATAATTGAAGACGGCGCCCAATAGGAAGTATACTGCCTATTGGGAACTGATGTGAAGGTACCACATAGATTAACTTGATCTTATGATTTTCCGGCAGTTCGAAGGTCTTTATACCTTGATGGTCCACTGGAACCGGATGAATCGAGAATCCATTTTGCATAAAAGTGTGTTGTACAAAGCTGATGCAAGGGTCTTCTATAACTACGTTATCTATATCTTTATGAAAAACCTTACAAAGCAAATCAACTCCCAGAGTTGCTCCTGGTACAATAAAGATATGATCGGGATGGCAGTCGATACCCTTTGTCCGAAACAGGTAGCGGGAGATGGCAGAACGGAGGGGGGGTTCGCCGGCAACCGGTCCATACCCGAAGGTATCTGATGGAGCTTCCAGACAAGTCTCTTTGAGAATCTTAGCCCATTGGATACGGGGGAAATGGCTGACATCAGGATTTCCAGAGTGAAAATCAATAACATTGTCCCTAATATATGTCATTGGTTCTTCGTGACGTATAGTTTTGTTTTGTCCAGCTGGTTGATTTAAGTGGAAGCTTTTCAGGTCAATTATAAAAGTCCCTGAACCCACCCGGCTTTCCAAATAACCCTCGGCGATTAGCTGATCGTAAACCTGGATTATAATATTTCGTGCTACGTTAAGTTCTTTAGCCAGATTACGGGAGGGAGGAAGCTTTTCCCCGCCTTTTAGTTTACCTTGCAGAACCTGATAACGGATTTGAGTGATCAGTTGTTGGGCTATGGAGACTGATAATGATTTATCTATATGTAATCCAAACATGAATATCCCCCTCGTAAATTGGTTCCTGAATAATAATTCGAAATTGGATCTTAGTAAGACCAATAATATTTATTATACTATATATATAAGAGAAGAGCTTAAGGAGGGAAATAAAAATGTCATTTTCGAGAAGATTAGGAAGATCAGGTATTGAAATAAGTGCAATGGGCTTGGGGTGCTGGGCAATCGGCGGGAACGGTTGGGGCGATATAAATGATGAGGAGTCAATTAGAGCCATACACAAGGCATTAGAGCTTGGAGTAAATTTTATTGACACATCGGATGCTTATGGAGTTGGCCATAGTGAGGAAATAATTGGGAAAGCTGTAGCCGGAAAAAGAAATGGTGTAGTTATTGCAACAAAATTCGGGCATTTCGGCAATGAGGCTACCATGACTCTACATGGAACAAATGTGATGCCGGATTACATTGAAAAGGCATGTGATGCATCACTTAAAAGGCTTAACACCGATTACATTGATTTGTACCAACTTCATGTTTGGGAAGTATCGATTTCTGAAATTTATTCTGTTTGTGATACACTGGATAAGCTGGTTGCAAAAGGTAAAATCCGTTTTTATGGTTGGAGTACGGATTTAGTTGGTGGAGCCAAGTTGTTTGCAGAAAAGAGAAACTGCACTGCAATCCAGCATAGATTAAATGTCTTTGAAGACTCTCCGGAAATGATCAGTTTATGTGAAGAAGAGGATCTCGCCAGTATTAATCGAAGCCCTTTAGCTATGGGAATTTTAAGTGGCAAGTTCAAGGAAGATTCTTTTTTGCCGAAAGATGATATTCGGGGTGCGGGAGTTGGATGGGTGAGTTATTTTAAAGATGGAAAGCCGGTACCGGAGTTCTTAAAGAAGCTTGGTGCAGTAAAAGAAATATTGACAAGTAATGGTCGAACACCGGCACAGGGAGCTTTAGCATGGATATGGGGCAGAAGCGTTAATACCATTCCCATACCTGGATTTAAAACAGTAAAACAGGTTGAAGAAAATGCAAAAGCTATGGAATTCGGGCCACTCACTCCAGCCCAGATGAAGGAAATTGAAAAACTCCTGAAGGTAGAAGAATGAAAACAGTTTAAATGAGGTTAAATGGGGCCTAAAGGAAGCCGGTAAGCTTCCTTTAGGCTATGAACTTACATGATACTAATATAAAGCGTAAACAGTTTTAATCATATTTTGTCTTTTTTTTGTGATCATCGTTGTCAAAATGATCTTTGCCAGGAATGTTTACCTGCTGATTCTGTAAGAGTTTCAATCTTATGAAGATTACCATTTTTTCTATGATTTTATCAAAGGAATTTTCGATTTTTTTGCTGCATCCTATATGCTTAGGATCTTCCAGAATGTCATCTTCAAATATTTTTACTTCTTCAAGCTCACAGAATACTTTTTCATTAAAGCATTCAACATGCTTAAAGCTCATTTCACAAGGATCACGTCCAATAATTTCCTGACCGCAAAAGTCGTTCCCTTTTACGCTTCCAAGAAATGATGCCATTTCTTTAGTATGTCCAATTTCGCAGAACTTAGGGGGGTTATCGAATTTGACCCTGGTTACACACCTGAATGGAACATTAACTGTTGTATGACGGATTTTGCCGCTGACGCTGTCTTTACAATCGCTAATACAATCAGCTGTTGCGTATTCAATATTTTTTCTTACAAACCCGCTTAAAAACAGTTTTCCGGTTTTTTCACATTCATAACCGAAGTCAGTATCAATAAGCTTGCACTGGGTGATAAACAGGTTCTTTTTAATTCTTTTAATTTCGAATGCAGGTTCTTCCAGTTGAATAACCGATTCTACATCAACCTGTATAACAGGTTCTGCAAGAACTACTGGTATTTTTCCCACAAAAGGACCGTTAAATCCTTTCGGGGTTAAGGAATCGTTTGGACATTCTGCAAGTGTTTCGGATTTAATTACTTGAGCCTTGCAAATGAAATCTTTATCCATATAGATACCCTCCTAGATATTATTTTTGATGGATATAGAATTTTTCCCATACCACCTAATAATATTTTATGAGAGAGTCTACGAAAATGTTCGTTATGTAAACCTCTTGGCCCCGATTTTTTTGGTTTATTTTTTCCCCTTGCTATATAAAGCATTAGTACTGTGCATTATAGGGAGAGGGTCTTGAAATGCTTACCGATTGCCACTGCAGGAGTGTAAAGGTAACTGAAATAATCATGTATTCTATAAGAGTGTCAGGTACATGATCATCAGAGCCAGTATTCTTCAGGGATGTATATACCCTTATCTTATCCGATTCTGCTACACTTACCTCTTCCAATTCACAGAACATTCTTTCCCGTGACAAGAATAAATCACCGACTGCTTTCTCCGTTTCTGGAAGTCTGACAGAAATAAACTGATTTGGTGTTTTTAATACCGGACGAGAGCAGTACTCTATTTTTGTAGCGCACTCAAAAGGCACTTTTACCGTTTTATAGCGGATATCTGCGCCAAGTTTGGTATCTTTTATACAGTTTGAAGCAGCATACTCTATGCTTTCACTTATATAACCGTTTAAATGAACTTTACCATGCTTTTTGTCGCCTATATCCAGCAGCTTGCATTGGGTCAGAAACACATTCCTTGAACAATTGCGTATGGCTAAAACGGAATGATCCAGGTCCACCTTGGATTCAATATTGATATGTACTTTGGTTTGAGAGATTATTACCGGAATCCTGGCAACCAAAGGACCATAACGCCCTGCCGGCCAGATGGACTCACTTTGGATTTCGGTGATAGTTCTTGCTTCGCAAAGTGTTTGGGCAAAAAGGTCTTTATCGTTACATCCCGTATTCATTTTAATACTCCTTTATCTTTATACATTATTTAAAGAGATGGAACTGGAAAAGTAGATAAACAAGATAGGCGAGCCATTTGAATAAAATAGGCTAAAGTGAATCATATGTTTATCTTCAAAGTCCGCTATCTCTAGAGTATATAAATGATATACCCATCCTTTTTCATAATATGAGTAAGAGTCTATTCTGTTACTTTTATCAAAAGCTTAATCACCATTTTTTCGACTTTCTTCTCTTAATGTTTGCCAGGCTATGTTTTTGGGAATATAAGAAGCATCATCAAGAATATCATGGCTTTAGAGACAGTAATCCATTTGCCTGATGCTTTAAAATTTATTGGCACTACCTGGTACAATGTGAAACATTTAAATAGTTATTTTGTATTTTTTTTCGCGTATAATGAAATATAACTTTAGACATAAACATCAATTCTATTATGGGCAAGAAATCGTGTTATGGACAATGGTGCCCTTATAAGTTTAAAAAATCAGGAGGTCGAATGAGATGAAGGGGAAAAGAAGATTTCCAGGCATTATGGCAGTTATTATTGTAGCCGTAGTTCTTTTTACCGGCTGTGGGCAGGTATCCAATTCACAAAATGAAGTAAAAATCGGGCTCAACTTCGAGCTTTCAGGCGGAGCAGCTTCCTATGGATCGGATACGGTTGACGGTATATTGATGGCATTTGAGGAGATAAATGCTGCCGGGGGAGTATTGGGCAAAGAAATTACGTATGTCAAGTTGGACAACAAGACAGACCCGGCTGAAGCTACCAGTGTGGCAACAAGGCTTGCTACAAAAGACAAGGTTTCCGCAATTTTAGGACCTGCTACTACCGGTGCTACAAAGGCAACAATCCCTGTTGCAGATAAAAACAAGGTTCCGGTAATATCCGGTTCTGCTACAGCGGATGATGTTACGGTTGATTCCAAGGGCGTTAAGGAATATGCCTACAGGATTTGTTTTAATGATTCATTCCAGGGAACGGTTATGGCTAATTTTGCTTCAAATAATCTCAATGCAAAAAGTGCTGTGATATTAATGGATAATTCCAGCGATTACGGAAAAGGTTTGGCCAAGACCTTCAAGGAAACCTTTACTAAGAACGGTGGGGCAATCGTTGCTGAAGAGGCCTTTGTAAAAGATGAAAAAGACTTTAATGCTATTCTTACAAAGATTAAGGATAAGCAGTTTGATATTTTGTTAATATCCGGATATTACAATGAAGCCGGATTAATAATCAAGCAGGCAAGGGCTTTGGGTATAGATAAGCCTGTTCTCGGTGGGGATGGCTTGGATTCTCCTGTTCTGGCTGAACTTGCAGGCAAGTCTGCGTTAAACAAGGTTTATTTTTCAAATCATTATTCTTCACTTGATAAAGATCCTGTGATAGTTAAGTTTATGGGTGAATTTAAGAAAAAATTCAATAAGGAGCCCAATGCTTTTAATGCTCTTGGGTATGACCTGGGATACTTTATAGCTGATGCTGTAAAGAGGGCTGGCTCCAGCGATTCTGTCAAAATAAAAGAAGCATTGGATGCTACAAAGGAGTTTAAAGGTGTTACAGGTAAGTTCAGCATTGACGAAAACCACAATCCGGTAAAAACTGCTGTAGTTATTGAATTAAAGGATGGGGAGCAGGCATCAGCCGTAAAGGTGGAACCCTAAGAATCAGGTTAGCTGATTTTAGGATTTCAATGCTTTAGATGGCGTGGAAACAAGGGTATAAACTTTAAGTGAGAGGATGGACCCTCTCACTTAAAGTTTATATGGTATTAAAAACATAATTGTCTTTTATTTGGTTTTCCCAAGGCAGAGCAGAGGGGGTGGGGTATTTGAGTCAGTTTTTACAGCAGTTGATTAACGGGCTTTCGCTTGGAAGTATATATGCTTTGATTGCATTGGGATATACAATGGTTTACGGCATCATTAAGCTTATCAACTTTGCCCATGGTGATATATATATGATTGGTGCATATGTGGGTTTTATCTCTATCACCTATCTTGAATTGGGATTCTTTCCGGCCCTGGTTATTTCTATGATAATATGTGCATTGTTAGGGGTTGTTATAGAAAAGGTTGCATACAAACCCTTGCGTAATTCAAGCAGGATAGCAGCTCTTATAACTGCTATAGGTGTTTCGTTGTTTCTTGAGTATACCGTAGTGTTTTTTGCCAAAGCGGATGTGAGAACTTATCCGGCTGTACTGCCTGATAAAAGTTATGAGTTGTTTAACGGTGTTATAATCAACATTAAGCAGATTTATTTATTTACAATAGCTGTAGTCTTAATGATTCTTTTACAGTATATTGTGCATAAAACACGTATAGGTAAAGCCATGAGAGCTGTTTCAATGGATAAGGATGCGGCACAGCTCATGGGTATTAATGTGAACAGGACAATATCGTTTACCTTCGCAATAGGCTCTGCATTAGCTGGTGCAGCCGGCATTCTCGTAGGTGTTTATTACAATTCAATTGACCCGTTGATGGGAATAATTCCTGGGCTTAAGGCCTTTGTTGCAGCAGTGTTCGGAGGTATAGGCATAATTCCCGGTGCCCTTATAGGAGGATTTTCCATAGGTGCTGTCGAGACAATGGTTAGCGGGTACGGAAGTTCTTTGTATAAAGACGCAGTTGCCTTTGCAGTACTGATAATAATTCTTTTGATAAAACCTTCAGGGCTTTTGGGTAAAAATATCCGCGAGAAAGTGTAGGTGGGGTTAATGAAAAATTTAATAAACTATAATAATATTAAATCTGCTGTTGGCATGATTGGACTTTACGGAATAATTCAGGTCCTTATCTTGCTGAATATTTTAAGCGATTACTATCAGATCACCCTGGCCTTGATATGTATTAATATAATATTGGCCGTAAGTCTTAATCTTATTGCAGGTTTCACCGGCCAGTTCTCCCTTGGACATGCAGGATTTATGTCCATAGGAGCATATTCATGTGCCCTCATTACCATGAATATGGGCGGGGAGCATTCCTTTTTTATCGGCATATTGACAGGCGCTGTATTGGCGGCAGTTGTAGGGCTTATTATTGGAATTCCCACCCTTAGGCTTAAGGGGGATTACCTGGCAATTGCTACCCTGGGTTTGGCCGAAATAATTAAGATTGTTATGCTGAATCTTGATTTTACCGGCGGTGCTGCAGGCTTGAGCGGTATTCCACAGTATGCAAACTGGGCATGGCTTTATATTTTTACTGCCGGTACTGTAATAATAATCAAAAACTTTATTGGCTCCTCCTATGGTAGAGCATGCAAATCAATAAAAGAGGATGAAATCGCTTCTGAAGCAATGGGAGTAAATACAACAAAATACAAGGTTATTGTTTTTGTTATAGGTGCATTCTGCGCAGGTATAGCAGGAGCCCTCTACTCCAGCTACTTTTATTTCATAAAGCCGGATATGTTTGGCTTTCTAAGATCCATAGACATCCTTGTAATAGTAGTTATTGGAGGTATGGGGAGCCTTAAAGGCTCTGTAATATCAGCAGTTCTGCTGGCAGTAGTTTCTTTGTACCTGCAGGATTTTCCTGAAATAAGAATGATTTTGTATTCCCTGATACTTGTTACGGTAATGATTGTTAGAGAGCAAATTAAGAATAAAAAAATCAAATTCACCGGCTTTCCCTGGAAAAGGCCGGAGAAGCTGAAAGTGTGAGGTGATAGAATGGCACTGCTTACAGTTAGTAACCTTACAAAATCTTTCGGTGGATTAACTGCGGTATCCAATGTAAATATTGAGCTTGCAAAAGGGGAGCTTGTGGGGCTTATTGGGCCTAACGGTGCAGGAAAGACCTCGGTTTTTAATCTTTTGAGCGGGGTCTATGTGCCAAGCGCGGGAAGTATCGAGCTTAATGCTGGGGAAAGAGTAAGAAAAATCAGCGGTTTGAAGCCATATGCCATAACAAAGCTGGGGATTGCCAGAACATTCCAGAATATCAGGCTGTTTAAGGATTTAAGCGTGCTGGATAATATCCGTATTGCCATGCACCAGAATGTAAGATACGGTGTGTTTTCTTCCATGTTCAGGCTGCCATCATTTTACAGGGAGGAACAGGAGATATTTGATAAAGCAATGAAAATGCTTGATATTTTCAAACTGGAATCTAAAAAGGACGAACTTGCTAGAAATCTACCTTACGGAGAACAGAGAAGGCTTGAAATAGCAAGAGCCCTTGCCACTAAACCGATGCTCCTGCTCCTTGACGAGCCTGCAGCAGGTATGAACCCTAATGAAACCGCAGAACTTACAAGCTTGATTGAGTGGATAAGAAAAGAGTTTGATTTGACTATACTTCTTATTGAGCATGATATGTCACTGGTTATGAAAATCTGTGAAAGAATTTATGTTTTGGATTACGGTATGGTAATTGCAAATGGAAAGCCGGAGGAAATAAAGAGAAACAAGAAGGTTATTGAGGCCTACCTTGGAGAGGAGGTTCTTGATGCTTGAGGTAAAGAATTTACATGTTTATTATGGGGTTATTCATGCTTTGAAGGATATTTCCCTAACAGTTAAAGAGGGTGAGATTGTTACCCTTATCGGTGCAAACGGTGCAGGAAAGACAACAGCTCTAAGGACAATTTCAGGACTTATAAAGCCGTCCCAGGGTGTAGTTTGCTTTAATGGTGATACCATCAGCGGTCTTTATGCACAGGAGATAGTCAAAAAAGGGCTTTCACATGTTCCTGAAGGTAGGCATGTTTTTTCCGGAATGACTGTTCTTGAGAACCTTGAGCTTGGAGCATACCTAAGAAGGGATAAAAAGGGAATTAGAGATGACCTGGATCAAGTATATGCCAGGTTTCCGGTTCTTGAGAAGAGAAGCAGGCAAAATGCCGGCACTTTAAGTGGTGGTGAACAGCAAATGCTTGCTATAGGAAGAGCACTGATGTCAAGACCCAGGCTTTTACTTATGGATGAGCCGTCTATGGGATTAGCACCGCTTCTGGTAAAAGAAATATTTTCAATAATAGAGGATATAAACAAGCAGGGAACAACCATTCTCCTTGTTGAACAGAATGCAAATATGGCGCTTTCAATAGCTCGTAGGGCTTATGTGTTGGAAACCGGCTCCATAGTACTTGAAGGCTCTGGAAAAGAACTTTCACAGAGTGAAGAAATCAAGATAGCATATCTGGGAGGCTGATTTTATGTATGTAAAAAACAGAATGACTTCCAATCCGGTTTAAGTGATGTTGTCATAAGAGTAAACACCCTGAATACCGATGAGATAGAAAAAACTCTCGAGAGTCACGGGTATAGAGTTATATCTGTGATGAAAAAGACATTGTAACAGGATGTGCTGTATAAACAAGTTAAAAACGATAGGGTAAAAGCCGCATAAATGCGGCTTTTGTCTTTTGAAAGGGTTAACTCATAAAATGCTTGTTTTAGTAAAATAATAATAAAAAAAGGAGTGTTACTATGTCTGATATTTCAGTAAATTTTGGTAAAGAAATTGATCAACATGATATTAATGTATTAAGGGATAATTTAAAGAGTTTAAATCCCGGTGATAAAGTTACTATACGGATAGAGGCGGCTGATGCTCATGATGCCGGCAGGGTTACGGATGAATTGGTAAGGCAGGGATTTGACTACCAACCTCATGGTGGGCACGGAAGCGAGTTCTATTTTACAGCACAGAAAAGAGTAGAATAACGTTTCATCCTTTTTTAAGTTTGTTATCTCTAATAAGTTAGAATGAAGGAGTTAAGGATGCATGGATAGAAAGAAAGCAAGCGGATATATAAGAGTAGTGACAGATGACAGAAATGCCATTGATGAACAAAAACGTAATATTGAGAATGCAGTATTTGAACATGAGTATGACCTGGCGGATGTTTTTATAGATACCGGCAGCGGGGCGGGCTTGGAACGTGAAGGCATCAGAAAACTGTTAGATGATATTAAAAATAATGGTGTTACTGCCGTTTTTGTTAATAGCAAGGATACACTTTCAACTGACAATACCGGTATTACAGAACTGCTGGAGACATTATCAACCATGAATATCCGTGTTTATTCCATAAGTGATAAGCGGTTTTTGAACACACCTGCTGATACTCTTGGTAACTTGAGCAGAAAGATTTACAACACTTTGTATGAGATGGAGCAAAACGGTATAAACCTGCTTGATGATATAACCTCTAATGAGAAATCAATAGTTAAGGACCCTACTATAGAGCTTCAAAATAAAATTATTGAGGCATATCTGGATATTCATGCCGACAATAGACCTCAAGTCTAAAGGGTTCCCGGACTTATAGCCGGGACAAGCAATCGAAACCTTTAAAAAAGGCCCGTACCGGGCCTTTTTTTTAACTTCCATATACTACGTTTATCTTCGATTATGGGCATGGGTTAAGGTATTGACACAGGGAGCTTTGAACCTGGTTTACACTTTTGTTGGTATTTACCAACTGGACAATTTAGTATATAATGTATAAAGAACATATGTTCGAATGTCTTTGGTAAGAATAATATAACATTTAAGGAGGTCAACCCATGAAACGATTTACAAGCTTTTTATCTAAGGTACTTATCTTAACTTTTCTCTGTACAATATTAATTGTACAAAACAGCTTTGCAATGACGGATATTGCCCTTGATTTTATTCCGGCAGACTCTGTTCCGCACCCCACTAAACCTGTTGCTTACCTGACGGATAAGGTAAACAAACAACTGCATGCAGTTAATTATGAAACAGGTGAAAAAACCAGCATTACCTTTGGTTTGCCGCCAGAAAGTCTTACTTTTGCAAATAACGAAATATACGTGTGCTTATTAAAAGCTGAGCATAATTTCTATATCCCCGACGAGAACCAATCCGGGGCTATAGCAGTAATTGATCCTGATACATTTACTTTAAAGGAGCAGTTTGAGATAAACCTTGATCCCTTTGACATAGCTGTTGATACGGATGGATATATTTATATTGCATCGGGTTCAGGGCAGTGGACAAAAATGAAGTCTTACATAAGGCAGCCTAAAAGGGAATCAGCGTCAACAGGAATACGCACAAGATGCTATTCAGAGCTGCACCCTACTATGGATAGAATATACACAATAACTACAGATACCTCACCTAGAGACTATAGAGCGTATAATATTTCAAACGGCTTGTTTACAGATCCTGCATATCCTGGTGGATATGACTCCCCTTACCATGGAGACTATCCTCTTTACAAGAACTTTAGAATATCACCGGATGGTAAATACTTGTTTAATGGTTCCGGAGTAATATTTAAGACTGATCAGGATAAGACAAAGGATATGATTTACCATGCCAAAATAAGCAAGAGCTTTTCGGATATAGCTTTTGACCTTGGGAACAACAGGTTCTTTATAGGCACATCTGTAGGATATATATATACTTACGATTATAATACTCTCGGAATGAAAAGTGTCTATTTCAACAAATTAAATATTACAGGTTTACATTATAAGAATGACAAGCTGGTGTGTGTAGCCAAAAATTCAATGGGTGGCTGCTATGTTGACACCTTGACGGCTTCAACAAGCTCACTTTCGTTATCCAAACGTACTGCACTTAATTTTGTTCCTGCAGATTCATTTATTCATCCTGCAAAGCCTGTTATTTACCTGACTGATAAGGCAAATAAGAAGCTTTATGCGGTAGACTATGAAACGGGTCTGGTGGCAAGCATGACATTTGGACTGATGACTGAGAGCCTTACCTTTGCAAATAATGAATTATATGTATGTTTGTTAAAAGCAGAGCACAACTTCTATATACCTGAGACCAGCCAATCCGGGGCTGTTGCAGTTGTTAATCCCGATTCATTTACTTTAAAGGAACAGTTTGATATAAACCTTGACCCTTTTGATATAGCTGCAGGAAGGGATGGATACATTTATATTGCATCAGGTTCAGGCCAGTGGACTAAAATGAAGTCTTATATAAGACAGCCAAACAGGGAAATATCATCAACCGGAATCCGTACAAGAAGTTATGCCGAGCTGAACCCTGCAATGAACAGGATTTATACAATAACTACAGATACCTCACCAAGGGATTATACAGCATACAATATATCAAAGGGCCTGTTTACGGATCCTGCATATCCTGGAGGATATGATTCTCCATACCATGGAGATTATCCGCTTAATAAAAACTTTAGAATATCACCGGATGGAAAATATCTTTTCAATGGTTCCGGAGTAATATTTAAAACAGATCAGGATAGGGCAAAGGATATGATGTACTATGCAAAGCTTGGTTATCAGTTTGCTGACATTGCATTCGACCTTGGAAGCGGCAGATTCTTCATAGGTACATCTGCAGGGATGATTTATTCTTATGACTATAATACATTGCAGGCTATAGACACATATGATTCTAAAGGAAGTATTATAAATATTTACTATAAGGATAGCAAGTTAATTATAATATACAAGGCTTCAACAGGTAATTATTTTATTGAGACTTTGGATATTACGACGTTTTAATGTTTCTTAAGAAAGGGAGCGGGTCACCGCTCCCTTCCCCTTCTTATCCTCAACAAGTTTACAGTAACCTATTTTGGTTAACCTACATATATTAAACTAAATAGATAGTTGCAGAATGTAATAGAAGGGGAGGTGCCATTTGCTTGAGAATTCATGTTGTCAGACCCGGTGAAAGCATATATTCCATCGCGCAATTATATCGTGTTTCACCACAAAAAATAATTTCAGACAATGAGCTGGAAGATCCAACACAGCTGGTTGTAGGACAAACACTTGTGATACTTGAAGGTACCC
>JBMOLK010000313.1:0-4110 GCA_049325575.1 Bacillota bacterium | reverse complement strand
ACTCTGTATCAGGAAGAGTAAGCGAGGCTTCAATAGTTAAGATAAACGGAATTATGGCAGCCCTTAGCGATGAATTGATATTCAATGCCAATATACCACTGATGGAGGCCAGTAATAACTTATTGGTTGAAGCAACAGATCTATCGGGCAATACAGCAACCTCCTACATGAATGTAAACTATGATATGAGTAATGATAAGGCAGCACCTGTTATTACATTGGATCAGGCAGGGGGAACAGTGAGTCAACCGTCCTATACAATTTCAGGCAGGGTAAATGAGTATTCGTCAATAAAAATAGGAAGTGAAGCCGCAGATCTCACTTCTAACCTGACTTTTACAAAAACAATTACTCTTTCTCCAGGATCAAATGTAATTAAAGTGGAGGCTGTAGATCCTGCGCAAAACAAGTCAGAATTAAGCATTCAGGTAAATTACCAGCAGCCTGCACCACCGCCGCCACCACAATCAGGAGGACAGGATACAACTATAATACAGATACCTCCTTCTCCAATTCCGGGCGTATCTTTTGATAACGGAGTCATAGAAGTTAATCCTAAGCTGGAAAATGGTGGTGTTGCAGTTGTAAAGCTTGAAGCCAGCGACCTGACTAAAGCATTTGAAAAGGCGGAAGAAGATGAATACGGTAATAAAACGGTTACAATTAAAGCTTCTTATGTTAAAGGTGCCACAAAGTATAACTGCACACTGCCAAATGACGTCTTGACAGCCGGAAGACAGAAGCTTGTAGAAATCAGGACTCCTGCCGGAAATGTTGTCTTGCCGGGCAATATGTTTGGCAAAAACGAGCTTGCGGATACCGATGAGGTTACAATATCCATTGGCTTTGCAGATATATTGGTCCTAAGTGCCGACATGGAACAAAAGATAGCTGACAGGCCTGCAATTGAACTAAACGTGCTTGTAAATGGCAAAATAATTGAGTGGAACAATCCGTATGCTCCGGCTGCGGTTTCAGTTGACTATGATGCAAAGGCTTATGAGCTGGAGGACTCTGAGCATATTGTGGTTTGGAGCATTGATGAAAGTGGAAACATTAAAACAGTGCCAAACGGAAAATACAACAAAGATACAAAGAAAGTTACATTTACAACCACCTGTTCCGGTAAGTATACTGTAAGTTTTGTAAAAAGGTCCTTCAAGGATATAAGTAAATACAGTTGGGCCAGTAAGCAGATAGAAGTACTGGCATCAAAAGGTATTGTAAACGGAACCTCCGAGTCTACCTTTACACCTGGTTCAAATATTACCAGGGCTGATTTTATGATAATGCTTGTTAAGGCACTAGGACTTAATGCAAAGATAGAGGCTAACTTTAACGATGTAAAGAAAACCGATTACTACTATGAAGCGGTTGGAATTGCAAGACAATTAGGGATAACATCGGGTGTAGGTAACAACAACTTCCTCCCAAAAGATCCTATTAAGAGGGAGGATATGATGGTGTTCGTGGAAAAAGCCTTAAAGATCGCCAATAAAGTGGAATCAGAAGGAAGTTTGGCGGATTTGAAGAGATTTGACGATACTTCGGATATATCAAGTTATGCACTAAAGAGCATTGCAGCATTGGTTAGAGAGGGAATTGTATCGGGTAACGGCACAAAAATTAATCCTAAATCTTATACCACAAGAGCTGAAGTTGCTGCACTTATTTACAAGATATATAGCAAATAGAAAATATTTCAAAAAGCATCAGTTTAGGCTGATGCTTTTTTTATAATTGGTGCATAATTGTAACAATATACTTTCCAAATATTGAATAAAGCTGCTTTTTTTTATTATACTATTAACATAGGTCGGAAAACTATTATACTTGTTTTTAAAAGATACGCAAACTGGTTATCTTAAGTGTAATAGTGGTAAAGCTAATCTATAGACTAACTTACATAAAGAGAGGACTGATTAAATGAACAGTACTTTGATTTCTGAAAGTCACGTATCAGAAGTTGCTTCCTTTAATGGTA
Organism: Bacillota bacterium; assembly: GCA_049325575.1. GTDB lineage: Bacteria > Bacillota > Clostridia > Acetivibrionales > Acetivibrionaceae > JBMOLK01. Next base: position 2,126 of record JBMOLK010000313.1, on the reverse strand, counting down.
TAAAGGTTTTTCAGATTAAGACGAGGAAATTCAAAACCAACTCCATAAATATTTTCTTTCACGATAACCTGAGCAGGGGAAATGCAGCTAAAAACGCATTGCTTCCTGCGGTGCTGCGAAGAGGGTGTAAGAGCTTTCCAACCATAAGGGATATTTCACTCTACCTTGAAGAATTGTATGGAGCTTCATTCGACTGTGGTGTAACTAAAAAAGGCGAAAACCAGATAATTCAATTTTACATGGACTATGTATCTGATAAATATGCAAATTCTGACATTGATTTGACCAAAAAAGCTTTTGACCTTCTTTACGAAATAATTACAGACCCCATTGTTGAGAATAGCGGATTTAAAAAGGAGTATGTGGAGCAGGAGGCCAAAAATCTTAAAGAGCTTATAGAAAGCCGTGTCAACGACAAGGTTCAATATGCTGTTGATAAATGCCTGGAAATCATGTGCAAGGATGAGCCCTTTGGAATATATGACTATGGAGAAGTTGAAGATTTAAAGCAAATTGATGCTGAAAATCTATATAAGCATTTTGAATACTTTTTAAGGACTCTTCCAGTATATGTATTTGTATCTGGAGATCTTACCGATGAACAGATAAACTATATTGTAGACAGGTTTTCAAAGATCAAGCGTGATAAAGTAAAGAGTTTGGATAAGAGCATAATAGAAGACAATGTAAGTGAAGTTAGAGACATAACAGATAGAATGAATGTTAATCAGGGAAAGCTATCCCTGGGTTTTAGAACAAATACATCTCCCGCAGGGCAAGACTATTATAAACTGCTTGTGTATAACAGTATATTGGGAGGAGGACTTCATTCGAAGCTTTTTCAAAACGTAAGAGAAAAGGCGGGGTTGGCATACTACGTCTTCTCGAGACTTGAAAAGTTCAAGGGGTTAATGGTAATAAGCAGCGGTATAGAGATTAACAATAAGGATAAGGCTATTGACATAATTTACAAGCAAATGGAAGATATAAAGAATGGAAACATTTCGGATTATGAATATGAATCTTCGATAAAAAGTATTGAAACAGGCATTAAATCACTAAAAGACAGCCAGCTTCAAGTGGTTGATTTCTATTTAAGTCAGCATATAGCAGGTACCGGTGATGATCCGGATGCAATTATTGAAAGGGTAAAAAAAGTAACTAAAAGTGATGTTGTGGATATATCAAAAAGGATAAAATCAGACACTATATATTTCCTAACCTCAAAAGACTAATCGGTAAACCAATTGGTATGCAAGCAGCTTATTTCACTCAATAAAAGCATTTATTCGAAGGGAGAAATCTTGAACATGGACATAAAAGCAATTGAATACAGGAATATAGATGAAGTTATGTATATGCATGAGCATGAGAGTGGGCTTAAATCATTTGTTGTTCCTAAAAGAGGCTATTCAAAAAAATATGCAACTTTTGCAACACATTACGGCTCTATTAACAATGAATTTGTTGTGCCGGGAGAAAGTACTGCTACAAAGGTACCGGACGGTATAGCTCACTTTCTGGAACACAAACTCTTTGAGCAGAAAGATGGGAGTGTTATGGATAAGTTCTCCAAACTTGGGTCAAATCCAAATGCCTACACAAGCTTTGCCCAGACTGTTTATCTTTTTTCATGTACAGACAGGTTTGATGAGAATTTTGACCTCTTGCTGAATTTTGTACAAAACCCTTATATTACGGAAGAGAGTGTTGAGAAAGAAAAGGATATAATAGGGCAGGAAATCAGAATGTATGATGACAATGCAGGCTGGAGAGTTTTTTTCAATTTGCTGGATGCCTTCTACGAAAAAAACCCTGTAAAAATTGATATAGCAGGAAGTATTGAGAGTATAGGCAGGATAAACAAAGATGTCTTATATAAGTGTTATAATACATTCTATCACCCTTCAAATATGGTTGTTTTAGTTGTGGGGGATGTAGAGCCGGACAAAGTATTTACACAGATTGAGAAAAATATAGCTATTAATAAGAGCAATCCGGAAATAAAAAGACTTTTTCCCGATGAGCCGGACAGGATCAATAAGAATTATATAGAACAGAGTCTTGCTGTGGCCATGCCCCTGTTTCAAATGGGATTTAAAGATGTGAACTTTAAGAGTAAGGGC
>JBMOLK010000312.1:0-34796 GCA_049325575.1 Bacillota bacterium | reverse complement strand
ATTTTTTTTTTGATAAAACTCATATAATACCTCCCATTTATGAAGTTCATATTATTTTATAGTGAACGCAGAATATAAAATTATAAAAAACAAATGCGTTGCTTTTGTTTAGCTATAATAAACAAATTAAGTTGGAGTATAACATTTGACCCCAACCCTATATATTATAACCATTAAACTCTTTCCATATACTCCCCTGTTCTGGTGTCTATCCTTATTACGTCTCCCTTGTCAACAAACAGCGGAACTTTAATTGTTGCACCGGTTTCTACAGTTGCAGGCTTTGTAGCACCTGTAGCAGTATCCCCCTTAAATCCAGGTTCAGTTTCTATTATTTCCAGTTCAACAAAATTCGGCGGCTCGATACCAAAGACATTTCCTTTATGCGAAAGAATCTTAACAACTACGTTCTCCTTGACAAACTTAAGTGCATCCCCTATCTTATCCTGTCCTAAAGGCATCTGCTCGTATGTTTCAACGTCCATGAAGTAATATAAGTCTCCATCGCTATATAAGTACTGCATGTCCTTTCTTTCAATATGAGCTTTCGGCATTTTATCGGATGGGTTGAAAGTTCTTTCAACAGTAGCACCGGTCACAATATTCTTTAGCTTGGTCCTTACAAAAGCTGCTCCTTTACCCGGCTTAACGTGCTGGAACTCAACTATTTGAAATATCTGACCGTCCAGTTCAAAAGTTACACCGTTTCTAAAATCACCAGCTGAAATCATTTAATTATCCCTCCAAAAAGTTTTATCTTGTTACATAAGCCGTAGGCTCTCTGATGACACCCGTATTAAGTATAATCAGCTCAACTTGAAACTTATGCTATATTCAATATCAGGCTTGTCTGACAGTATTACACTTTTAAACAAGTTACCCTGATTAAGGATAACCAAGCTTAACCTGGTAAAACCCAAATTAATAGTTCTACATTTAAATTTGGTTATCAATATAATTATTTCCTAGTTTATATTAAAATAAAATCGGGCGTATTTCAAGAAAAAATTTTCTTTTAGAGTAAAAATTAAGATTTATAAAGGATAAATCTACAATATTATCATTTCCTTGGTGGATTTCGTTAGAATAATTGGCTTTTCATCATTTATCACTATCATATCTTCAATCCTTACACCACCAAGTCCATTTATATAAATTCCCGGCTCAACCGTAGCCACCATTCCGTTTTCCATTCTGGTACTGCCCTGCGGTGAAAGCCTGGGTTCCTCGTGAACCTCTATTCCAACTCCATGCCCAAGACCATGTCCAAAATACTTTTCATAACCGTTTCTTGAAATATACTCTCTGGCTATCAAGTCTATTTCCTTTCCCATAAGACCTTTCTTTGCCCCTTCTAAAGCACTGACCTGTGCTTTTAGGACTATATCATAAATTTTTTTAAGCTCGTTTTGGGGCTCTCCGATAAAAACTGTTCTGGTCATATCGGAACAATAGTCATTATATACTGCACCAAAATCCAGTGTCACTGCATCACCCTTATCTATCACTTTTTCAGATGCTACACCGTGAGGCAGAGCTGAACGATAGCCTGATGCCACTATAGTCTCGAAGGATGGTCCTCTGGCTCCGGATTTTTTCATAAAATATTCTATTTCTGCAGCAATTTCAACTTCCCTTACACCAGGCTTTATATATTTAAGTATATGACCAAAGGCACTGTCTGCAATCTCCACAGCCTTTTTTATAATGCCTGTTTCTTCTTCATCCTTTATCATTCTTAAACTTTCAACCATATTTTCCAAGGGCATGAATTCCTTAATGTTAAGCTTTCCCTTTAACTCTTCATACTTCTTTTGTGTCAGATAGTCTTCCTCATACCCAAGTTTTTTTATGCCTTTTGACTTAATAACCTCGTTAAGAGCAACCAGTAGGCTTCCCCTGTACTCCACCACTTCAGATAAAGGAGCCTGTTTTGATGCCTGTTCGGTATACCTGAAATCGGTTACGATTACCGAATCCTCCTGTGTAACCAGGATATAGGCAAATGTTCCCGTAAAACCTGAAATGTAAATATAATTATCCCTTTTTGTTATAAGAGCTGCATCCATATCTTTTTCTTTTAATCTTTGTCTTAATTCCCTAAGTCTTTTCTCAATCCGATTCTTCATTTATATCACCTGTAGTTTTATTTTCCGAGCATTAATGCTGCTGCGTTAAGTGCCAGTATGTAACTACTGCTTCCGAATCCACTTATTTGACCGACACAAACAGGAGCTATGACAGACTTGCTTCTGAATTCCTCCCTTGCGTGTATATTGGACAAGTGAACCTCTATTGCCGGAGTATCAACAGCTTTAATGGCATCTCTTATAGCTATGCTGTAATGAGTATATGCACCCGGATTAATTATTATAACATCCACGTTACCCTTACTTTCGTGTATCTTATCAATTATCTCTCCTTCGTGATTGGTTTGAATGAAGCTAAGATCCACGTTTAGTTTTAGAGCTTCAGCATCAAGTTTTTGGGCTATATCCAAAAGGGTCTCCTTTCCATATATATCTTTTTCCCTTGTACCTAGCAAATTCAAATTTGGGCCGTTTATTACAAGTATCTTTTTCATTTCTATTCCCCCCCGCTAACCTTTTCATATATTCTCTTTAGCTTCAAAGCGTCTTCAGCCATATAATCTCTTGATTCACATATTATAACTGGCTCCATACCCTTCTTGCATATTACTTCTGCGAGATGTTCAAACTCTGGTCCATACTGCGTATCATCAATAGCCCAGTGCTTTTTTTCTCCGCCTTTTGTGTATTCGACCCTGCTAAAGTGGCAGTGGAGATATTTAACCCGCTCATAGCCCAAAGCATCCTCTACTGCTTTTATTACAGTCTCGAAGTCCTGGACGGAATTGAGGCTTCCCTGACCCCTTGCATGTACATGCCCAAAATCCACTGTAGGAATAAGTCTGTCATCTATCCTGCACATTTCCATTATTTCTTCCAGTGAGCCTAGCTGGTTATTCTTCCCAAGGACCTCCGGGCATATTGTTATGTCTCCCAGCCCTAATTCATCTGCTTCCTTGAGCACTTGTTCAAGCACCAAAATTGCAGTATCCAAAGCCCATTTCCTGTCAACCTTGCTGTAGGAGCCTGTGTGTACAACTATCCTCTTGGCCCCCATCCACTTTGCTGCTGTCATTGTCTCGATAATATACCTCTTTGAGCTAATCCTTTTCTCCACTTCAAGGCTTGCCATATTAATATAATATGGTGCATGTATGCTCAAGTATATGTCATGACGCAAAGCTTCTTCCCCTATTCTAACTGCTGTCTCTTTACTTACTTTCACACCTTTGCTGCACTGATATTCATAAGCATCAAGCCCCATGGTCTTAAGCCAGCCTGGCATATCAACAGAGGATTTATAGCCCTCTTCATAGAAGCTTGAAGAATTACCGGAAGGTCCGAACCTTATCAATATAATCACCCGTAAAAATAGTATTATGCTGTAACTTAAACATAATACTATTATAACTAATCTTGTATTCTTTTAAAACCAAATATTATATTTTAGGATAGCATATTTTATAATAAAACACCATACTCCTTGCAGATAAAAGCTAAAGAGCTGTATTCCGATGATTCTATATTATTTATTATTGATGTTACCTTCTGCCCCTGCTCGGAAGTAAGGTTCTGGAACTTTAAACCGTATACTAGCTTGTCATCATGTATTCTTCTATCTCTTATGTTAACCACAAGGCAATCAATAGTAATTGCCTCATTAGTCAGTATGGATAGTCTCACATCATTTCCCATTACAAGCTGCTGTTTGGTTGTAATCCTGGCTCCGGTCATGCTGATATCATAAATATAGCAGATTTGCTCACCTAGAAACTTCATATTTATTTTTCCCAAATACTTCACTTCATATCTTTGGGAGGCTCTTATATTTTTTTTGATTTCTGTTTTAAGAACCTTAATAAGCATGGTAGGAAGCGGATCTAAGAAAATATTCTTTACAACACAGGTAAGATTGACACTATGTTTGTTTACATTAAAGTTACACTTGATTATATCATTTATCATGGTGGACTCCAAAATATACTTTTCCTTAAAAGGTATAGTAATGTTTTGTCCGTCAACTTTCAAGACAATATTTACTTCCCAGGTATTGGTTGACTTTACATAGGTCTTAATAGGATGACCGGGCTTTAGCACAGTAAGAACATGATCCTTTGAAATCAGATTGTTATCAAGTTCTATATAGTACTCTTCCATGACCCTTTGAATATCGTCATTATCGGTTTGCTTTCTATGCACTTAATCATCTCCAATTCCCACCTGATATTTATGTAATTATACTGTATTCTGCCGATAAAGGACGGTGTCGCCTATTCCAGTGTAACAGGATCTTCAAACTTGACATCCGCCCTGAAAGCCAGCTTTTCAGCTGCATCATCTGTAGAGTTTATTGTATATGGTGTATTGATTATAAGACCACTGTCGTTCCACTCACTTATTTCATAATCCACTTTCAAGTTTACATTGTTTAAACCGCTGGAATTCAAATACTCCTGTACTCCCTGGTTAAATACACTATTAGTTGCCGAAGCCTTCGCAAAATATCTTACTTCCAACTGGTCGCCCTCATTAAAGCTCTTTAGTATCCTTATTTTAAGCTTCCGGCTTCCTCCAGTCTCATCAACCCATGCGGAAAAATCAGAGGCAAGCATCTGCACACTGTTTATATATATTTTTATATAGTTTTTATTGATACCGGTGCTGGTTCTAATCTCCTTCATCAGAAAGCCACTGTTTGTACCATCCGCTTTTTTTACGCTTAAATCAATGCCTGCAACCGGATTTGATATAGACCACAACACCATTGTCCTAACTACTAAAGGCATATAGTCTCCAATAACAAAGCTGTTGTGAGCTGTCCTGACTTTGTGTTCTTGAACCGTAAATATTTTTGGCGGGAACAACTGGCTTCTCGGAATTATTTCCTTTACTTGGCTGGTACTTGACCAATACAGCTTTGCCACAGCATACATAGTGTTTTCATAATACTCCATTTTGATATCATATTTCTGTCCTGCTATAAGGGTTATTATTCCGCTGTTTTCTGTTGCAGTGTGATTTGTCCAGTTATCTATAATAAGTACATTATTTACCCAAAGTCGTACTCCATCATCTGATAAGGTATAAAATGTATATTCCTCCGAATACCTGGGTTCTACCTTTCCTATCCAGCGTACCGAAAATGTATCAGCATCCATGTTAGAATTAGGTGCACCAACATCGCCCCAATCAAAGTCTACTGTCCCATCTACCCTTATTTCTGTAATACCTGTAAAGTCCATATTGTTATAATACTCCCCCCTAAGGCCCTGGCCATTTGCCGGCGTAGGTGATGGTGTTGCTGTAGGTGTTGGGCTTAGTGTAGGTGTTGGGCTTAGTGTAGGTGTTGGCGTCAAAGTAGGCGTAGGCAAGGGTGTCACTGTAGGTGTTGGTGTAGGAGTTGGTACCGGAGGCGGTGTCGGCAAAGGATACCCCTCAATTATTACATTATCAATATATGCATAATCGAATTTATTGGCTCCGCTGCTAGAAAATCTTAATTGAAAAGAAGGGTTATTATCTGCACTTTTAGGCAGAACCCAGGTTTTCAAAGACCAGGCACTGTTACCAGCCACACTCTCCAACTGAATCCAGTTGGTTCCATCAAACCATTCACATATAAAATAGTCGTTGGCCTCACGGTTCATACTCATCATGGCATAGCTGACCTGAATGTTTCCATACCCCGATGTGCTTAGGGCTTTTGTCAAAACGTCACTGGAGTTAAATTCCGATGAATACATACCATTGTACTTATAAGTAGTGCTTAAAATACTGCCATTATTGGACCAACCTCCATAGGTGAAGCCGCCGCTTTCAAACCCGTCCGAAAACAACACCTGCTTTGGCCCTGCTATGTTAAGGATGTATTTACCGGTACCGGAAGCACTATAGTGATTGACCCTTACATAGTAGGTTGCATTGGCAGAAAGGTTTGCATTTATGTAAAAGTTCTTATTATCAGGATTGCTTTTATCATCATTCTCCGATATTAATACAAAACTGCTGTCGTAAAGAAAACCATATGTATCCGTAGTTCCAGTAGTTTCAATTATATATAGTCCTGCCTGGGTTGTGGTAAATTTGAAAAAGTCAAGGTCTCCTCCATAGTTTATTTCACCGTTTACTCCGGTGTTTACTGCCATAAGAGTAGCAGAACCAAAGTCATTACCGTGGTCATCTCCCGGAATAATAGATGGAGTCGGAGTTGGCGTTAATGTGGGGGTTGGCGTTATAGTAGGCGTTGGAGACAGTGTCGGTGTAGGTGTAGTTTCTGTTGTAGGCGTGGGTGTTGGTGTCGGCGTTATAGTTGGTGTAGGTGTTGGTATCGGTGTTATAGTTGGCGTTGGCGTAGGTGTTGATAACACGTAGCCGCTAATTACTATATCATCAAAATACACTATATCTGCAGTACTATTCATACTTGAAACAAATTGAATCTGAAAATTGTTTACCATCCTGTATGGAGTCAGGTCTATACTTATGGGATAATATGTGTTGGTATCGTCACCATTAGTCAATGTCTGAACTGTATACCATGCTCCGTCAAATATCCTCACATAGGCAAAATCGTTTCCCTCCAGGCTGTAAGCCTTCCAGTTGTAAGATAGAGTAACGCTTGTAAATCCCGACAGATCAACTGTTCTTGTGGCAATACCGTCTCCTAGAGCTAGCTTTAAGCAAAATCCCGGGCTGTTGAAATTATTGTTTGCAACTTCACTTGTACCGCTGTGTGCCCATGTGTCAAACCACCCGGAACCACCAGTCCATGTACCGCTGTCAAAGTTATCCTGTGCAATTATCTGTGGTGTAGCCGCAAATGAAGGATTATATCCCGTATCTAATGGTATTAGGACTTGGGCTGCAAGAAGAATTACTGCAGCTATAAGGAATTTTATCCTGTTATTCATTTGAAGCCCTCCATTTTTAAAATATAAAAGCCTATTTCATAACTTGAAACATCCAGCTATTTGATTTCCTTCCATTTGACTACTTTAATGTTTCTGGTAGATACTCTCTGACTCTTTAAAGTCTCATTGGGAATTTCATAGGTAAGAAGGCTAAAAAAGCCGTTTATGTTAACGTCAGCCGTAAGCAGACTGTCAACTGTCAATTGATCGAAGCTTACATTTGCATTTCCCAGAAAAACTATATTCTTTGATGACATCAAAATACCGGTAAAATTAAACCCGTCTCTTATATAAATATTGCCGTCTACATATATAATTCCTTTCATAATAGGCATAAGCTCACTGTTTATATACCAATTTCCTCCTATTTGCTGTATCTCAGCATCCGTATTACCATAATAGACAATTCCCTTGTTTATATCAAAAGGCAGATAAGGTTTATTGGGAACTATCCTGTTTGTACCAACGAAGTTGTTATCTATATAACTGCCGATAGTCCTGGTTGGTGCAACAAAATTCAGCCTTGGCAAGGAAGGGTCATAACTTTCTGCAAGGAGGCCTTTTATCTGGTTATAATAAGCTTCTATAGCAGGCTTTTGAATATTCAAGTGAAAGCTTGACGGATCATGGAGTTCTTCAAATTCAAAGACATCATAAACCTTGCCATTGGCTATAATTGCACCGTTTGAATAACCTCTTAGCTTCCCGTCTGAAGTAATTCCATTACCTGTTATGTTGATATTATCCGGATTAATATATGTTGAATAAATCTCATCAGGCTGCCATAAAAGCTCCCAAACCCTTTTAAAATGCATGGCACGGTTTATTAAGGGAAAATAGTCGGGGTCTGATGCCCTTCCTGCCAGCATATCAACAGGGTCCGTTCCGTATGTATATGTCTTAAAATAGCCCTGGGGCGGAGGCTCAACATATGTCCCATTTTCATACCAGAACAGCTTGTTCTCCGGATTTGAACTATCATTTTTAATAAATGCACTGCTAACCCTCCTTGTGGATTTTAAAGCTGAAATTCCTGACATATAAGGGTTTGCGCCGGCATCCAGGTAATTTTTAAAGAATGTACTTCCGCCAATATAAATGGCATCTTTAAAATTTAAGTAAGAATCACCATTTACTACAACACTGCTTGTCCTCTTTGGTTTTAATTCATCATCCAAAGAAGCCGTCCCGCTGCTTCCGTCAATTGCATGCCAGGTATCCACAAATCCCTTATAGACACCGTTTACATCAAGTACTGTGCCATTTGAGTCGATTTGAAGGTTATCTATGGTTGAAAGATTGTTAAAGCTTAAAGTAGAATAATTGGAGTATCTCTCTGACCTTGCCGACCTTGCATAAGTATCCCCGGATATGGATATGCTTGAAGGATTCATACTTGTACTGTACAGGGAGTGGACATAACCCATGGTGGAAGCACTTCCGTTTATAGTAAGTGAGCCGTTTGAAAAAAGGCCTGTCTTACTTGAATCAAAGTCAAACTCCGTGCTTCTTAAGGCAACATCCTCGCACATTCCAACTATAATTCCGCCATACCTGTACCAGGGTGCACTTTGATCCTCCTGCCTGTCAGACGGGGGAAGGGTATCGTCAACAGCAGGTACGGTACCGAAACTAAGTACATCCCCATTTATCACCACATTACCCCCGGATGTTATCATGTTCTTTTGAGTAACGATAGCCTTCTTTAATATTTCGTGCCTTACAGGTTTTTTGACCCTTGACTTTTCTACAGGCTGATAAGGAGTTTTTCCTGTTTCAGGTATAAGGTCGAATACTACATCCAGCTTCTTCTTATAACCATTGTATAAACTGCTGACCTTTATATTGACAGTATGGCTTACACTGTCATAAGAAGCCCCTTCCAAAAATAATCTCCCGTTATCAGCTCCAATATCTTTATAGGCGTATAATCCATCATCAAAGGTTGTATTAAGAAGCTGCTTCATATAGTCCAGGGTACCGATGTTTAGGAATTCGTTATCCAGATTTGTATAAAAGTAATTAAAATATTTCGTTTTAAATTCCTGCTCAAGCTTTGATTCATGCTCGGGCTGTGTGGTCCACAGGCCCACCGAACCGTCAGGATCTCTTAATGTAATAGGGTTTTCCAAAAGTGCAAGCTGTATATCATCCGAAGCCGCTGCCCTTGAAGATTCCTGTATATCGCTGACCTTTTGATCAAGGTTCTTTGCTACCTCTTCTGCCGCTGCTTCCGCCAAAAAATATGAACTGTTTAAGTCACTGTAAAAATAACTCATTTTAAGAGAGCTTATTGTAACAGCCATTAAGGATATACCCAGAAGTGACATAATTATTATAATGAGTATAGAGATCATCAATGTTGATCCCCTCGTTGATTTTAATATTCTTAAAAACATAAAATCACCTTATCTTCTTGACATAAGACACCAACTTGTTTATTACGGTACTGTCCTTTTCAACAACTACCTCAATTTTATAAAGTACATTAAAGTACTCAACGTACAGAGAATTCAGCTCATCAAATTGATAAAAGGGCTTTACCCCCGTATTGCTAAGGACAAGTGCATCTTTTTTATCATCTGTAATATAAAAACAAACATCCCTGTTTTCCTTTATCCCATCCAGGTTAACATTAAGTATAAAGACGTCTTCACTGTTATTTAAATAGTGGATTTTTACCTTTACAGGTTCAGTGCCTGTAATGGTATTGATACTTCCCGACTGCAGGCTCGGATTGTTTTCATCATAGAATTCGAAGCTGTATACTCCTGAAATCTCATTTATTTTAAGGGTAAATACTACCGGAGAAAAATTAAAATTCAAATCATAGGGTATTCCTCTTAAAAATACTTTACCTGCATCTACAGTGTATTCTATATCAAAGACTATATCATTTAGCTTCTCGAACTCATAAGTCTGACTTAGTGATGATACTACACCTTCTTCTTTAATAATTTTATATTTTACTTTGTAGTTGCCATAGGCCAGGTACTCTCTATAGTCAGTTAATGGTGCCTGGGCTTCCGTTACAGCTTCCGCACTTAGAAACAAAGGTCTTGATTTAATTTCTTCCATAACTTTTTGAGCTAGTGTAGATGATTTTAAAACTTCCTGGGACAATGCATTGTTTCTGGTAGAAGAAAGAAATGTTGCTAAAAAAGGCGCCGCAACTATTACAAAAATACAAAGTGATACTATTAGTTCAATCAGTGTTATACCTTTTTTATTAGTAATGGTCTTTACTGGTAATTTTTTAACTATGCTCAAAGCTTTCATTTCTCATCTTCCCATCACCACTCATAGTTAACCGATATATTTTCCGTAATCTTTTTAATTACTACTCTTGGCCTTTCCAGGTCATCATTTAATACATCTATTGTAAGTTTTTTACCTGTTTTATTTATTACAGATAGAATAACTCCCGAATTATCCTTCTGTGATACTCTTTTGGTTGAATCCACCAATATTTTTATTTCATCGCCAGAAGGATTGAATTCTACAAGATCCTTATATCCAAAGTCGGGGAAAGAATCATGGCCTGTTTTAAATTTGCAAAAGAACTTTCCATCCTTTTGTTCCAGGTAAATTTCTGCTTTTTCGTTACCTCTGCTATCACCGTATATAACAGGGAATTTCAAATTATCCGCACCGCTCGACACACTTTTCCCAACCAGTGATACTGTAGGTGGCGCCATATTTGCTCCAAAGGGAATTACTCTCATTGTAAAGTCGTACAAAGCCAAATCTTTAGACGTATTGTCCTTATTAGAATTCTTACTTTCGCTCTGCTCATTATCGGCCACCCCACCCATTGGGCCCTGATAACCTTTGTATGGCTTGAAAATATTGTCCCTGTCGGCTGATTCCAGTGGTTCCCATGTCATATCAAGGTAGCTGCCTTTTTGAGCTGCTTTTCTATCCATAATTCCATAGAATTCAAGTTCGAAATTAGCAGAAAGCTGTCCTTCCTTAATATTCTCTATTGTAAGTGTTTTAAGGACTGTCTTGTTTTTTAGCTCCTTAACATTGCGAAGGAAACCCTTTATCTGTGAATTGGTCCCTCTTGAGCTTATATTGACCTTAAACAAAAATCCTTTCCCATCAGCTATTTTTTGCCTTGGATCCTCTTTCTCTTTGTCCTTTTCTGTTGTAATCCCCAGTATCTCCGCTGCCGTCTTTAATTTTTCTTCCTTTATTTCAATTGCTTTTGTCAGGAGAGAAGTATACCTCTTATATCCTTCCTCAAATTCCTGTTCTTCCTGTGCACTCTGGTCCTTTTGTTCTCCTGTTTTTTCATGGTCTGTCTTTTCCTTATAATTAACCTGTTCTATCCCTGAAAAAGCCATGTTATCAATTATGAGTCCATTCTTTTTTGCAATATCCCTTAGAATTATCAACATTTCATCATGATTTATTTCAGGAGGGAACATGGCTCTTACAACATTAAGCTTTTCATTCAATATTTTCAGCTCGCCATCCATGTTCTCCACCCGGCGCCTTACCTCTTCATTAATCTGACCTTTATCGTTATATGCCTCTATTACTGACCTTAGCATTCCTATTTCCTTAAACTGATTTCTATAAAAAAAGTTGTAATACAACACAAACACAATTATAATACCCAGTATTATAAATATCTTTTTATCTTTTGCAAAAACCGATTTCATTAAATCACTTCCCGGCTTCCAAATTGAGTTTTATATCAAAGTTGTAGCTTTTTCCATGCTCTTTATTACTGCTGCCCATGTTTTGCGAAATTTCCGTCCCTTTGGCAGAGTCCAGAGTTAAAACCTTGTTTACTGCTTTAATATCTACATTGGAAAAATACCCGTCCTTCCTTAAGTAATTTGCAAATGTAGCTATTTCATCCTCCGACTCGGATATACCGTTTAGTGAAATCTCAACGCTGCCGTTTTGGTTGCTGCTTACGTTAAAGCTTAAAATAAAAAGTTTTTCCGGTGCACACTTTTCAACCCGTTCCATTACCGTCACTATATCCATTCCCAATTTTGACAGTCTTTTTGCTTCATCTTCTCTTTGTCCGCATAGTATTTTTAAGACAAGAAGCTGTTCCTCGATCTCTATATAACGGTTGGTTTCTTTTATATACATCTCCATGACTTCCAACCTTTTTTGCAGGTTATGCTTTATCAATACAGGTATGGTGATAAATACAGCAAAGAAAATGACAATTATTACACCTAATAATCCGTAGTAAAGACGCTTTGTCCTTTTCTTCTTTTGAAGTATATAGCTCTTCGGCACCAGATTAAGATCCTTCAAATTATCTCCCCACCTTATTTATGTGAATCAACCTGTCTCATATTTCACATTACTTGGCCTTTCTCCTAAAACCGCTTTGAAGGTTTACCATATCGCTTTTCCCAACTTTAACTGTAATATTAATATTTATAAGGCTGCTGTCATAATCCGAAGGCTTTACTTCCTCTATTTCAAAGCCTGTCACTTCAACTTCTTCATCTTCATTAAATACTGCTATACCATTTTTGAAAATCTTTTTCTGGTCCGGGGAATATGTGTAAATAAGTTCTTCTCCAGGGAAATGGACTGCATCCTTAATAATTACTGATGACTTTGTGATGTTGTCAACTTCGGTATATTCATTCTCAAACATCCTTAAATCCGAATTGATCATGTCAAGTACTTCTTTTGCCCTTTGCTGTGCGGCCATAACATCGTTTTCAAAAAAAAAGTTTTTATACCCTAAATAAAACACAAGAGAAATCGGAGCCAATATTATACTCAAAATGGCAAGTGATGCCATTAGTTCGGTTAACGTTGCACCCTTTTTCCCTAATCTTCGCATAGTGTACCTTTCCTTATGCCACTAACTTCTTACTACTCCTCCGATTGCATTTACCAGTAAAATAAAGTCATTAATAAACTCTTCCTGGTTCTTTCTGCCTTTGTAATCTATATAGCCTGCCGGAAGCAAGTATTCAACAGGTAAACCAAAGTAAGTGCTAAGATAGCTGTCTAAGCCTATAAGTTTACTTCCGCCGCCAAAAATATAGATTCTTTCCAGCCTGTTACCGGAGCTTCTTGAATTATAAAACTCAAAAAACCTGCTGACATCATTCATTATGTTGCTCACTGCAGGTTTAATCATATTGCTCATTTGGACAATCTCATCGGTTGTATTTTCGGCATCATCACCAACCAGTTTTCCCATCATGATTTTCAATTCTTCAGCCTGCTTGAAATCCACATTGAGATGACTTGAAATAAGCTCATCTATATCCATACTTCCATTAAGTAAAATACGGCTAAACTTTAGTTTCCCCGACGAAAAAATATATACACCTGTTGTTTTGGCTCCAACATCCAAAGCAGCAAATTCCTGGGGCAGTTCCTTATTCTCGAATATCTTTTCCTGATAACTTTCGCCGAAAAAAAACTTAAAAACATTGTTAGCCGGTATATCTATTGCTTCAATCTCCATTTTAAGCTTTTTATGAAGTTTCATATACTCATCCACCTGATTTTTAGGTGCTGCAACCAGCAGGATTCTATTAAATGTTCCCTCTCCACTTTCTATTTCTTCTTGTACCTTAAAATCCAATATATAATTATCCAGTTCTACAGGAAAATATTGTTGGGCTTCAAATTCAAGGATCTTTTCTATCTCTTCATCAGTGGATTTGGGAATCTGAATATCCCGTGTGATAATTCCGGTACCGGTTATGGTAAGTACCAGGTTCTTTTCTTTTATTCTGTTCTTCCTTATTAATTCTCTTATTGCGTATGTCAGAGTGTCAATATTTGTTATTTTACCATCTTCAAAGGAACTTGCAGGAGTGTCAGCAGTATCATATTCATATACTACTATTTTACCCTTTTCAAGTCCTCCGTGAACCATTTTTATCTTACTGCTTCCAATGTCAATGGCAAGGTACCTCTTTTTCAGCATAATTATTCACTCCATGAAATATAAAATGAACAGCAACCTAACCATCAGACTATAATTTATAGATTACAATTACTTTCCCAAGTGCAAAAACTATTCGTGCCTTGGATTTCTTTTAACAAGAACTGCCGCCTTGGTTACAGCAGAAATAACATCTACCTCGAACTGCTGCTTTAGAGAATTTATTTTTGAGAAAAGCTCACCTTTCTCACTTACTATGTATTTTGGCGGCAGATCATTTAAAGCTATAGCAGCTATATCCATTATGCATTTTTCACAGTTACAAACATTTATATCCTCAAGAACTTCCTTCATCAAGGAAAATACTATTTCTTCCATATAATTCTTTATTTGCGGCATTTTTATTTCCTCCCATATAGTTAATGACAAACATCTATTTAATCATATTTAATAAATTTCAAAATAAATATCGGATAACCAATCATTTAGATTAAGCCTTTTTTATCTGATTTATTCTCTCCTATAGGCTTTGAAACGTCCTAGCACCCACTAGCGCGACAAAACACTGTTTATATACCAGCTTAAAAGGTCCCATCCAAACATATATGTCATAAAGGTACCAATTACGATAAAAGGTCCGAAAGGAATAGTACCCTTTCTATCCTTGATTTTTGCAAGTATCAGTATGCCTCCAATAAAGCCTGCCAGAACAACCGATAAAAAGAATGCAACAAAGGTCATTTTCCACCCCAGAAATATACCGATAGGGGCAAATATCTTTATATCTCCGCCTCCCATGGCTTCGTCGGTCCTGTATATCAAAAAACCGATAGTAGCTACAAGAAACAGCATACCAAAACCTACAAGTATTCCTATCAAGGGGGTCCACCAGTTTCCATCTCCGTAAATCTGCATAACGTTAGTTTCCCCAGGACGAAATGCATTATATATGATCAGCGGTACTCCTCCAGCCAAGCCGGCTATCACCAGTCCGTCAGGAATTATCATGTGGTCTAAATCAATAAAGAATACAGCGATTAGTATTGACATAAGGTATGAAGATGCAAAAAAATCCATAGTAAGCCCGAACTTGGCAAATAAAAGTACAAAAGTAAGTGCTGTAAGCCCCTCAACCAAAGCATACCTCGGTGAAATCTTAACTTTGCAGTGTCTGCACTTACCCCTTAAAAGCAGGTAACTTAGTACGGGTACAAGATCAATTGCGGTTAACCGGTTCCCGCAGTTCATACAATGTGAAGGCGGCTTTATCACCGACTCTTCCCTCGGTATCCTGTAGATACATACATTCAGGAAGGACCCTATCAGAAGTCCAGTAACGATTACCATAAGGTAATAAAAAATCATCATATGCATTTTAATATTTCCTCTTCTGTATTATTTTATTAAATAAATTATATAAGAAAAAATTAATAATTTAAAGGCTTTATTTGTTGGAATCAAATCTTTATACCTTAGTTTTTAAAACCCGGCTTTATAAAGATACAGGACTGCGTGGCGTCAGTCCTGTATCTTTATGTATACCTTAATCTATTATTATATTACTACGAGTTAACCGCCGATTAGTTACCGTCAATATTTTGAAGTTGGAATTCTGCAAGAGAAGCACTGGCAGGAACAATACACCTTACTCTTCCGGTATTTTGATCAGCATAGAATCCTTTACCGGTCTGCTTAACTCCAGGTATTGTTATTTCATTATCAATTACAGGTTCTACTGTTGCATTATCTGTCAACGGTAAAGTCAGTGATTCCTTTGCAACAAGCCTTAAAATTGTCGATTCAAGGGTCTTTGCATTGGCTTCATCAGTATTTACTTTAGCATCATTGAGATAGCCCATTATAGCAGGAGTAGCAACTGCAGCCAGAATACCAAGTATTGCAACAACCACAATCAACTCGGTCAGGGTAAACCCTTTATTACTCTTCATTTTTCCTCCATAAACTTTTAACATACAAAATACCTCCTTGTTTTTTGTTATTTTCCTATGCTTTGATACATAGAGAAGATAGGAAGAATCATTGCTATAACGATAGCTCCTACCACAAGTGCTATACCCACTATCATAAGCGGCTCTAGCATTGAAACCAACCTGCTGATTGATGCATCCAACTCATCATCATAGAAATCCGCCACCTTTTCTATGATAGAGTCCAGCGAACCTGCTTCTTCTCCGATGCTAATCATGTGGATGACCATTACAGGAAATATTCCGACAGCCTCAAGAGGTTCTGCAAGACTTGAACCTCTTCTGATGTCCTCTTTAACTTTTTCCAAACCCTTTGATACAATTACATTGTCTAATAGATTTCCAACCACCTCCAGCGCCTGTATGAGAGGCACTCCTGTTTTTAATAAAAGGCTTAATGAACGGCTAAACCGCGAAGCAATAATTTTCTGGACATTTTTCCCCAGCAAAGGAAGCTTAAGTGTAATCTTGTTTATGAGATGTCTTCCTTTTTCCGTTTTCTTAAATTTGTTAAATAAGTATACGGATACTGTAACAGTTATTACTGTACCAAGAATAAACCATATATTCTTTAAAGTGTTGCTGATATTAAGAAGTATTCTTGTGGGCAGCGGCAGCTTGCTTCCCATATCCTCAAACATATTTACAAAATTAGGTACAACAAAGGTTAGCATGAACAAGACAACAACCATGGCAATTACTCCTATGACTTTTGGATAAATCATAGCAGTCTTTACCTTCTGCTTGATCTTGTTCTCCTTTTCAAGGTACAAAGAGAGCCTGTCCAGGACGGTGTCGAGATTACCGCTTATTTCTCCTATTTCAATCATACTGATTATTATCACCGGGAAAGCGTTTTTGTGCTGTTTTAAAGCCTCTGACAAAGACATCCCTTTTTGAACATTTTCATATACCTTACTTACGATGCCTGACAACTCCCGATTTTCCGTTTGCCTTCTTAATAAATCCAGACTTCCTATAACTGTTACACCTGCATCTATCATTGTATAAAACTGTTTACAAAAAAGAGACAGGTCTTTTAATGGAATTTTGCGGTTGGACCGAAGCCTAAGCTCTTTGTCAAAAATACCTACCTCATTTATCTCTAAAGGATACATGCCCTTATTCTTTAATAAGGCAACCACCATATCCCTATCTGCTGCATCAAGTTTTCCCATGGATAGATTTCCGGTCAATGTCTTTGCCTTATAATTATAAGTCGCCACCTATTCCTCCCCCCAAAGCAGTTGTCTACTCTTATGGTTCTAAAAGTTTATTAAAAACCCTGGATCTTACATAAGCAAAACACAAACTACTATCTGCAGAAATATACATGTATGATTCAAATAACAATACATTGGGTTTCTATAAGACACAAATAAAAATTTTAAACGTTAATAATTTAAAACTCTATTCAAACTTAGGACCTGCAAATATACAAATATGAGTTGTAAATTTATATAAATGATATAAGATACGCAGTAACTTGATAAAATAATCTTTATATATATTATATCACAGAACACTGTCCCCTTCAATACAATTTTAATGCTTACAGGCTTGTTTTTTATACTAGTGCCTCGTTAAGTAATTCTTTTCTAGAGCATGCGAGGCACAAACATAGGAAGTGCATTTTTAACAATATGAATGATAGAGATTTGTAATGTTAAAAAGCACTAGCCTCCCATAAGTCTTATTATATTCTCTTGTGATGATGCATAGGCCACAACATCCTCGTAACTTATCATTCCTTTTCTATATAGGCTTACAAGACTCGAGTCCATTGACTGCATTCCAAACTTGGAACCTGTCTGAATTAAAGAATCAATCTGGTGTGTCTTTCCTTCCCTTATAAGGTTCCTTACTGCCGGGGTTGCAATCATTATTTCTATGGCAGCTGCACGACCCGGTTTATCTGCCCTCGGCAGCAGCTGCTGCGATATTACTCCCTGAAGAATAACTGCCAGCTGTATTCTTACCTGCTGCTGCTGATGAGGTGTAAATACATCAATAATTCTGTCAATGGTACTTGCTGCACCTGTTGTATGCAGTGTTGATAATACCAGATGTCCTGTTTCTGCTGCTGTTATTGCTATAGATATGGTATCAATATCTCTCATCTCTCCTACCAGAATTACGTCCGGGTCTTCCCTAAGAGCAGCCTTTAGAGCTGCGGCATATGACACAGCATCATTTCCTATTTCTCTCTGGTTAACTATGGACTTCTTATGTCTATGCAAGTATTCTATAGGATCTTCCAGGGTCAATATATGGCAGTCACGTTCTTCGTTTATCTGATTTATAATCGAAGCCAGTGTAGTTGATTTTCCACTACCGGTGGGGCCTGTCACCAGTATTAGGCCTTTGGTTTTTCTCGCAAGCTCCGATACTACACTTGGGAGACCTAACTCTGATACTGTTTTAACTGATGAATTAACCAACCTAACTGCTGCTCCAAAGGACCCTCTCTGTTTGAATGCATTAACCCTGAATCTTCCTATTCCGTCCCATGAAAACGAAAAATCCACCTGCCCGTTGCCAAGCAGTTCCTCCATTTGAGATTCATTTACAAGCTGCTTTATATAGGCTTCAGTATCCCTGGACGTGAGACTTGTATCGTATAGCTTTAAAAGTCTTCCGTTCTTCCTTACGGTAGGCGGTACGCCAACAGTAATATGAAGGTCTGACCCGCCTTGTTCAACTACTGAACGAAGTAACTCCTCCAGATTCATATCCTATCCCCCTGCTTGTTTAGTCGTTAGAGAATGATATTCTTACCATTTCCTCTATGGTAGTCTTACCTTCAAGTACCAGAATTCTGGCATTGTCCCTTAGAGTTTTCATTCCGTTTGCAATTGACAGCTCTCTTAGCTCTTCTTCAGTACACCTTTTATTAATTAACTCCTTATGCTTTCTGGTAAGTACCATGATCTCGTATACACCAATTCTTCCCTTATACCCTGTTCCGCTGCACATGGCACACCCCTTACCTTTATATACCTGTACAGGAATATCCAGTTCCAGTACGGCAAGTTCTTCGTCTGATGCCACATGCTCCTGTTTGCAGTTTTGGCAAATCTTTCTGACAAGTCTTTGAGCAATTACCCCAACAAGGGAAGTAGCAACCAGGAAGGGTTCTATTCCCATATCTATAAGCCTTATTACTGTTCCGGGAGCATCGTTGGTATGCAATGTACTAAGTACCAAGTGTCCGGTTATGGCAGCTCTTACCGCTATCTCTGCTGTCTCATTGTCTCTGATTTCACCAATCATTACTACATTGGGGTCCTGCCTCAATATTGAACGCAGTCCGGAGGCAAAGGTCAGACCGGACTTATTGCTTACCTGAACATGATTCACTCCCTCAATAAGGCATTCTACAGGATCTTCAATAGTAATAATATTTATATTCGGTTTGTTGATTTCGTTGAGGGCAGTATATAAAGTAGTAGATTTTCCGCTTCCCGTCGGCCCTGTTACCAAAATTATTCCATGAGGATTTTGCAGAATTTTATCAAACTTTATCTTATCATCATAAGTAAACCCAAGCTGGTCCTTTGATACAACAAAAGCTTTTTTGTCAGCAATTCTTATAACTATTTTTTCACCGAAAACTGTAGGCAGGATTGAAACCCTTAGATCATAATCCTTCCCATCAACCTTAACAGTTACCCTTCCATCCTGTGGTGCTCTTTTTTCAGTTATGTTCATACCTGATATTATTTTTATACGGGTTGCCAGGGCATTCATGATACCCATATCGGTCTTCATAGCTTCATGCATTTCACCGTCTGTTCTAAATCTTATTTTTATAAAACTTGGAAACGGCTCTATATGTATATCGCTGGCCCTGTTTCTTACAGCCTGCTCTATTATGGAATTTACGAGCTTTACAGCAGGTGCGTTGTTCACCTCTTCATTAAGCTGCTGGTCCATGTTCTCGGAATTTATTTTTAATGAAGATTCATTTTCCTTCTTGAATTCTTCAACTGCCTTAAGTGCATGCTGCTTGCTGTAATATTTGTCAATTGCTTTAACTATTTCCGATGTTGATGCAATAACGGGCTGAACTTCCATTCCTGAATATATGGTTACATCATCAATTGCAAACACATTGAGAGGATCACTCATAGCAACTGTCAGCACTCCGCTCTGCTGGGCAATAGGAATAAGCTCATATCTTCTTGCAAGGCTTTCCGGAATAAGGAGGCAAGCAGCCTGATTAATATTATACTTTTCAAGTATAACGTGAGGAATACCAAGCTGAAACTCTAAAACCTGGATAATATCCTCCTGAGTTACAACTCCCTCGGAGATAAGCACTTCACCAAGCTTTTTGCCGGTAGTCTTTTGAAGTTTTAAGGCACTTTCCAGCTGCTCCTGGTTTATAAGTCCAACTTCCACCAAAAGGTCGCCCAGTCTTTTTCTCATTTGTCTTTTCATATTACTCACCCGTTTACTATTGCCCGTAAGACTTTCGTCTCGGGCAATATTCTTGAGAAATTAAAGCAACTGAAGACTTTTATAATGATCTTTTCTATATATCGGTAAATAACGATTTTTCATTACAGGAAAATTAAATGTTTCTTAAAATTTGAGATTGAGTTATACGAAAGTCGTCTAAAGATTATCACTCCTTATTTATTCGCCAAAAAACGCCAAAGTCCTCTTTTTATGTTGATATAATGCAAAAAAAGCTGGTGCCAAAACCAGCTTTTTTGCATTATGTGTTATAAGACCGCCAATATGGTTTAAACGTTTATAATCTTCTTAAAAGAATCATAAATATATTTAAGACTATCTTCAGAAAACTTCACACCTGTCCATATCTCGTAAGCATTTATTCCCTGATAGAAAAGCATTCCCATCCCGTTTATTACTTTGCAGCCTCTCTTCTCTGCATCAGATAAAAATTTGGTCTTTGCCGGATTATAAACAACATCATATACTATTTGATTGCTGTTAAAATACTTGCTGTTTTTTATTGGTGTTTCGTTTGTATCGGGATACATGCCCAAAGAAGTAGTGTTAATAATTATATCGCTTTCTTCAAAAGCCATCTTAAAGGTTTTATCTTCAAAATTATAAACCTGTACAACCTCTTTGATATTTTCATTTACAACTTCAGCAAGCTCTATGGACCTTTCGGTTGTACGGTTTACCAAACTTATTTTTTCTACGCCTTCTGCTGCAACCTTTACAGCTATAGACCGGGCTACGCCTCCCGCTCCTATAAGCACAACTTTCTTTCCTTTAAAGCCAACCCCGGATTCTTCCTTAAAAGACCTTAAAAAACCTTCAGCATCAGTATTATATCCGTAAAGCCTTCCGTCAATTTTCTTTACGGTATTTACAGCACCCATTAGAATTGCTTCCTTTGTATTATCGTCAATATACTTCATTATATCTCTCTTATAAGGTATTGTAACATTAAAGCCAATAAAATCCAAAGCCTTTAATGCCTTTACTACTGTATCCAAATCCTTCTTTTCTACTTTAAGCGGAATATAAACAACATCCAACCCTAGAAGCGAGCTTAACGAGTTATGAAGTGCAGGGGATATTGAATGCTCAACCGGATTTCCAATAAGCCCTAGCAAACGTGTCTTTCCTGTAACCCTGATATCGATCTCCATATTACCTCCCTTTGTTAATTAGCTATTTCTGCTTCTATTAAGACTTCTAGCATGTCTTGCCAGCACATATCTTTCTATTACCCTCTTCACCCTCACAACAACAAATTCTCTACTGTCGATGGGTCTTACAAGGACTGTAAACATATTAAGCTTATTACCTCCATATATATCGGTAAAAATCTGATCACCTATTACGGCTATTTGCTCAGGTTTTATATCCATAAACCTTTGAGCCTTCAAAAACGACTTGCTTCCAGGCTTTGAAGCCCTGTGAATAGCATAAACCTTTATCTTTTCATTAAATTTAATTACCCTTTTTTGTGATGCATTAGAAACAATACATACCTTGAATCCTGCTTTTTTAACTTTTTCTATCCATTTCAAAGCATTTTCATCAGCCTCTTCCACATGGTCAGGTACAAGTGTATTGTCTATGTCAAGAATAAGACCTTTTATATTTTTCTTTATCAGAAAATCCAAATCAATATCCTGGACTTTATCTACCTTCAAATCCGGGTAAAATTTCTCTATCATCGTATTCCTCCAAACACTTTATAAAGCTATAAAACTATAATAGCAAATAATGTAACTGCATAGCAATAAAAAAATGTAAACTATTTTATATATTATTCTTATTTTGTCCCTACCATACAATTTTATTTTGCAATATACTATTATTAATAAATAATGCGGAGGTCCTTTTATGAAGTATAAAGACAAAGTCGCCATTATAACCGGTGGAGGTCAAGGAATTGGAAAAGCCATATCACAGGCTTTTTCCGCCGAAGGAGCAAATGTAGTTATTGCTGAAATTGATAAGGAAGCCGGCGTTGAGAATCACAAATTCATATCCGGTCAGGGTTATAACTCATACTTCATTCATACCGATGTGTCTAATGAGGAAAGTATAGTAAAAATGGTTTCAGAAACCGTAAGCTTATACGGCAGGATAGATATTCTAATAAACAACGCAGGAATTTCTGTTTTCGGAAATATGTTTGAAAATGATACCGAACTTTGGGATAAGGTTATATCCGTAAATCTAAGAGGTGCATACCTGTGCTCAAAGCATTGTGCCAAAGTGATGTCCCTCTCTAGTGGAGGCAGTATTGTCAATATAGCCTCAACCAGAGCTTTTATGTCAGAGCCGGATACTGAAGCATACTCTGCTTCAAAAGGTGGCATTATTGCATTGACCCACTCCATGGCAGTAAGTCTTGGTAAACATAAAATAAGAGTGAATTCCATAAGCCCGGGCTGGATTGAAACATCCGAATGGCAAAAGTCCTCCTCTTTAAAGCCCGTCTTTCTAAGAGAAATTGAACATCTCCAGCACCCGGCAGGGAGAGTAGGCAGCCCTTGCGATATTGCCGCTGCATGTTTATTTTTATGTTCAGACCAGGCAGGATTTATTACAGGAACAAATCTTACCATTGATGGCGGTATGACCATAAAGATGATCTATGAGGAATAATTTATTCTATCGAAATAAAGTACTGGATTTTTACATAAAAAAGTTGCATAATATAAGATATATTTACGGAGTGTACTTTAGATAAAATTCTTTATGTTTTGAAAGGGGTTTAATTAAAAAATGTCTTACCAGATTAGTATTCAGAAAACTAAGAATCCTAAAGAAAAGCCGGATCCAAACAATCTGGGATTTGGTCAATATTTTACAGATCATATGTTTATAATGGATTATACGGAAGGTAAAGGATGGCACGATCCGAGGATAGTTCCCTACGCGCCTCTTGAGCTTGATCCTTCTACAATGGTATTCCATTATGGGCAAGCTATTTTTGAAGGTCTCAAGGCTTATAAAACGCAAGATGGAAGAATACTCCTCTTTAGACCCGGAAAAAATATGGAAAGGGTTAACATTTCCAATGACAGACTCTGCATACCTCCTATAGACGTGGATTTTGCAGTAGAAGCTACCAAAGCTCTTGTAGCCCTTGAAAAGGACTGGATACCTGAAGCTGAAGGTACTTCACTCTATATCCGTCCGTTTATAATTTCAACTGATCCTTACCTCGGCGTTAGACCTTCTCTAACTTATAAGTTTATAATAATACTGTCTCCTGTTGGTGCTTATTATAAAGAAGGTATAAATCCAGTAAAAATATATGTTG
Organism: Bacillota bacterium; assembly: GCA_049325575.1. Taxonomy (GTDB): domain Bacteria; phylum Bacillota; class Clostridia; order Acetivibrionales; family Acetivibrionaceae; genus JBMOLK01. The sequence continues at coordinate 11,145 of JBMOLK010000312.1, read as the reverse complement.
AATCCAAATACGTGAGAGCAGTAAAGGGCGGTATAGGATATTCAAAAACTCCCGGAAACTACGCTGCAAGCTTGAAGGCTCAGATGGAAGCAAAGGATAAGGGCTACACTCAGGTTCTATGGCTTGATGGTGTTGAGAAAAAGTATGTAGAAGAAGTTGGAACAATGAATGTGTTCTTTAAGATAAATGGAGAAGTAGTGACTCCTTCCCTGGAAGGAAGCATCCTAGCAGGGATCACCAGAGCGTCAACCATTGAACTCCTAGAATCTATGGGTATTAAAGTAAACGAAAGAAAAATAAGTATCCAGGATATCTATGATGCTCATGCAAAGGGAACCTTGGAAGAAGCTTTTGGAACAGGAACTGCAGCTGTTATATCTCCGGTAGGAGAACTAAACTGGAATGAAAAAATAATTAAGATTAATGAAGGCAAAATAGGTGAGTTGTCTGCTAAAATCTATGATACCATAACAGGTATACAAAACGGTAAACTGGAAGACAAATTCGGTTGGACAGTTGAAGTGAAGTAACAATCGGTATTTATAAAGCAGATGATTTAATCATCTGCTTTTTTTCTAATACCCGCCTATAGTATAGTACTAATTATTTATACAGGGAGTATAAAATATATGAAAAGAATGCTAAATATTAATAAAACCATAGCCGCAATATTAGTCTCAAACATGGTACACCTGGCTGTGGTGATCGGCGTTCTATTATATGGTTATTATTTGAACAATTTGAATAAAATTGCACCTGGATTCAATAAAGGCTATCTATTGCTTTATACTGTAATATTTGTTACTCTTTTTATTAACAGCTTCATAGCCGTACGTAATGCCATTTCATTATCCTATACCGATGACCAGTATGAAATGCTCAAAAAGACCCTGTGTGAGGCTGAAAATCTCAATAAGACATTAAGAGCTCAAAGACATGATTTTATGAATCATTTACAGGTTGTACACGGTCTTATGGAAATGGGAGAATATAATGACGCATTAAACTATATCGGGCAGATTTATGATGATATTCAGAAGGTTAACCAGGTCCTTAAAACATCCAACCCTGCAGTTAATGCGCTTTTGCAGGCTAAAATGCTGGACTGTGAAAAGAGAAGTATAATTGCACGTCTTACAGTGACTTCAAGACTAAAGGAACTCAAGGTTCCTTCCTGGGAAATGTGCAGGGTTCTTGGAAACATCATAGATAACGCAATATATGCCCTTAAAGAGAAAAAAGGTGATAGGATTTTAGAGATCAATATATTTGAAGATCTAAAATCTTACGGATTCTTAGTTAAAAATAACGGGCCTTTAATACCTAAAAACATTATCAATAAGATATTTGAAGCCGGTTTTACTACAAAGGGAAGCAGTGGTGAAGGTATGGGACTATCTATAACCAGGGACATAATAGAAAACTATAGCGGGGAAATAAGTGTAAAAAGTACTGAAGAGTCTACAGCCTTTGAAATAAGAATACCAAAAGGATAGTTAACTCAATAAAAATGACAATTTAATCTCATTTTTGTATATTACAGCAGATTAGTATTTATCTTATAAGTATAGTCCAATATAATTGAGTCATGATTTATAAACGCAACAACATATAAAAAGGGGGTGTTCCAATTGCTAGATTTTGTATATAATATTGATGTATGGGCAGCTGTATTTTTCTTGCTGGGATTTATTCTGGTAATATTTGAAATGTTTAATCCGGGTTTTGGAGCTCCGGGAATTACAGGTGTTATTCTTCTATTCCTTGGAATAGTAACAACAGCCACAAGTCTTATGGATGTATTGATAATGCTGGTTATTATCATGGCTGTATTAGGCATAGCTCTTACCCTGGTGCTGCACTCCGCAACAAAAGGACGTTTGTCCAAGACTTTGGTACTGTCCGACTCATTAAAAAAGGAGCTGGGATTTGAAGGAACCGAAGATCTCAAATTTTTTCTTGACAAAGAAGGTAAAGCTGTAACGGTACTTCGTCCTGCGGGTACTGCAGACTTCGACGGAGTGAAGCTGGATGTTGTATCAGAAGGTGAGTTTATCCAAAAGGATACAAAAGTAAAAATCATAAAAGTTGAAGGAAGACGTATAGTAGTTAGAGAAATCAAATAAAATAACTTTTAATTAATGGAAGGAGAGATTTTAAATGGGTCCAATAGCTTTTATTCTCTTTATAGGTTTATTCATTGTCTTTATTTCATTTTTCTTTACCTTTATTCCTGTAGGTCTTTGGATTTCCGCTTTCGCGGCAAACGTAAAAGTTGGTATCTTTACACTTATCGGAATGCGGCTTAGGAGAGTTGTGCCTTCGAGGATAGTCAACCCTTTGATAAAGGCTACAAAAGCAGGCATCAACGTGTCAATCAACAAGCTTGAAGCTCACTATCTTGCAGGCGGTAATGTTGACAGGGTTGTTAATGCACTTATAGCAGCCCAAAGGGCAAATATCTCACTCGAGTTTGAAAAGGCTGCCGCAATTGACCTTGCAGGAAGAGATGTTCTTGAAGCCGTACAAATGAGTGTTAATCCAAAGGTAATAGAAACCCCTATTATCGCAGCAATTGCTAAAGACGGTATCGAGCTTAGAGCAAAAGCAAGAGTGACTGTAAGAGCAAATATTGATCGTCTGGTTGGGGGTGCCGGTGAGCAAACTATTATCGCCCGTGTCGGTGAAGGCGTAGTTACAACAGTCGGTTCGTCAATTGATCATAAGCAGGTTCTTGAAAATCCGGATACAATATCAAAAACCGTATTAAATAAAGGGTTGGACGCGGGAACTGCATTCGAAATTCTATCAATAGACATAGCAGATATTGATGTTGGAAGAAATATAGGTGCACAGCTGCAGACAGACCAGGCAGAAGCAGATAAACGCATCGCGCAGGCTAAAGCTGAAGAAAGAAGGGCTATGGCTGTAGCAAAAGAACAGGAAATGAAAGCTGCAGTTCAGGAAATGAGAGCTAAAGTTGTAGAAGCTGAAGCTGAAGTTCCAAAAGCTATGGCAACAGCTCTTCGTGATGGCAAACTGGGAGTTATGGACTATTATAACATGCAAAATGTTATAGCCGATACCCAGATGAGAGATAGCATCTCGAAAGTAGGTAAACAGGATAATGCAACGATTGAAAAGAAATAACTGCATAAAGGAGCTGTATAATCCATGAGCGGTTCACTGTTTGATATTATAGAAACCATTGCAGATATGGCCCAAAGCGTTCAAGATGGTAAAAAGCCTTTAAATAACCATTCGGCCCAAAGTGTAAACAGGTTAAAAACAAAAAAACCTGATACAAAGGCAAAAGTTACAGACAATAAAGTCCAGGCTGCGAAAGAAGATGCGAAGCCGGATTTAATTGAGCAGCCTGTGCCGGTGACAAACAGCGATAGCCAGGATTATCTGAATCTATCGAGTATGTCTGATAGTGATATTCTACGCGGCTTAGTCTTTTCAGAAATTCTAGGCAAGCCTAAGTCCCTTAGAAGAGGTCGGTGATAAGCTTGGAATACAAGATGCTGATTGCCGATGATGACGCCGGAATGAGGATACTGTTAAAAAAGGCTGTCTCCAAAATAGAAGGCTTTGAACTTGTTGGTGAAGCAGAAGACGGTAACACCGCCTTCTGCCTTGCCGAATCACTAAGACCTGATGTAATTTTTTTGGATGTTGAGATGCCCGGCTTAAGTGGAATTGAATGCGCCAAAAAGGTTATGGATATCAACCCGAAAACCATTATTATATTTGCAACAGCCCATCAGGAATATATGCCCGATGCTTTTGAAGTTTACGCTTTTGATTACATGATTAAACCGTTTAAAGTAGAGAGGATACACAAGACTCTTGAGCGTATTAAAAGTCTTTCAGGTGAAGCTGACGAACAGGTGGTAAAGCATGTGATAAGTCATACAAAAGCTCTGGATAAGCTAATCATAAAGAACAAGGAAGGTATCAGCTTTATAGACATGGAAGATATTATACTTATTCAGAGAGAAGACAGGAATACGGCCATATATACTTCTGATGAGCGTTATATAACCTCTGAAGGCTTAAGCGAGCTGGAAGACCGGCTTGACAAAACAATCTTCTTCAGGAGCCACAAATCTTATATAATAAACCTTTTAATGATTCATAAGGTATTTCCATACGGTCGTTGGACATACGTTGTAAAGCTTCGAAATACTGATAAAGATGCCCTTATCACCCATGACCGGTATGAAGAGCTTCAAAAGCTGTTTTAATAATAAAAAGTAAAGCCTGGGTAAGTATATTCACACCCAGGCTTTACTTTTTATTATTATCCAATATCCCTGTTAGTCTGTCTTATTGCCTTCACTAATATTTTTGCAGGGTTATATACAATTAATATAATTAACTAAAATAATGAATTAATAATTCTCTACAAAAACTTCAAAATGCGCTTGAGGATGAAGGCATGCCGGGCATGTAACCGGAGCACTATCCCCTTCATGAATATATCCGCAGTTGCCGCACTTCCAATAAACTTTACCGTCTTTTTTAAATACCATATTGTTAGCTATATTGTCTGCAAGCTTTTTGTATCTTGCTTCATGCTTCTCTTCTACCTTTGCAATCATTTTAAAAGCTGCAGCCACTTCCGGAAAACCTTCCTGCGCCGCTACTTCGGCAAACTTCGGATAGAGCTCTGTCCATTCTTCATTTTCACCTGCTGCTGCTGCCTTTAAATTATCAAAAGTAGTCCCCTGTGCAACAGGATAAGCAGCATTTATTTCAACCATAGCAGGCAGCTCTCCGTTTAGCCCTTCAAGCAAAAGCTTATAAAATCTTTTTGCATGCTCCTTTTCATTATCTGCAGTTTCGTTAAAAATTGCTTCTATCTGCCTATATCCTTCTTTGTTTGCAATCTTAGAATAGAAAGTATATCTGGTGCGAGCCTGTGACTCGCCGGCAAAGGCTTTCATCAGATTTTCCATTGTTTTAGTACCCTTTAAACTTTTCATCTTAACCCTCCCTTAAAAACATGAATTAATTTGGTTTAATTTAGACATTATTATTTATACCCATAGATTATAGCATAAAACGATTATTTTATAGAATAAGAAAATAATAACTTATTCTAAACTAAACCCATGTTCCACCAAAATATATGAATCTCTGCACCATATTATTACAACCATTTTAAATTTTCCTTAAATTTTTGATTTTTGGTCCGATTTTTATTAAGTTTGTGTTAAAATAGTATTTATCTAACCTGTTTATAGAGATAAAGCAAGAAGCAAAAATAGTATTCAAGGAGTTTTATAATGAATTATAAGAAGTCTGTTTTTATTTGGTTAGGGGTTTTTGTAGTTATCGGGGTATTAGTTCTAATCCTTGGTAAACTTGGTTATATAGGCACTGGTGATTCGGTTGTAACGGCACCCGCAGATCCTGTCCCCCAGGGTACTATTGATCCGCTGGAACATACAGTTTCCGATGACGTTTACGGTAGAGAACAGGACACATCCTCCGACGATGGGGCGATTGACTTTGACTCCATCCCGGGCCTAACGGAAGGGAAAAAATATTCAAAAAAACTTGTTGAAGAAGGCAGCAGGAATATTTTATTCGTTGGTGCCGATAAAATAAGCGGCTTATATGATACTATAGGCATTCTAAGTATAGATAAGAAAAATCAGAAGCTTAAAATCATAATGATTCCTAGAGACCTTTATGTTGATTATAATCTTAAAGTCAAGCATTACCTGGAGTTAAACGGTAAAGCAAACGATCCTGATTTTTATAAGATAAACAGCGCCCATTTTATTGGTCCCTACATGAAGTATAAAGGTAAATTCAGTCCTTATTCAATGAATTTTCTGGCAGAAGTAATTAAAGAGAAGTTTGATATAGAGGTCAGTGATTATGTCAAAGTAAACACTGAAGGCTTCGTAGAAATTGTCAACCTTTTTGGAGGAGTAAGTATAAACGTACCATATGATATGAACTATGATGACCCGTTTCAAGACCTTTCAATCCATCTTGCCAAAGGCCGTCAGCACTTAAACGGCAAGCAGGCCGAAGGCTTTGTAAGGTTCAGGCAGGGCTATGACGCTGATGGTAAGCTTATCCAGATAGGCGACCTGGAAAGAAAGAAAAATCAGACTACTTTTATTAAAGCCTTTATCGAACAGCATGGAACTGTCACGAATATTGATAAGCTTCCTAAACTTATCGGTACACTAAATAAAAATCTAAAACACAGTATAGGATTTGGAGATATACTTACATCATACATAGGTCATGCAAAAGATGCCGTCATCAATAAATATGAGATAGAAAGTGTTACCGTTACAGGCAAAAGTAAAATGATAAACAAAAGATATTATATAATAATAGGCGAATAACAGTAAAAATGTGTGGGGTTATATGCCCCACACATTTTTGTCTTATACAAAGTCTTCCATAAAGTCTCTTATTTTTTCAATTCCGGGAAGTTCCTGGTCAACCAGCGGCTTGCCGTTTTTAAGAAAGTCAATTTTATCATGGTATGTGGGGATTTCTTTCTTATATATTATCCCTATTGGTATTTTATCTCCCCATTCCATGGCTTTATTCATAGCATTCATTCTATCGGTGTAGTCATAGCTGTCATCGAGCTTATAAACCCTTTTATTATACCACTGAAAAGTATTTATCTTGTTAAAGCTGACACAAGGCTGAAGAATATCAACCAGGGCATAGCCTTTATATTTGATTGCTTCAATCATTACAGTAACCAGATGCTCCTTATTACCGCTAAAAGCCCTGGCAACAAATCCTGCACCTAAAGATAGAGCCAGAAGCAGCGGATTCATCGGGGAATTTAAAGAGCCCAAAGGCTGTACATCTGTAATATGGCCCGGGTCAGTAGTAGGAGACGCCTGCCCCTTTGTGAGGCCGTATATTTGGTTGTCGTGAACAAAATGAGCTATATCAACATTTCTCCTGATATTGTGGATGAAGTGATTCCCCCCTTCACCATAGGAGTCTCCATCACCCGAATCTATTATTACTGTCAGATCCTTATTGGCAATCTTTGCTGCAACTGCAGGAGGAACTGCTCTGCCGTGGAGACCGCAAAATCCATTGGTGTTTATATATTGCGGTGTTTTTGCTGCCTGGCCTATACCACCTACGACCAGTACCTGGTGAGGTTCTTTCTTTAGCTCTCCAAGAGCCGTCTTTAAAGCATCAAGAATATTATAATCACCACATCCGGGACACCATGCTGTCTCAAATGTACATAAGCTGCACTCACTCATTTTAGTTTGCCTCCTTCAGTCTATGATAAATTTCTTCTGCCGAAACAGGTCTTCCATCATATTTTAGAAATCTCCCTGTACACCCTATTCCGGTAACCTCCATTATTATCGAAGCAAGCTGTCCCGTTGCATTTTGTTCAACATTAATAATGCTCTTGGCCTGTTTTGCTTTTTCTTTTAAGAGTTTTACAGGAAGCGGCCAGATATCACCAAACACTAAAGCCCCATATTTCCTGTTATTATCCTTGTTTAATAAAGCTACAGCTTCCCTGATAGGACCATCCAATGATCCCCAGCCCAGTATCAGTACATCCGGATCATCCACACCGTAGAAACATGGTTCTATAAGCTCCTCACTTAATGCTTCAAACTTTCTTAACCTTTTATCATTCATTCTTACTCTAACTTCTGCTGATTCGGTTATCCTGCCGTATTCATCGTGCTCATCACTATCTACAAGAACCCTGGTTCCTTTTATCTTACCGGGTATTATACGTGGAGATATTCCGCTGTCAGTAAACTCATATGTTCTAAATTCCCTGCCGTCAGAATACTCCTCCATATTAAGGTACCTTATTATCTCTACCCTGCCAAGATCAAAAGGCTTAACCGTACTGGTATAATCCGCCAAAAATTGATCCCCCAACAGTATAACGGGTATTCTATACTTATCGGCAAGATTGAAGGCTCTAACAGTCTGATAGAAACAGTCCTCGGGATTCCTTAGAGCTATGACCATCCTTGGAAACTCACCCTGTGACGCTGATATGACAAACTTCAAATCTGCCTGTTCAGTTCTTGTTGGAAGGCCGGTAGTAGGACCTGGTCTCTGAATTTCCGCAATAACCAGCGGAACCTCCTGCATTGCTGAAAGCCCCAAAGCTTCAACCATGAGTGCAAAACCACCACCTGATGTACCGGTCATAGCTCTGACACCGGCATAAGATGCTCCAATAGCCATATTAATTGCCGCAATTTCATCCTCCGCCTGCTCAACAACTATTTTTGCATCTTCCATCTTGCTTGCAAGATAATTCATTATACTGGTAGAAGGCGTCATAGGGTATGCAGAGTAGAACTTACATCCGGCAGCCAGAACCCCAAGGGCGATAGCATCATTTCCGTTTATTAGAATATTATCATCTTTTGAAGGAAGATCTATTTTATATCTGGAATCCACTAATTTGCAGCCTTCTTCTACAGCAGTCATATTCTGTGCAGCAGCATCCTTTTTAAAAGTATCCTCCAATACACCTTGTACAAATGACAAATCCAGATCAAACATTTTAAGAACTGCTCCAATGGCAACACTTCCAAAAACCTTTAAATTCCCAATATTCTTTGCCCAGAACTTCAAAGGAAGCTTTACAAGCCTATTATCATTAATGGTTAGTTCCTCATCTCCAATAATAAAACCATACTCATCAAGCCTCTTTGTATGAATTGAAATGGTTTCATCATTTAAAGCTATAATTCCGCTAAGTCCGTCCCTGTGCGAACTCAACTTCTTGTCGCTAAAGCGTATCTGAATAAAATTGTGTCCACCCCTCACTCTAGACATATAATCTCTGATAGTAAAGATTTCAAAGCCTTTTCTTTTTAAAATCTTTTCCAGTATTGATGAAAGAGTTTCCATTCCCTGGCCGGCTGAACCACCGATAAGTATGTTATAATCCATAACTTCACCTCGTATTATTTTTATATAAACACCTCAAATATGAGCTTAGCTAAAACTGCGGTATGATAGTTTAAAGAACCTGATATAATACATATAATACATTACTATATATTTATGATATAAATATGATCATGAATACTATATAAGCTGATATTCTATTATGTAGTACAGTCTCATATTTACCACACTAAAATGACAAAAAACATTTTTTTATATGTTTTATTTTGTTGGCCCTGCCTTCAATACAAATATTGGATTAATAAATTGATCCGTTTTGTATAAATTAATACTGAAAACGTTTTATGTTACTTTTAAGCTTCATCATAATCTCAAGGAGGTATTATATGTATCCTCATATACACAGATACAAGTTTGAAACCAAAAACTCCAATAGACATAAACATATTATTTTGGGCCAAACAGATTACATGATTGGAATTGACTCATTTCACCTTCACACATTCTTCGGAATATCCTCTTATAATGGTCATACCCATTATTTCTCAGGGTTTACCGGACTTCCTATAAAGACTGAAAACGGCCATATTCACAAGATGGAAGGTAAACTTGAACTAAACTTATTGCATGAACATATATTTAGAAGCTATACGGATGAAGAAGTGGAATATATCTCACACGGTTTATTAGATAAAGCATATGTGTAATGTTACCACTCACCCTGAATTTCAGGGTATTTGTGGTCAACATTAAAGTCAGGTTTGTCAAAATAGTTTGCTGCCGTACCAAAAGTAGTATCAACTTCTATCCATCTGTTTTCTTCACTGTAATAAACCCTGTTCCATGCATGGTCTCCCCAGGATACACCACTGTATCCCAACCCTGTTACAAGATTCACTTTGACTCCTACTGACCTGCACATGGAAATATAAAGACACGAATAGTCAAAACAGATTCCCTTTCTTGTGTTAAAGGCAACAATAGACCCGGATTCTATCCCTTTTGCATTTTTACTTACACGTTCTGCCTTATCATAATCATATTTTATGTTACGGGTAATCCATTTGTATATAAGATATGCTTTCTGCCTGCTGTTCTTTTCATTTCCTACTATCTTCCTTGCAGTTTCGTCTATTTCCTCTGTAGATTTAACAGCTTCATCAAGAGTAACACCGTTAAAATACTCTATTACCCTTATATTGCCGCCGCTTAATTTTTTTGCAATTTCTCCAATATCAGGCCTGTTGGCACTGCCTTTGTCTTCTCCCTGTCTTGAAAAAGAATCATTTAATATAACAGGGATCTTCTTTGCTATGTTGGAATTCAATGTAGGTTCAATAGCTGTAGAGTAAAGAAGCTGGTATACTCTTGACTCATTTAACCATTTGGATAAATGAGGTGAATAAAAATAATACGAGTAAAAATTAATCAGAAGCCCAAAAACCAAAACTGTAAAGACTGCCTTTGGTATCTGACAAAGTGCCCCTATAAAACTTCTAACAACACTGTTCATTGAGCTGAAAATCTTATAAATAATGTTGGTAAACGGTTCTGCAAACAAATTGTAAAAAGGATATACCACCAGCTTTAATAGAAGTATAACAAATGCAAGTATGAATGGTACACATACCAGGTAGGTTATTATGTCTTGCCCATATAAAACAGCTTTAACACCATCCGGTATAAGATCATGTATCTTTCTAAAAACAATAAACTCATTTTCAAAAAAAATCTTCCTGGTTAAATAAATAGAAATGACCAGACCAAATAAAAACTCAAGATTACCAATAAGCGAATCAAAGGTATATCTGATATTCTCTTTTGAAAACCTGTAAAAAAATCCGGTCAAGATCGGTATTAAAAATAAAAATACTATGGATACTGATATAATGTTTATATTTCCTATACCAAATACCTCACCTATATCCGACAAATTATTCACCCTTTTCCAATCTTATTAATTCAATACATCCTTTTTATATCTAATATTTTACTATTTATTATCGGCTTTGTAACTATATAATATTTTCAAGTTTTTTCGTAATTTCATAGTGTTAAAATTTTATCACAAAAAATATGAAATTATATAAATAATATCTTGCATTTTTTAAAAAAACACTTTATTATATATGGTATAAGTAAAACTTGATTTTTTATTGGCTAAAACACTGTCGTTTTATTTAAAGCTGATAAAATGAATGCTTAGGATGAACAAAGGCGTTTCAGAGTTCTTTT
>JBMOLK010000311.1:0-155381 GCA_049325575.1 Bacillota bacterium | reverse complement strand
CGGTATAGGTGGTGCTATATCGGGGCTTGGCTCATGGCTTATTCCAAATCCTTACTGGATAATCATTACAGGCCGGTTGGTTCAAGGAATCGGTGCCTCAGGTGCATTTCCCGTTGTAATACCGACAGTTGGTGACATGTTTAAAGAAGAAAGCGAGATAAGTAAATCTCTCGGTATTATTGAAACCTCCAATACCTTCGGGAAGGTGGTGAGCCCCATATTAGGGTCAGCTTTAGCTGCCCTGGTTTGGTTTGCCCCATTTCTTGCAATCACAGTTTTTGCTGCAATTGCGATATTACTTGTTGCTTTTTTAGTTAAGGCTCCAAAGAAAAAGGAAGAAAGCAATAAGGAAAACTTTAAGGAATTTATATCAAAAATAAAAGATATTTTTAAAAAGAAGGGCAAATGGATAACTGGTATCTTTGTGGACGGACTTGTTACAATGTTTGTTCTATTTGGTTTTCTTTTTTACTTTACTTCAACGCTGGAAGATAAATACCAGATAAATGGCATTAAAAGAGGCTTGATAGTTGCCATACCGCTCCTTGCCCTTTGCATTTCTTCCTTTATTACAGGAAAGGTTATAGGTAAGCGTAAGGTTCTCATGAAGTGGATAATCCTGGCCGGAAATATTTTAGCTGCATGCTCTTTGGTGGCCTTAAGCTTTCTGGATAACTTTATAATGCTAATAGTGACACTATCCATTGCCGGAGTGGGTATCGGTGCAGTACTTCCATGCCTCGACGCATTAATTACGGAAGGAATCGAGAAACAGCACAGGGGAACAATAACTTCCATTTACAGCAGCATGCGCCTTTTAGGAGTAGCAGTTGGTCCTCCAGTAGCAGCGGTGCTTATGAAGTCAAATCAAAAGACATTATTCTATATACTCACAGCTGCCAATATAGCAGCCATTATCTTTACACTTTTACTTGTACGACCAAAACAGAATAGTGCAAAGGCCGCTAAATAGCATGGTCAAATCAGCCTGAAGAGATAGCTGCATCCTCTTCAGGCTTTTTTATTTTCTAGTTCCAAATTATTTTATTTCTCCGAACTTTTCCATGACAGATTCAGTCTAATATTCAAATAGAAATATTTTGATGTGTTCTATATATTTACCATGGTAAAATGCTTAAGGTGGTGACCACATACTTGATCGAATTCGTTGATAAAGCCAAACAAGGTAGTGAAAAAGCTTTTATGATCCTTGTAGAGGATATGAAGGCTCAAATGTATAAAACGGCTTATGTCAGACTGCGTAACGAGCAGGATGCATTGGATGCCGTACAAGAAGCCTTTATAAAAGCTTTTTCAAGTATTAAGAGTTTAAGAGAAAACCGTTTTTTTAAAACCTGGTTGATTAGAATATTGTTAAACGAGTGCCACAACATCCAGCAGTACAAAAGAAAAGTAATCCCCATGGAAAATAACCTTGTAGAGCAAAAGTATACAAGTGAACAAGATTCTATTGAAACCATGGATATACATAGTGTATTAAACCAATTGGATGATATCTATAAAGAGGTGATTGACCTTCGCTATAATCATGATCTAAAATTTGAGGATATAGCAAGGGTTCTTGATATTCCTTTAGGAACAGTTAAGTCAAGGCTAAACAGGGCACACAGCCTGTTAAGGAACCAACTAAGAGATGAGTATTGTGAAAAGGAGGTATTATCATGAGCTGCAGTGAAATAATAGACTATCTTGAAGAGTACATTCATGATGATTTGGACCGGGAACTTAAAGAACAAATAAATTCACACCTTAATATATGCCCTCATTGTATGGAAGAATACAGGAGGCTAAAAAGCTCGGCAGAGAAAATCCGGGATGCCTATAATAATATTAATATTCCGGATAGCCTTAAAAATATCTCAACTAGTAAAACAAGTAAAATGAAAAACCGTTTTTATATTAAAAGAGCAGTTTTGGCAGCAGCATGTGTATTTGTACTTTTGTCAGGAATGCTGCTTATTCCCAATTCCCTTTTTACCCACTGGGTTAGCGCTGAAGAATACAGGGGAGGATTTCATCTCGCACCTCTAGACTTTGATGCCACAGGTGTAAAGCCTGACAGTGAGTTTATTCTAAAATCCCAAAAGGAAATAAGCTTGGACGAGCTTAAAGAATCTCTTTCTATTGACAACGAGCCTTCCCCGGAAATAACCCAGCAGAGTCCTGGTATCTTCAGGCTAAAACCTTACAGACTTTTTGAGCAAAACCGGCTTTATACCTTCAGGATTAAAACCGAAAACAGTGATGATATAACCTGGACATTTCAGACAAGCTCAGCTTTTAAAATAGCCGGTACATTCCCAGGCGATAAGACTACTGATGTCCCCACCAATTCAGGTATAGAAATATATCTTAGCCATGAAGACTATGAAGATATTGATAAGTTCTTTGAAATCTCTCCATTTGTGGAAGGAAGGTTTGAAAGGCACAAAAGGGCTGTTGTATTTGTCCCCAAAGAGCTTAAAGAAGCCACAGTATATACAGTTAAAATTAAAAAGGGTCTTAAATTAAAGGGTACAGACCACTCTTTAAAGGAAGACTATACCTTCCAGTTTGAAACAACATCAAGCAACACATATGGTGAAAACACATATAAAGGGTATTTCTCATATACTCAAAATCTTAATGAGTACCTGCCCGGTGAAAAGCCCTATTTGTCTCTAAACTATGGCGTTAGTAAAGAAGGTACAAAAATAAATGTGAAGACATTAGTATATTCCTACCGGGATATAAGTTCTTTTATGGAGGCACTAAAAAAGAAGGACTCTCTTCCCTTCTGGGCTTTTAGAAGCTCTGTCAAGAATGTTATACCTGTTGACGGACTCCAAAAAGTACTTGAATTTGAACAGGTACTAAGTCAGAATTCTTCTTATGATCAGTTTATAAAAGTACCGTATGCATTGCCTGTAGGCTTCTACCTTGTAGACAGCAAATGGGAGGACATTAATTTTCAGACCTTTATTCAGGTCACAGAAGTTGGAATGTACACTATGAAGGCAAATAATAAAACACTTGTATGGCTCAATGACTTAAAAGAGCAAAAACCAGCTGTGGGTGCAAAAATCTCATTACCCGGAACAAAAAAAGAGTATTTTTCGGATACACAGGGTATAGCCTGTTTTGATACGGCTTTAAATGAAAATAAAGCTGCAAACAATACAACATATTTTAAAATAACTACAAAGGATAATAAATCCGCGGTACTTGCCTGCTCCTCAAATATATACGGAGCTTATGGTGATAACGGGCAAAGCTTGTACTGGAACTACATTCAGCTTGACAGAAACCTTTACAAACCTGACGATTCAGTTAATTTCTGGGGCTTGGTAAAAAGCAGGTATGCTGATGAGAAAATAGATAGCGTAACCTTAGAAATAGATCAGGGACATATGTATTTTGATTATTTCAGACATATGAAGTCCGGTGGCTCTATAGTTGGATACTATCCTACAAATACGCAACCCCTGGTAAAAAAGGAGATTAAAGCAGCCAGCGGGATATTTAAAGGAAGCTTTAAGCTTCCAAACCTTGACCCCGGCGGCTACCAGCTTTTTGTTAAAAAGGACGGAAAGGTTATAGCAAGCTCCTATTTATCGGTAGAGAACTTTACAAAGCCTGCTTACAGGCTGGAGATAACCAAAAATAAAGAAGCAATCTTTCCGGGCGAAGAGGTGATCTTTGATATAAAAGGATCCTTCTTTGAGGGTACAGGTGTACCAAAGCTTGATGTAAGCTATAACATAAATGCATACCATGAAGGAGGAAAGAACATTAATGAAAGAGCATTTACAGATTCTTCAGGAAACATGAGGGTAAAATATACTGCCAATTCCGAAGGTGATATTCAAGGTGAGCAGCTTATAGGTATATACACTCACTCTGTCCTTCCTGAAATGGGTGAGATATCTTCCGACAGCAGTGTAAGGCTGTTTGTAAATGATGTAAATGTTAACTTGTCATCTGATATAAAGAACAATAAGGGTGTAGTTAATGCTGCTTTAAACAAAATAGTTTTAGAAAGACTGAACAACGGTACTGCCAAAGACAGCAGTGACTATCTGGGTGATGCCGTAGAAGGCAGAGCCCTTAACGGCACCATATATAAAAACACCTGGGTAAAGGTTGAAGATGGTCAGTACTATGACTTCATAAACAAGGTTACACAAAAGAGATATAGATATGACCATCGTAAAGAAGAATTCAAAAGCTTCTCTATTACAACAGACAGCAGCGGAAAAGCCACCTTCAGCTTTGATGCACCCAAAATAGAAGACGGTTATTATTCAGCTGTTGTAAAGTGCCAGGATAATTCAGGCAGAAGCATGAAGTATGATATCCATATAGGAGATTACGCAGATCATTTTTATAGATATGAAGACAACAGGTACTATCTTGATGGCGGAAAGGAAAACTACAAAATTGGCGATAGGGTGGAGCTTACCTACAAAAAGAGTAAAAATCCCCTGCCCAAGGGAAGCTATCTCTTTATCAAGACCCAGAACGGAATAAGGGACTATGAAATAAAGAATGGACCTGAATACTCATTTACAGTAGAGGAAAAGGATGTCCCCAATATTTACGTGACAGGTGTATACTTTAACGGTATAACCTATGTAAGATCCGAGGAGTTTAATGCACTGTTCGACTATAAGGATAAAAATCTGGCACTGGAAGCTTCTTTGGATAAGACTTCCTACAAGCCGGGTGAGGAAGTAACAGTGAAATTGCAGGCCAAAGATAAAAACGGTAATGGAAAAAAGGCTGTTGTCAACGCCAGTATAGTTGATGAAGCTTTATTCAAGCTTCACGAGCAGCATATAGATACCCTGGCAGCACTTTACTCTTCTGTTCCTTCAGGAGTTGAAGCCAGCTACCAATCCCACATGAATTCCGGCAGGGAAATGTTTGTGGGAAGCCCTACGGGAAAAGGCGGAGGTGTATGGGGTGACGGTAAGTTTCAAATAACGTTTAGCGAACCAGTTGCTAAGTCTAACGTTGCCCCCACTGCAAGCATTAATAACACTGACTTTTCGCTGTCATACGACCCCAGTATGCTATCTGTCAATTCAACTGCCCTCACAGTAGTCAGGCAGGATTTTAAGGATACGGCCAATTTTGAAACAGTAACCTTAAATGACGAGGGATACGGCGAGCTAAGGTTTCGGCTTCCCGACAACATTACTTCCTGGAGAATAACTCTCTCGGGCGTAACCACGGACCTTCATGCCGGAAGCAACAAGGTAAGCCTTAATGTCTCCCTCCCGTTTTTTATTAACTATACACTAAATTCCACTTACCTGGTTGGAGACAAACCTGCTCTTGGCGTCACTGCATACGGTAATGACCTTGGCAAGGATGACCAGATTATTTTTGAGGTATCAAGTAACCAAAATCCGGATTTTAAAGTTAAGGCTTACGGCAAGGCTTTTGAAAGGGTTAACATCCCGCTTTGGGAGCTTTCGGAGGGCAAAACGGATATTATAATAAAGGCATCTAGTGCCAGCGGGCTTGGAGACTCCCTAAAACACTCAATCACAACTGTAAAAACATATCATCAGATTGAGGAAGCAGTATACTATGATCTAAAACCAGGCATGAGAATTGAAGGCGGCAGTACAGGAAACACACAACTTGTATTTGCAGACAAAAGCAGAGGTTCTTTCATAAGCGACCTTAACGCATTAAGATATACAAGCGGCAATCGTATTGACCAGAAACTGCCGGCTAAGAAAGCATCCGAGCTGCTTGGTACATACTTTAAGCAGTATGGGATGGAAGATAGCGGAGCATCATTTAATGTATCAGGCTACCAGCGGGAGGATGGCGGTATTGCAATTCTACCTTATGGTGAGAGCGATCTTGACATAAGTGCCAGAATTTCGTCTTTGATTAAAGATGAAGTTAATCCTCACAAGTTAAAGGATTTTTTCTACGCAAAATATTTCGATAATTCTCCAGGAGTAAAAACAAGCGCACTTTACGGTCTTGCGGTGCTAAGGGAGCCTGTCCTCCTTAATCTTGACAAGGTTTCGGAGATTGAAAACTTAAGTGTAAAAGACCTTATATATTTAGCTCTGGCATATTGTGAGCTTGGTGAAACACCTAAGGCCAATAGAATTTATACTGACAAAATAGTAAGGTATATTGATGAGCTTAAGCCCTACTATAGAATTAATACAGGGAAGGATAACGATGATGTACTGGAATGTACTTCATTGGCAGCTCTTCTAGCCTCAATGCTTGATAAGCCTCAAAAATCCGGCCTGTACCAGTACTGTATTTCCAATGAGGCCAAGGATATACTTACAAGTATTGAAAGACTTTTATATGTAGATGAAGAAATTAAAAAAGCCAGAGAAAGCAGGGTAAGCTTCAGATACAGTATGAACGGGGAGTCGCACTCCAAAATCCTGGAAAACGGAGAATCCTTTATACTTACAGTTCCCTCAGTAGACTTAGGCAATTTTAAAATAGAAAGCGTTGAAGGAGATATAGCCCTGGTATCCTTTTTTAAGAAATCTCTAACAAAAGAAATTAAAAAAGATAGTAATTTAAATGTAAAAAGAACATATACTGTAAAGGGTGGATCGGAAAAATCGGTAACTGCTTTTAACCAGAATGATATAATAAAGGTAGTAATTACATGGGGTATAGGTGCGAAAGCAATAGATGGAGGCTACCAGATTACAGACTACCTCCCCTCCGGTCTTAAGGCAATTGAAAACCCTGTTAATATGGGAGTTGATCCTAGAGCCGACATGAGCTGGGGGGAAATTGACGGTCAAAAAATCACCTTCTATATTAGTAAGGACTTTAGAGGCAAACGTCATGTTACCTACTATGCAAGAGTGGTAAATCCGGGCACCTATAATACTGACAGTACAATAATACAAAGTGTTGCTTCCAAGGAAAGTCTGAACTTTGGGGAACCTGAAACAGTTGTTATTAACTATTAAAAAAGCATCTGCTAACCCTCTTATGATTTTATATATATGCTATACGGGATATTCTCTATTGGAGAATATCCCGTATAGTTTTATTGAGGCATACCACCCATTATTTCCTGTGAATTTTCAAGGGAAATCTGAAGCTGTTTTATAGGAGCTTCGTAGGGTAAATACCATCCTTTGTTTATTGCAAGGGTAGTAAGAGCTTCATGACCTAAAATCACCTGATTTGTGTAATCATTTAATAACCTTTTGACTTCCGGCGTAGTAGAGTCTAAAGTAGCAGTTAGATAGGCAGTAGCAGCAGCTGCTGCTCCAGCCATAAGGCTGTATACCATAGTCTCATCGGTAGGCTTGCTTACTCCGTTACCACCGAATATATTCTCAATTATTGAAGCCATTTTATTGTCCACCTCCTGCAGTAGTTATATTATTTTCGCTTATAAACTGCTGAAGACCCTTTATTCTTGTCTGGCTGCTGGCTATACCTGCTTGAACTACAGTCTTTAACTGATCATCTGAAATAAGAGATAAGCTTGCCTTTGAAACGGAGAGGTCTGCTGCTTCAAGCTGTAGAAGCTTGCTTAAAAATATCACTTCACTGGCAGTTAATTGCCTCATTTTCTTTCCTCCTAGTTTTATTTTTTATTATCCCTCCTGTTTTAAATATTTATTTATGTAATTATTTTACTTTTTACCAGGAGTAAAACCAGGTAATATAAGATTTTTATCCGAATAATTCTTTGATTTTTTTCTATAAATTATTTCAGGAAGTTTAAGCAAACCTTTCATGGTTGTGCTTCAAACAGTTCATATACCAAGGGTTTGCTAAAATAATTTACTTCTAGAATATGCAATGAAAATTTTGCTGCAATTAAATTATTTCCTCGATACAACATAATTGGAATTATTGGTATTTTTCC
The DNA here is from genome assembly GCA_049325575.1 of Bacillota bacterium. GTDB lineage: Bacteria > Bacillota > Clostridia > Acetivibrionales > Acetivibrionaceae > JBMOLK01. The sequence continues at coordinate 147,490 of JBMOLK010000311.1, read as the reverse complement.
TGCAGCAAATCATCTACACACCATCTTCCAACAGCAAATCGTCATTAGTAAATCTTGCCACTAGTATATGAGTCCAAAACTTGGAAACATTGAATATTACCAATAATCTCCACAGCCTCATAACGTAATTCTTTTCCAAAACGTGCGGAAAGTACAAACATAGGAGGTGCATTTTAATATTATGAATAAATATAATTTATTATGTTAAAAAGCAGTAGTTGCTTAAGCCTCGCTTTAGACAAGCATTACACATAAAACAGCCGGACTATTTATCCGGCTGTTTTATGTATTAACTATTCCCAAAATACGTTTTTAAACTAATACTAATAGGTGGAATAAAATTCCCTGCCCTTTTTACCTTTACTTACTAATCGACCTTTATCCAGCCCTTCTTTACATTTTCCTCAATATAGCTTCGGGCTATTTGAAGTATTTGATCCTTATTGTTTGAAATTCTAACTTCCCTTTGCAGCGGTTCTTTTCTATCAGAGCTAAAGTTTGTAAAATGCATTACATAAGCCGGATAGTTCTTATCAATTTGCTCCTTGTTTGTCTTCCATACTACAAACTTGAGCACCATCAGTTTATCCTTAACAGTCTTTTTATAGACTTCTCTCATAATCACTTCACTTTCCGGAAGTTTTGTTGAACTGCAGCTGTCCACGTCAGGAATATATACTAGGTCTGTAACCTGTGAATAGCGTACATCCTCCATGCAAGCTTTTTTATCCCCTCTTATTCTCTCAAATACAGGGTAAATAAAGCTTACTCCAGGCACTGAAGATATGAGCCTGTAGGTATCGTCCTTTATTTCAAGAACATGGTTGACTATTTTGCTTGTACCTGTTTCCACAAGTATATCGTTTATGCTGATTTCTATGACTGTTTCCGGCCTAATCATATGAAATGCAACATGGCTTGAATCGGTTTCAATGTATTTGGAGTTTAAATGCATTTTCGAAAACTTTTCATAAAATTCTTTTCTGTGCTCATCTGAAAAACCGTTACCTGTCTTGCCGACAATCTGATAGCAGTTTTCACCGGTCATAAGTGCAAGAAGCAAGGTTCTTATCTGCCCTTTGGAATCACCTGATGACTCTGTATATCCTATAACCACCGCATCTATGTTATGCTTGGGCTTTACCTTGTAAACCAGGGGAAGATTACTTCTTAACACCAGCCCTTCGGCATTTTGTTTCTCCACCCACTCGCTGAATATTTCTTTTACCTCATTCCTTGATGATACCTTTTTATATGGCACAGGTCTAACTTTCTTAGAGTTTTGGAAGAGTTCCGTCAGCTTTTTATATGTTTCTTCATAGCTGTCAGCGTTAAAAGGCTTTCCATTTAACTCCACTATGTCAAAGGGCGCCAGGTTCAGCCTTGCAATTGCTTCTTCCTTTGAAAGGGCAGACAGTACTTCAAAAACCCTGGTTCTTCCATCAGTCTCTTCTACATATAGCTCTGCTGGTATTACTGCCGATTCCACACCAGCTTCTTTTAATATCTTTTCTGCCTCAGCCACACAAGGTAAACCCTTTCTTACCTTTCCACCTGTGTTGATTATGTATGAATCCATACCGTCAAAAAACAAAACACTCATTTCGCCGTCCATTTTCTTTGTGACGTAGAAATCTTCACCATTAACTCTCGAATCTATCTGGTCCGGCGATATGGCAATAAAATTCTTACAGACCTTTCTTTTATAATCTGAAGCTGCTGCTGCCGTAATTTCATCAACTGCTTCAATAGTGCCTTCAAAATATCCTTTTGTTTTTTGTAGCTTAGATGCATCAAACCTCATCTTCCTATCTCCTTTAACTCAAGATTTGTAAGATGTAAGATAAGACAGTATTTGTCATTTTTTACTCTTCCCTCTAGAAATCCCCTGTAAGGTGTACCACCGCCTGTAAGTATAATTGGGTCTGTACCCTTCTTCCCACCCCCAACAAGCATAAGGGAATTGCTCTCCTGTAGAGTTTTGGCCATGTCATACAGAAAGTCGTATGTAAGTCCGTTTACGTGTCTGATTTGATATTTACGGGAAAAAACAAATTTTTTAACAGCCTTCTCTTTAGGAATTTTCATGCCTGTCCACCTAAGAGGTATATCACTTAATATATTGGACTCCGTCTTATTAAGTTCCTTTCTTTCCTTTTCCGTTCCATCAGGGTTCTTTACAACTTCATAAAGGTTTACCCTGTATGCTATCTGGTTTTGTGCATTTAAATAGAGTTTCCTCGTATTTGTTACAAGCCTTCCTGTATTTTCAAAATCTATTTCAGGGTCCCCTTTAATTATTTCTTCCCCTACTTTATAAAGACCCCCGCATTTACTGACCAGGTCATCCAGATCCACTGAAAGAGATCCTCTTAAAACCCTTACATTCCTCTTTCGAGATCCATCCTTTAAAACAAAGGATATTTTGCTTTTCATCTTTTTGCTCTCCATACCTACAGATGCATCTCTTTTTTTCTCGTTTGAAATATTAAGCATCCTCACAAGTATCCCTCCCTCTACATCATGCTAAAGTCAAGGCCCAGCTCTTCTGAAAATTCTTCTTCATCATCTTCCAATTCATCTATATATCCTTTTTCCTCAAGACCTATGTAAGAAAATTCAACTGGACTTCCTACAAGTATGAACAGCTTCCCCTCACTTTCAACTAAAAAGGCAGGTCTTTTCTCATACCCATCCCGGTAATTGAAGTCAAAAGAAAATACTTTCCCTTTCCGTATTTCTTCTGCAAGCTCTTGGTATTCCCCTTCTTCATCAAGCTGGTATACTGCATATATACTGTGATCAAGAAGTTCTTCAATCTCTGCAGTTCTATCAAGCTCTAAAGGAGCTGAAAAGCTTGAAGGAAAAGGATCTATGTCATTACCGTCTTCATCAACCGCCTTTATGTCTGTCTTTTCAACCCATTCAAATTTCTCATTTATAATACCCAGTCCAATACTTCCTTTTGGAATTATAACAGTACCTGACTCGTCCATACTTACAAGCTTACACTCGTTTCCTTCATCATCTAAAGCTATAGTTTCCGTCCATCCATACAGCTTTTTTCTTTCAACCTTTGCAGGTGAAAACGGATATTCCTTTCCATTGAGCATAAAAACAAGTGACCTTGCCATTTTTTATCCCCCTTTAAACTCACTTGACTTTCATTAGAATTTGGAGCTATATATACCATTATAACTTATATTATTCTAATAAAAAAGGTAATGAAAAACTCCCCATAGACCACATGAGGAGCTTAATTCCCACAAACAAACAACTTATCTATTTTATTCCAAAAACTAAGCGTGGCTCCAGAAGTTCCTTAATTAATTATCCTGTCAAACCAACTCCATGGCTCTATAGATGGAGGTGAAGATACAAATTTTAATTCTTCTTTGCAAGTAGGGTGAATGAAAGCAACTTCATTTGACCACAAAGCTATCTGCTGGCCCGGCTTGTTAAAGCCCTGGCCGTATTTCTGATCACCATACAACGGATAGCCTGTACTGGAAAATTGTACTCTTATCTGGTGAGGGCGCCCGGTATGAAGATTCACTCTCACAAGGCTGCAGTTTTTATGTACTCCCAATAAACTATACTCCAAAACAGCCTGCTTGGCACCCTCTGTATTCCTATCCACTACTTTTACAATATTAGTCCTGCTGTCCTTTAAAAGGTAGTCTTCAAGCCTTCCGCTCATATGCCCCAAAATACCGTGTACTACAGCCAAATATACCTTCTTGAACTGTCTGGTCCGCACCTGATCGGATAACCTTGATGCAGCCTTTGATGTCTTGGCAAAAACCATAGCTCCTCCAACCGGACGGTCCAACCTGTGAACAAGCCCCACATATACATTGCCGGGCTTGTTATACCGCTCCTTTAAATCTTCCTTTAGAAGGGTTAGCATGTCAATATCGTTTGTCTCATCCTTTTGGGTTGGGATGTTGACGGGCTTTTCCACCACTAAAACATGATTATCCTCGTAGATGATTTTGACCTTTTCATTCCCTCCAAAGTTCATCAGGAATTTGCCTCCCAGCGCCCGTAAATCCCGCAGGGCAGAACAATACCGGAAGTTTTGGCAGGTATCCCAACCTCACCGCAGGTAACCGACCCGCCAAACTTTCTTTGTACGGTTAACTTAAGCATATTGGCCACTACAGTAGGTGAAAAGCCGGTAGTGTAAGAGTTTATAAGGAAAAATAAAGGCTTTGGAGATAAAACATCGAGACATTCCTCCACAAATCCATATAATGCATCTTCAATCTTCCAGATCTCCCCCTTTGGACCGCGGCCATAAGACGGAGGATCCATTATTATACCATCATATTTATTACCCCGGCGCTTTTCCCTTTGGACAAACTTTATGACGTCATCGGTAATAAACCTTACAGGCCGGTCTGCAAGACCCGACAGTGCAACATTATCCTTTGCCCACTGTACCATACCCTTTGCAGCATCAACATGGCACACTGAAGCTCCGGCATAGGCAGCAGCTACCGTTGCCCCTCCTGTATATGCAAAAAGATTTAACACATTAACGGTGCGCTTGGCTGACTGTATCTTGTCTATTATCCATCTCCAGTTAACGGCCTGCTCTGGAAAAAGGCCTGTATGCTTGAAGCCTGTAGGTTCAATATAAAATGACATTCCCCCATAGGATATCTTCCATCTTTGGGGAAGCTTCTTTCTATATTCCCACTTTCCGCCCCCGCTGGAGCTTCTGTGATAATGCGCATCTGCATTGATCCACAAGCCCTTTTCCTCTTTTATAGGCCAAATTATTTGAGGGTCAGGACGCCTTAAAATATACGTCCCCCATCTTTCAAGCTTTTCACCATTTCCTGTATCTATAAGCTCATAGTCCTTCCAATCGTCTGCAAGCAGCATTATATATAAAACCTCCATTAAAAAGTACTTTACAGTTTATATCTCTAGCAATACCTGAGATATTATATCACACCAAGGTTATTTTTAAAGGCCTTTGTCATTATTTGAATAATCCATATAGAAATACTGCTGCTACTGCTGCCGGAGCTATATACTTGCAGACAAACATAAATAGTCCTATATACCGGATCTTAAGGGTGCCTTCAGAAGATAATTCCTCCCTGGTTTTTTCCCTGCCCCAGTACCATCCGAGAAAAGCTGTTATAAGTAACCCGCCAACCGGCATAAGTATTGAAGCCGTTGTCCAGTCAAGAAAATCAAAGTAGTTTAAGCCGGCAATCTTAAAACCTGCCATAGGCCCCATGGCCAATGAGCTTGGTATCCCCAGCAGTGTTATGATCACAGTGGCAATTATTGTTGCTCTCTTTCTAGGCATTTTAAGCTCTTCAACAGTATAAGAAACCACCACCTCCAGAATTGATATGGCAGAAGTCAGAGCTGCAATAGCAAGTAACACAAAGAATAGCGCAGCAAATAACGGTCCTCCCGGCATTTTGTTAAATACGTTTGGAAGGGTCACAAACACAAGTCCAGGGCCTGATCCAGGTTCAATATTGAAGGCAAATACTGCCGGAAAAATAGCTATTCCTGCCAAAAGTGCTATCAATGTATCAGAGACAGTAACCTGTGTTGCAATCTTACCAAGGCTTTCCCTCTTCCCAATATATGAAGCATAAGTCAGCATAGTTCCCATGCCAAGGCTTAATGAAAAGAATGCATGCCCAAGAGCAATTAATACACCTTGAGCTGATAGTTTGGAAAAGTCAGGTCTAAATAAGAATTCCAGCCCTTTTACCGCTCCAGGCAAGGTTATGGATCGTACACACAGGATTAGCAGTATGGCCAAAAGCAAAGGCATTAGAATCTTAGAATATTTCTCTATTCCTTCCTTGACTCCTGAAACAACAATAGAAGCTGTTATAGCCATAAATACTATCTGCCATATTATCGGTCTTACCGTACTACCAATAAAACCTCCAAATACACTTTCAATCTGCTCAGGACTCATGCCTGCAAGTGCACCTGTACCAGACTTCACTATATATTCCAGTGTCCAGCCTGCAACAACTCCATAGTATGCAAGTATCATGAAAGCCGACAATACACCCATTACTCCCACCAGAAACCAGGGTGTTCCCGGTGCCAGCTTTTTAAAAGCGCCAACCGCATTTTTCTGGCTTCTGCGTCCAATAATAAACTCTGCCAACATTACCGGAAGGCCTATTACAGCAATACACGCCAGATAAACAACAATAAAGGCCGCCCCTCCATTTACACCCGTTATATAAGGGAATTTCCATATATTTCCCAGACCTATTGCAGATCCCGCCGCAGCTGCAATAATTCCTAATCTGCTTCCAAAAGTGTCTCTTGTTTTATCATAAGAGTTATTAACATTTTGATTAGTTTCTTGTGATTTATTCTCCATATGTTTGATACCTCCCTAAGGAATATGTTCACATCGATTTTTTTAAATTTATAACCTACTTATATTAAAGAGATCGAACTTTAAAAGTAGATAAACTTGATGAGCAAGCCATTTGAATCAAATAGGCTTAAGCGAGTCATATGTTTATCTTCAGAGTTCGCTATCTTTAACCTGGTTTCATTTTACTTTAGAAGACCTAAAAACGTTACTAACATTTTTATACCCTACAATATATTTAAAGTATAATTTTTATTAATTATTTTCTTGTAACATTTCTACATACTTTTGTTTATATACCAAAGTAGTAAAATTTCTTAATAACTATGAAGTTTCAAAATGTTGCCCTTTTTCTAATTGGGTAACAAATTTACATAGGAGCGAATAGTGTATAGTATCCCACAAATAAAGAAGTAATATTATTATGGCGGGTTTAATTCATTAACATGTCAGAGATAACAAACTTTAAAGACAATCATCTACTTTTACAGTTCGATCTCTTTAACATATTGGACTTATATTAAACAGTATGCACCTTTGTAAAAACCGGCCTATTTAAAATGGGATACCTTCCATATGGAAGGTATCCCATTTTTATATTAACCACTAATCCACCGTATTAATTTAATCAGCTTTCCTTAACACACCCTGTTTCGTTCTTCACCTTTTATAAAGGCATTAATATTTACAACTATTTCTCCAACCAGTCTCTTCCTGGCTTCGATACTGGCCCAGGCGATGTGCGGCGTTATAAACAGCTTATGACGATTTTCTATTTTAAGCAGAGGATTGTCCTCCTTTATAGGCTCACTCTCCAAAACATCTATAGCAGCCCCCCGGATCAAGTTTTCATCCAAAGCCCGGGCCAGATCTTTTTCACTGACAATACCGCCTCTTCCAAGGTTTAATATAACAGCATCAGTCTTCATGAGCTTAAAACATTTATAATCTATCAAGTTCCTGGTATTGTCGTTTAACGGAGCATGAATGGAAATAATATCCGATTCCTTTAATAGACTACCAAGCTCTACCCTTTCATAGTTACTACTGTTATTCCTGCCCGATGTAGAATAGTACACTACTTTGCAGCCAAAAGCACTGGCTACATCTGCTACTGACCTACCGATTGTCCCCAGTCCGACTATTCCCCAGATCTTACCGTAAAGCTCCGGGAATGGCTTTCCAAGATGAGTAAAAATATCACTTTTGCTATACTCTCCAGTTTTTACATAATAATCATAATATGACAGGCTCTCAAGTAAATAAAAAAGCATTGCAAAGGTATGCTGCACAACACTTTGAGTCGAATAACCAGCGACATTGGCCACAGCAATTTTTCTATTTCTTGCATAGTCAAGGTCTATATTATTGGTACCTGTAGCTGCTATACAAATAAGTCTTAGCTCTTTTGCATGTTTAAGATTCTCTTCGTTTAAAACAACCTTGTTTGTTATAACTATGTTTTTGTCTTTAATTCTCTCCACCACTTCATCAGGTTTGGTGATCTTATGAACTTCAACCTGACCGAATTTATCAAATACAGACAAATCAATGTCCTCACCCAGTGTTTTTGCATCCAGAATACATAACTTAAGCATATTTAGTCACTCCACATCCTGTAGTTTATTGTACGCTTTATCATAATTCCTGTTCTGTTTTTTCTGCCGCCACAGCAAAAGCTTCTTTAACGGCCATTTTACAGAAATAATCCTGACAATTTAAGCTTTCCTTACCCCGCTTGTCAACCTTTATATAGTTTCCATCCTTATCTAAAATTCTTCCCTTCTCAGTGTCTTTAAGACAAACTTTAAGCGTATCTTTTAAGCGCAAGGCAATCTCTGTGTCCTCAACCGGAAATAATATTTCCACCCTCCGATCCAGGTTTCTGCCCATCAAATCAGCACTGGAGAGATAAACCATCTCATCACCGTCATTATAAAAATAAAAAATTCTGGTGTGTTCAAGAAATCTTCCTACTATACTCTTTACTTTGATCTTTTCACTAAGTCCCTTTATACCTGGTCTTAGACAGCAAATACCTCTTATAAGAAGGTCAATTTCCACGCCGGCATTGGAAGCATCATATAATTCATTGATAATACCCTCGTCTACAAGAGAATTAAGCTTTACAATTATTCTTGCCTTCTTTCTGTTGCGGGCATTTTCTGCCTCCTGCCTTATAAGACTGATAAATTTCTTTCTAAGTGTGATTGGAGCTACATCCAGCTTGTACATTTTAGTTAAGCGGGAATACCCTGACAACATATTAAATAAGGCTGATGCATCAGCACCGAAATACGGATTGGATGTGAAAATTCCTATATCGGTATAAAACCTTGCGGTTATGTCATTATAGTTTCCGGTACTCATATGGACATATCTCTTGATACCGCCATCTTCCTGCCTTACTACCAATAGAATCTTACAGTGGGTTTTAAGCCCCACAAGTCCGTATATAACATGACATCCGGCCATTTCCAACCGTTTGGCCCAAATAATGTTATTTTGCTCATCAAAACGGGCTTTAAGCTCTACAAGCACTGTAACCTGCTTTCCGTTTTCTGCAGCTTGTGCCAGCGCTTCAACAATAGGCGAATTTCCGCTTACCCTGTACAGTGTCTGCTTTATTGCAAGAACCTTTGGGTCATTTGCAGCCTGCCTTACAAACTCTATGACAGGGTCAAAAGACTGGTATGGATGATGAAGCAAAATATCCTTTTGTGAGATTACTCCAAAAATATCTTCTTCATCTATAAGCTCCGGAACAGGCTGCTGGCGGTAAACCGGATATCTCAAATGGTCATATCCCTGAAGAGAATGAACTCTCATGAGGAATGTAAAATCCAAAGGACCTTTTATCTCATAGACAGTCTCCCTTGGAGCTTCAAGCTCTCCAATCAATATTTCAAGCAGGTCCGGAGCCATACCGTGTTCAATTTCAAGCCTTATTACCATTCCCCATTTTCTTTTTTTAATGTACTGCTGAATAGCTTCCAGAAGATCCTCTGCCTCTTCTTCATCAAGCCCCTGGTCTGTATTACGTGTAATACGATAGCATGCCATGGTTATAATATCATGCCCTGTAAAAAGAGTATCAATAAACATTTTTATAACGTCTTCCAGTAGAATAAAGCACTTTTCACCTTCTGCCGCCGGTAGTTCAATTAGCCTTTCCAAAACTGAAGGTACCTGGACCATTCCGAATATAGGCTCTTCACTTTCATCCTTGTTTTCAAGCAGCAGTGCAATATTAAGGCTTTTATTCAGTATCAAAGGAAAAGGCCTGCTTCTATCAACCACCATAGGTGTAAGTACGGGATAAACCGTGTTATTATAAAACTCCTCAATAAAGCTTTTTTGTTTATCACTAAGATCCTTAGGCTTTAAGAAAAAAATCTTCTCCTTCTTAAGGCCGGGTATCAAGGAACGGTTATAGCAGCTGTATTGGTCGCAGATCATTCTGTGAGCTCTGGAAGATATCAGATCAATCTGCTCCCTTGGTGTGAATCCGGCAATATCCGGCTCTTTAAAACCAGCCAGTATTTGATCAAACAATGACGCAACCCTGACCATAAAGAATTCGTCAAGGTTAGAGCTTACAATAGATAGAAACTTAAGCCTTTCAAGAATAGGATTGTTGTTGCTGTCGCATGCTTCATCCAATACTCTCTCATTAAACTCAAGCCAGCTAAGCTCTCGGTTAAAATAATTCCTCTTAAGTTCATAATCGATTTTCTTCATAAGATATCATCCCCTACGCTTGATAACAGGTTTATTGCCCATTACTTCTTCAAAAAAAGTTACATTGCTTATAAAACTCCATTCTTCAAGCAGTATGTCTTCCTTTGTCCATACATTAAACTGAAGCTCTTTCCCGTGTTTGTGCACTTCAACCTTCTTTATTTTCTGCTTATGAGATATATCCAGCGCTTCAGCAATTCTAAGAATCACTGCAAGCTTTGAAACAATTATCTGGTCCCTTGCATTTAGCACAAGATAATTGTCATGAGACAGATCAGGAATTTCATCACTGTGATACCTTGCTATATTTGCTACCAGATTTAATTCGCCGTCTGAAAATCCCATTATATCTTGAAAACGGATAATATTGTATGAGTGAATATCATGGCTGTTATGGTTTACATACTTTCCTATATCATGTAGTATGGCAGCCACCCTTAAGTAAAATCTTTCGTTTTCTCCAAGCATATGAATTTTTTTCATCTGATCAAACATTGAGAGTGCAAGCTTTTCAATATAACTACTGTGTACTTCATCAATAGAATATTTTTTCCCAATATACCATACAGAACTTATTATATCGTCATAAGCCTCTTTCTTTCTGACAGTATCAAATCTTTCATCCACCATATGGGCCAAAAGTCCATGTCTTAAGGATACCATAGGAGCGTATATTCCATCGGAATCAGTCATCTGCAGAAAGCTGTTAAAGAGTATTATGGAAGGCAAAAGAATCTCTGCCTGACTCCTTGGAAGGTTAAACTCATCAATTATCTGTGCCGTAGTCAAACTATGTACCTTTGAGTATAGTTTTTTTAGCTGTTCCTTCTTTATATAATTCCTTTCTGTACCCGGTTTATCCTCTGTACACAGACTTATTATGGTCTTTAGCTCTCCACCCAGCCCAACGAAGCCCTTAATATTAAATTTGGGCAGAATGGACTTTAAAAAGTCTATTCTGCTTTCAATAAATTCTTCCATAATACTTGGAAAGTCAAGGGTTCTTTTTTCAAGATCCGCTAAGATCTCGCGAAGTCTTAATGACCCTACCTTCATATACTCGGTAAACTTGAGACTTCCTTCACTGAAAACAGATATTTCTACTCCTCCTGAACGGATATCGACAATTAGGGTTCCTTTATCAACAAATTTTTTTTCATTAACCATATGATTACGTATAGCCTTATACATTAAGAAGCGTTCCTGGGCATTATTAATAACTTCAACCTCAAGTCCGGACCTTAGTCTAATCTGTTCCAATACATATTCCCTGTTTTCAGCTTCCCTTATACCGCTGGTACTTACAGCCCTATAATTTTTAAGCTTATAATCCTGCATCAGCTTGAAAAAACCTTTTAGAGTATCGCATGTATTATGGATTGACTGAACCTGTATCCTCCCAAATGAAAAAGTATCCTTTCCTATATGGGTAGGCTTGAACAAATCTTCCAACGGTATAATATCACCGTCCGATGTAACCTGTGCGATCATCATTCTTAACGAATTGGAACCAACATCAATTGCAGCCATTAATTCATACCTATCCTTCTGCATAAGAGGTTACACCCTTTCTTATATTCTTTATAGTGTGTATTATACCACTTTTGGTTTTTGGCGTAAATTGATTAATGGTTTTTAACCAAAATGAAGTATTTAACATACCGCTACATATTTTTCGAGTCCCATTTACAAAATATTATTATGAACTTATAATATTACATGATAGGGGCAATTATTAAAAATAGTTTACATAAGGAGAAGGCTATGGAAATAAAATCTTTAAAAAAGCTAAAATTGTATGGATTTAATAATCTGACCAAAACGTTAAGTTTCAATATATATGATATTTGCTATGCAAAAAATCTGGAACACCGTAAAGGTTATATAGCTTATATTGATGAGCAGTATAATGCGGAAAGGCTGACAAATATTCTGTCAAATGTGTCTTCTATTATAGGTGCAAATATACTAAATATTTCCAGTCAGGATTACGATCCACAAGGTGCAAGTGTTACCATGCTTATATCTGAAGAAAAGCTAAACAATACACCTATAGACGAATCCTCTCAAACCGAGACACCGGGCCCGCTTCCTGAAACTGTATTGGCTCATTTGGATAAAAGCCATATAACGGTGCACACATATCCTGAAAGTCATCCGGATGATGGAATAAGTACTTTCAGGGCAGATATTGATGTATCCACCTGTGGACACATATCTCCTCTTAAAGCACTTAACTACCTTATACACAGCTTTGATTCCGATATTATAACTATTGACTACAGGGTAAGGGGATTTACCAGGGATGTAGAAGGCAAAAAGTTCTTTATAGACCATAAGATTAACTCCATACAAAACTATATTTCCAATGATACAAAAGAACTATATCATATGTTCGATGTAAATGTATACCAGGAAAATATTTTTCATACAAAGATGCTTTTAAAGGAGTTCGACCTGGATAACTACCTATTTGGAGTAACAAAAAAAGAGCTTCTACCAGGAGAAAAGAAAAAAATAAAACAAAAATTGAAGAAGGAAATGTCAGAAATATTTTACGGACGAAACATACCCAAGGTCTAACCTTGGGTATAATTTTTCCGTATGATATTGTGCACTACAAGAAAAATATGCCCATAATAAGGTTTGAGTTCTTTTATTTTGTATATCTATTATGATATAATAGTTTTGTAGTTTAAACTTGTGATATTTATAAATAATATAAGCTAAAATTTTCAAGTAAACCCGGAGGTGGTGTTAATTTACTTATCTCACAATTATATATGGAGGTGATTAGTTTTAATATTTCAATCCAATAAGCCAATGCCCTATTGTAATTAGCAGTAATCTATATACACTAAACAACTATAATAGGTGCGTGGTTTTTCTATTTCCGTATTAAATTTAACTTTCTGAAAGGGGAAAATGTATGAAAAAAGTAAGTATAATGCTGATTATTTTCACTTTGTTAATGACATCAGTGTTTTCAACCATGAGTGTATCTGCAGCTGATTTTGATTATTCTACCGCTCTTAAGTACTCAATCTATTTTTATGATGCCAACAAGTGCGGCCCGGATGTCGCAACCAATAATGTATTTGACTGGAGAGGTGCCTGCCATACAAGCGATGGAAGTGACGTGGGCGTAGACCTTACAGGGGGATATCATGACGCCGGAGACCATGTCAAGTTTGGTTTACCGCAGGCATATGCAGCTGCTGTTTTAGGCTGGTCCCTGTATGAATATAAAAGTGTATTCGATTCAACAGGAAATACACAAAAAATGCTTGCTACTCTAAAATACTTCTCTGATTTCCTACTAAAGAGTCATCCTAACGCAAATACATTCTACTATCAGGTAGGAGATGGCCAGGCCGACCATACATACTGGGGGGCACCTGAAACACAGCCGGGTTCAAGGCCTACTCCTTATGTTGCAAATGCTTCAAATCCTGCTTCTGATGTTTGCGGTCTGACATCGGCAGCTCTTACAATAATGTACCTAAACTATAAGAGCATAGATTCAGCTTATGCAAACAAGTGCCTTCAGGCAGCAAAAGAACTTTACACCATGGGTAAAACCAATCTTGGATATTATAAGGAAAATGCATTTTATATTTCACACTCTTATTGGGATGATCTGGCCTGGGCCGCTACATGGCTTTATGTGGTAGAAAAAGACAGCAAGTATCTCACAGAAATAGACAGCTATCTCTCACATAAAACTCTTTGGGGTGACAGCCCATTTGAAAACAAATGGACAATGTGCTGGGACGATATGTATATGGCAGTGTTCGCTAAGCTTGCAGAAATAACCGGTGAACAGAGATACAAGGATGCTATGACTTTCAATCTAAACTATTGGAAGAATACTCTTGCAAAAACTCCAGGCGGACTCAGATACTTAAGCAACTGGGGTGTATTAAGATATGCATCTGCAGAGGCCCTGCTGGCAATGAGATATTATGAGTTGACAAAAGATGAGTCATTAAGAACCTTTGCAAAGTCACAGATAGATTATGCACTTGGAAGCAACCCAGCCAATATGTCATATGTTATCGGCTTTGGCTCAAAATATCCTACACACCCTCACCATAGAGCTGCAAACGGCTATACATATGCAAATGGTGACAATGCGAAACCGGCAAAATACTTATTAACCGGTGCTTTGGTTGGTGGACCCGACTTAAGCGACAAATACATAGATGATGTTAATCAGTTCCAGTATACAGAAGTAGCAATAGACTATAATGCAGGTTTTGTTGGTGCTGTAGCAGCTATAGCTAAATACTCAGGAAGCATTCCGCTTCCAAGCCCTACTCCAAGTTCTACAAATCCATCACCTACTCCAAGTTCTACAAGCCCGTCACCTACTCCAACAGGCCAAACCTGGTACCATGCCGGTGACTTAAATCTCGATGGACGTATTGACTCTACAGACCTCACTCTAATGAAAAGACGTCTGCTGAACATAATAAATAGTCTGCCTTATGAATCAAATGCTGTAGTCAAAGGCCGCTTAGCAGATGTAAACGGTGATGGAGTTATTAACTCTACCGACTATACATTGATGAAGAGATACATACTGCGCATAATTCCTACTTTACCGGTTGACTACGATATTAATGGTAATTTGATCTATATTGCAATTTGATTTTAATAAAGCACCTTTCAGGTTAGGATTCTATAACCTGACACAAACTGGACTCCAGACTTATACTGGAGTCCGGTTTTTTGTTTTAGCTGTTTATATTGCCAGGCATTCTAGTGAATATTTTGAATTTGTTTTGGTATAAATAAGTAATGATACATTTGTTTATATACACAACTATTCATTACAAGGAGTGATATCTTATGCCTCAAAACTTGGCAAACAATAAGTATAAGCATGCTACATTAGCCGGAGGCTGCTTCTGGTGTATGGTGCCACCCTTTGACGGTGTTAGAGGCGTGGTAGATGTAAGATCAGGCTATACAGGAGGTACAAAGGAAAATCCATGCTACGAAGAGGTATGCGAAGGGACAACCGGGCACTATGAAGCCATACAGATAACCTTTGATCCCCAGGAAGTGTCGTATAAGGAGCTTCTTGATATATTCTGGCGAAGCATTGACCCGACAGATGAAGGCGGGCAGTTTTATGATAGGGGCCAGCAGTACTCTACCGCTATATTTTACCATGATGATGAACAGAAAAAGGAAGCTGAAGAATCAAAAAGAGCCCTGGAGGAATCGGGAATATTTAAAAAACCCATTGCCATAAAGATCTTGAAGGCTCAAGAATTTTTTCCAGCTGAAGAATACCACCAGGATTTTCATAGAAAGAATACAGTACATTATGAAAGGTATAAGGTTGGATCAGGGCGTGAAAAATATCTTAAGGAAATCTGGGGAGAAGATAAGAGCAGTTTATCACCAAACAAGAAAACCTCCCACAAGGATCTTCGCGAAATACTTTCTCCTTTGCAGTATAAGGTGACACAGGAGAATGGGACGGAACCTCCTTTTCAAAATGAATACTGGGACAATAAGAAAGAAGGTATTTATGTAGATATTGTCTCTGGAGAGCCGCTATTCAGTTCTATTGATAAATTCGATTCTGGTACCGGCTGGCCCAGCTTTGCAAAACCTATTGTAAAGGAAAATATTGTAGAAAAGGCAGATAGCAGTCATTTTATGGTAAGGACAGAGGTTAGAAGCAAAAATGGAGATTCTCACCTTGGACATGTGTTTCCTGATGGTCCAAAGCCAACAGGCCTTCGTTACTGCATTAATTCAGCTTCACTAAGATTTATTCCGGTTGAAGACCTGGAAAAGGAGGGGTACTACGAGTACTTAAAGTTATTTAGAAAATAAGATAGTTAAACCCCCTCCTATCAGGGTCTGTTAAAGGACTAAATCTGTTGACCTGACCAGATTGATTTTGTACTGCGTTCTAAACTGTTCAAAGGTTATTTCTGTTGCTTCCTCGAATCCCTGGATTGAGCTCATACAATCTTCCAGAATATAAATTCTCGAAGTTACATCCGGTCTATCGGCATAGTGCTCCAGTATTTGCTTTACTGATTCCAAAACACAGTGTGATTTTGCCTGGCCTGCAACTACAATCATTTGATATTTCTCAATCTCATTTAAAAGGTCCATGTTTATATTTTGTTCATTGTTATCTTCAGGTTTTATAATGCCGTACATCTCCGACAGCGGGGCCATGCCTTTAACAACCCTTTCTGGAACTGTCTTCTTTGCTACTGAATGAAAGTAGATTAAATTGGCCAGTTGGTTTTCAACTGCATTACCCATTGTACCCTGTAGACAGTGGTAAGGCCAAATCACCAGGGTCTTTTTAGCATTCTTCTCCAGACTTTGTACATACTCTCTACTTTTTTGTGCATGTAGAACAGGTTTCCAGCTTCCATCATCCAGACCTTTTACAGTAATTGCAGTAAATGGCGGAGGATTATTGCCATTTTCGTCTATCCACCAGCATGGATGAAAGATTTGAAATGGATTGTGGGTATCCAAAGATACAACTATCCTTGTGATTTGTTCCATATTATTGTAGATAAACCTTGCTGTGTTTTCTGTATCTTTAATAGAACCGGGCACGCCTAATGCGCCATTTTCCATAAAGTCAAGCTGAGGATCAATCAAAAGAGCCATTACCTTTTTTGTATCTTCATGTGAAGGTCTTATGTTCTCCTGACTTGCCCTTTTAAGCAAATCATTTAAATTTCTTGTATTTACCTCCTTACCAATGGCATCAACATCTACTATTTCCTCAAATGAAGTTTTTAATGCTTTCATAGTTCTCTCCCCTCTCTTTACTAAAACCTCAAAGTGTTGACATTATATTGAACTTAATAATTTATGCCATAAGTATCCCAGGTATACCCGACTGTTTTTATGACTCTGATATTATCATATTGATATTAACTTCTTAATAATAGGATACTACACCTATAAAGATTTGTCAATACTAAAGCCGATATCTAAGAATCAGTCGTGTTATAAAATTGTCCCCCAGTTATTTAAAATAGATTGATTTCTTAATTACACTTTAATATTGATACTTGATTCATTTTTGTATAAACTTAGAAGACGATAGAATATTTTGGGTTGGGGAGTTGAAGTTATGGAGCAGATCAAACAAAAAGTCAAAACACTATGCAATTCAGTTAACAAATGTATTGCTGACCTTATTTATATACTTACCATTGCCATACTGGTATTATCTACATTATTGGAAATAGGAAACATCTTTCCTTCCACTCTCCTGGTAGCCATATTTACAGGTATGATGCTGGCCGCTAAGTTTTATGTAAAAACAAAACCCTATAAGTATTTACTGGCTCTGCTATCATATGCAACGTATATTTTTATAGTAGATTTATATTCACTGCCTTATCCATTTGAAATTGTAATTAACAGGTGGAGTTTCCTTGTTATATGTTATCTACTTCTTCTGGATAATTTTATGTTCCCCCTGCTTGCAGGATTATATCCTGCAGCAAGGATACTTATGCTTTTACCTTTAGCTAGAGCCGGGTCATATCCTTTAGGGCAAATATATGGAACTGCAAATGGCCAAATTTGTTTTACCATTATGGTTATTATTGTTTATCAGCTTTTTGGCAAACTCCTTGTTGAGCGGAACAAATACCGTACCATGAGTATTACTGACTCACTTACAGGAGTATCAAATTTCGCTCATACAATTGAAACAGCGAAAAAAATGCTCCAAAGCGGAGGTATTTCAGTTCTTATAACCGATATGGACCGCTTTAAGCAGATAAATGATACTTATGGTCATGTTGCTGGAAATAAGGTACTTGTAGAAGTTTCAGAGTTCATAAAAAGGGAAACTGCAGGACTTGAAAGGGTAATAGGAAGGCTTGGGGGAGATGAATTTATAATTGTTGTACGAAATGATGGTAGTGAAAGAGTAATGAAGCTTGGCGAAAGACTTTTGAAAGCTATAAGGGAGAAGATGTTTGTTATCGACCCGGAATTAGATCCCATAAGCCTTTCTTTCTCGGTTGGCCAGGCAAACTCTTCATCTTCTGATTTAGATGTGGAAAAGCTTCTTTATAGAGCAGATATAAACATGTATTATAACAAATATAAAAATCATAGGTTAAATATTTTCATAAACAAACAAAAACCAATACTCTCCAAGGATGGGTATGAAATGCTTAATGTACTTGCTGAAAAGGATATGTACACCTATGTCCATTCGGGGTATACAGCCCAATATGCTGCTGCTCTTGCAAAAGAACTTGGTTTGCCGGATGAAACGGTTGACAATCTTTACACTGCGGGATGGCTTCATGATATAGGTAAAATACTAATTTCCAGCGATATAGTTAGAAAAAGCGGTACATTAACCGATGAAGAGTATAGTATGATAAAGAACCATGTAGATTATGGTCTTAATGTTTTAAAAGCTTTAAACCTTCCGGATGAAACCATAAATTGTATACAGTACCACCATGAATTTTGGGATGGATCCGGTTACCCTAAAAGGCTTTCAGGAGAAAATATTCCTTATGAAGCTAGAATTCTTCAAATAGCAGATTCATACTCTGCCATGATAATAAAAAGAGTGTATAGAAAGACTTTCACACCTGAAGAGGCACTAAAGGAAATAAATAAAAGCAGTGGTAAGCAATTTGATCCAAAGCTTGTAGAAGTTTTTGATAATCTTATTAGAAGGAAGCTGGGTGTTGCTTAACAACAAAAAGCCCTACCTGTTTAAAGCACAAATGCCAATACACGCAAAGCTATACTCCACAATAACTTTTAAGGCCTGTCATTTACAAAGCAGTGCTTTATACTCCTACCAGGTTTTCATAAAATTGATTAAATTGGGATATGACCATATGCCTTTTTTACTTTCATTAAAGCATTTATCCTTTCTGAACCAATAAGCATAATGGTTATACAAGCTAAAACAAAAAATGGGAAAAGTCCTATTGTTGTTTGAGCTGCCATTATTCCCAGAATCGGAGGTAAAAAGGTACTGCCAGTATAAGCGAGAGCCATTTGATAGCCCATTATCGTCTGAGAGTTTTCTTTCCCAAACCGTGCAGGAGTTTCATGCAGCATGCATGGGAAAATTGGAGCACAGCCTAATCCAACCATAATAAAACCGATAAGTGAGAAAATGGTGGTTAAAGGCATCAATACCAGTACAGCTCCAGCCAGTGCAGTGGCTTGACCCATACGAATTAGAATACGGTTACTTACCTTCAAGGTAATAAACCCAGTAATTAGTCTTCCTACTGTAATTCCAGCGTAATACATGGAAACCCACTGCGCTGCTACTGCTGTTGGTAATCCCTTAATACCTACCAAAAAGCTACTGCCCCACAAGCCCATAGTAGCTTCCACACCACAATAAAACAAGAAAGAAACGAGTGCAAGCTTAACACCCTTAATTTGCAACGGATTTAATTTTTTCTCCGCTTCAGGAGGCTTAATGGTATTTGTATCCTTATAAGCTTCGTTTAAATGATCAGGACTGTTGTGAACTTCTTTTGCCATGCGATTCCACATAGGAAGAGTGAAAAAAAGCAGCGCAACCAAAGAGAACTGAATCGCAGAAACTGCAGCATATCCGTTTCTCCAGGAATTTTGTCTTGCAATAAACTGTGACATAATGATAGGCCCCAGGGTAGCTCCAACCCCCCAGAAACAATGTAACCAACTCATGTGGTGAGCTTTGTAATGTGAAGCAACATAGTTGTTTAATGCTGCATCAACAGACCCTGCTCCTAAGCCAAGAGGTATCGCCAGGAAAAGAAGCCAAATAAGAGATGGTGAAAAGGAGAATCCCAACAATGAAACCGCAGTCATAAGACAACTGACAAATGTGACTTTCCCGGTACTTAAGCGCTTATGAACAGCTCCACTTGCCAAACTTGAAACAATGGTACCGCCTGCTATAAACATGGAAACTAAACCGGCAGCCTCAAACGGCGCTCCATAATCTGATTGCATAAGAGGCCATGCCACTCCTAATAAAGAATCGGGCAAACCCAAGCTGATGAAAGCCATATAAATTATCATTAAAAAAAACGTAGCCATAACCAGCTACACCCCCCAGGTATTTTTTTCGTTACTGCTTAGGTATTCCCACTACAGGCTGACCTCTCCTATAATTTTAGAAGATATTCTTTCCCTTCATATAAAGTCTTGCCCTCATTACATTCATATGGACAATCTTTAATATATTTAAACCCTAACTTTTTCAAAACATTTCCGGAACTTTGATTTTCTTTAGCATGTCTTCCTACTATTTCCCTTATCCCTAGTTCACGTTTTGCAAAATGTATAATTTTTTTCATTGCCTCTGTTGTATAACCGCAACCCCAAGCTTTTTTCCCCAAGTTAAATCCTATTTCATACATGTTGTATTCTTCTTCAAAATAGATTAATCCTGTTCCAATTAATGCTCCCGATTCCTTTAATACAAATCCCCATCTGTACCAGTCATCCGAATTAATTTTACTTATTTCAAAACTTAACCATTGTTTAGTTTTATTAATATCATTGTGACTTGTCCAGAACATATATCTTGCTACATCCGGGTCACACTCCCAGCAGTCAAGTACTTCTTGTACATCCTCTAAACAAAGTGGACGTAAAATCAATCTTTCAGTTTCTAATATTGGAGTTCTCATGCATAGCCTCATTTCGCAAAGTTAAACTGATACGTATTAACATCCACTGATATTATACCACTGTATTCGATGCTATTTGAAATGTTATTTTTTATAATAATGAATTGTTTTCTCGAGATCATAATATGGAATTGTTATACCGGCGTTCTTATAAATGTTGTATACCCATGCAAGGTGTGCTACATTACTGTCTATACTAAGGCCAAGAAGCTGTACATTTCTTTGCTCAAACAATGGAGCAATCTGTGCAAATGCTATAAACTCCGTGGTGCAAACCGGGATTTGCCCCACTTCATAGGAAAGTTCTAAGATGGTTTAATTATATGCATAGGACGCAATTGTGTGTTCTGTTAACACACTACTAATATAACATAGAAATAAACAACACTGATCCGGGAAAATTATATACTCCTGGATCTTATGCCATGAAATTAGACTTTAGTTTAATCGAAAAATTCGATAGCGTTTTAAACAATTATTAGACTTTTCAACTATTGTTGTAAATTAAAATACTTTTTTAATTGTTCAATAGAAATTTCAGTAAATTTAGAAACTGGTTCAATATCAAGTTCTGATAAGAGCATTTTTTTTGCAACTATTAATTTACCTTCTTCTCTACCTTGCTCTCTGCCTCCCTCTTTTGCAGGACTAATCATATTAGCCCTCTCATGCAAAGAATCTTCCCTAGCCTTATACAACGCAAGAGTCTGTTCATCTGAACTCAAATATTCAAGTTTCTTTTCTGCTCTTTTAATTGCACTATCCATCTCAATCAACTCCTTCAACTCTTCTTCCGAAAGCATTTTGTCAAAAAACTTAAGCCACCTATGAAGGGAATTTCCCTTTAAATCTTTCTCTTTAAAAGCCCTGAATTTAGGCATTTCAATAAAGTGAATCTCTATCAAATCTGTTAACAGATAGTTATCTTCTTCGTCCTCCCAAAGATGATACTTTGAATGAAACTTATCTATATCAAGGAAGTTAAAATCCAATATATTTATAGTTATTACCTTCGATAGGCTTATGTAATCATCACCTTGCTTAATTCCCTCAAGAAAAAGCTTTCCCCAGTAGAACATCGTCCTTTTTTCCATATTGCGCTGATTTGTAAGCTGGACTTCAATATCAACCTGCATTCCATCAGCTGTTTTTGCCCTTACGTCAAGTCTGCCGGATTTATCATAAATCATTTCCTTGGTTAGCTCTTTAAGGGTACTTAACCCTTTCAACCAATTCTTTTCAATAGTCATTAATTATCTTAAATGTTAATCAAATCATGAACAAAAACATTATCGAGCTAATTACTAACAGTGTACTTTCAATTGTCCAGGTAAAGTTCTCTTCTCAACCTCTTGCGTTGTTGATACACTTACAGTTGGTGGTGGTGAACTAACTATAGGAGAACTATTAACCTCTTGGTTAGCCTCAGGTATAATGTGCTACATTCACCTGTTGGATTAAACAAGAGGATATTCCCTTTCGGCATTCTGTTGTGCTTTCGAATTAATAAAACTATGTTTTTCAACCTGAAATGATGTAATTTTATAAACTACAATTATAGTTATTATTTGCTCAAAAATGCTAAGTATATCTGATGCTACAGAGGCTATACTTGAAGTATATATCATATCCACAGTATCAACTGCCATAGCAAGTCTAAATGAAATCTGACCAACGATAGAAGATATAATAAAGAATGTCCACCATAAATTTATTAATGAAGTTGATTCATAACTTCTTAATGGAATTCCTTCATCTTCTACATCTAAACTACTACTGCCTTGCCATATTTCCTTCATAACTTGGTAAGGTTTAAAAAGACTTGCAATAGGAATAAAGAACCACCCCACTGCCCAACCAGAAGAGAATTTCTTATTCTTGATACCTAATGCTGTCAAATTCTTATTTGAACGATTAACCCACACAAGAAAGAGAATAAAATATAAAAAATATACCAGCACTTGAAACACGCCTATTATACCTTGCCTAGTATCATTCACATTCGCTTCAGCAGTTGTGATCTCAAAACCTTGCTTAACTTTTGATAAAAGTCCAATTTCCAAGAAGCCACTATAAACACCTATTAAATCTGTTAATATTGCTAATGATACAGCTATTATTACTGCTCTGGACAAAACTTGGTTAGAAAAAAAGCGACTTGGATTTGATTGAATATCTTCCATAGAATAAGCCCCCAAACTTGACTTAATGTACTTAATGTATAAAATTATACTATATTTTGTTTATATTGTCGAGTTTGTACTTCCACATATTCATGGATGAAATTAATGCAGGAAATACTGATATGATAGATCTATTACCTAAGTATTCTAAAAAAGATACAGATGATCTTGCTGGAAAAAACAAAGATTATTGGGATGATTGGTTTAAAAAACACAGTGAAGACATTAAAGCTTTAAAAAACTGTAGTGGAAGAAATAAAATAGGCACATTAAAAAAGCAGCAACGGTTTTACCCATTACCACTCTTTTTTTACTATAAGCTTGATGGCTTTATATGGCTCTTAAGTCCGTTTCTCTTGATACCTTTTTAGGGTTCCTTCATTTTTAGGGTCTATTTATATCTGTTTATAACATAAATACCAATCCATGCATTGAAGCCCTTTAGGACATTTAACCCTTTCAACCAACTCTTTGTATGTGCCAGGCGGCGGAACCACTGCAGGCTGGCCGGGGCACCAGTTTGCCGGTGTTGCTACCTTTTCCCTGTCAGATGTCTGGAGTGCGTCCACCAGACGAAGAATTTCAGGTATATTCCTTCCATTTGTAAGAGGATAACTAAGTATCGCCCTAATAGCCTGCTTGTCATCGATTATAAATACACTCCTGATTGTTTCGGTTGCACTCACATCTTCTGAAATCATTCCGTAAAGCCGTGCAATGGATCCATCTCTGTCTGCTATAACAGGAAACGGAATTGTTATGCCGGTGTTCTTATAAATGTTGTATACCCATGCAAGGTGTGAAGGATTACTGTCTATACTAAGGCCAAGAAGCTGTACATTTCTTTGCTCAAACAATGGAGCAATCTGTGCAAATGCTATAAATTCCGTGGTGCAAACCGGGGTAAAGTCTCCAGGATGTGAAAAGAGAACAACCCACTTATCCTTAAAATCCGAAAGCCTTAAAGGGCCATATGTAGTTATTGCTTCAAAATCCGGTGCTTTCATCCCTAATCGAAGGATTTGTTGGTACTGATCCATTTTATGCATCACCCTCTTCTCAATTTTCACTACATACTATGCAGTGGATGCCAGTATTGTGTTACAGACCTTTCTTTATTCTCATACCAAATTATTCTTAACTGAAAAATTGCTAAATGTCTCTATAATTTTTTTAGTGGCTATATTTATACATCCAGTATAAATAAATCAAAGAAATTTACCGATAAGTATACATAAGTTTTTTTAGTCCATATAATTCGTTCATATTAGATCAATCTAAAACTAGTTATTTCGTGGGGGTAGTCAACATGTTTAATTCTTTAATGAAAAAAATATTGGGAGCAATTTTGCTTGTAACTTCAGTCTGCTCTATATCTTTTGCAGTATTAGCCTATTATCAGGTACAAAGTTCAGTTACCGGGCAAATGGAAAGCGATGGTAGAGCTCTGGTTACTTCGATCCGGAGGGAATTAATCAGTAATAACATCAGTGAACTTGAGCAAATCAGGCATATTTTCCGGGATATAAAGAGTGAAAGCAAAGGAAATATCGCCTATATATCTATTACTGACAGCAGCTTGAATTTATTGGTTACTTCTGATGAAAATAACACTGCCAAAGAAGGAAAAGTTGATATTACCTCCAGTGCAACAAGTTCAGAAGGTAAGGAAGGTAAACCAGACGTTATATCTTCTGCTACATCCGCATTTATTTCTACGGCAAATACGGGAGAAAAGGTATATAACGTATCAGTCCCTTTTTCATCCAAGCTAGTAGAGTCCGGAAACCTAAATATCGGAATTTCCTTAAAAGGAATGTACGCTGAGCTGAAAAAAACCCTATGGGAAATCATAATTATTTCATTACTAATACAGATTATTGCAATTTCCATAGGAATATTTATATCGAGAACAATAACCAAGCCAATAGTTGGTATTGTAAAGAAACTTGATAATTTTTCAAAAGGTGATTTTACAATAGAGTTTAGCAGTAGTACCAAAGACGAAACCAGAAAGCTCACAAATGCACTTAACTGTTCAATCGCTGTACTGAAAGAAACAATAGGAACAGTTAAAAACACCGTTAACAATCTTTATGGTATATCAACACAGTTAACCGGTTCAAGTAATGAAATTGCAATTACAGGCGAACAGATTTCACAAAATATTGAAGATGTGACTAATGCAATTTCAAATCAAACTTCAGGTATATACTATATTGTTGAGACTCTTCAAAGCTTTGGGAATAAATTAAACATTATGTTGGATGAAGCTAATAATGTCTTAGCCAGCAATGGTAAAATCAAAGAGGTTACAGATCTGGAATACAAAAGTTTTCAAAGCCTAATTCTTACAGTTGATGAGACTAAGAATTCGTTTAACTCTGCAATAGAGGAAATATCGTCATTAAGCAGTGGTATTAATGAAATAAATACAATAACAGAAGTTATAAACAGTATTGCAGAACAGACCAATTTACTCGCCCTTAATGCATCAATTGAGTCGGCAAGAGCGGGAGAAGCCGGAAAAGGATTTGCTGTCGTTGCAGAGGAAATAAAAAAGCTGGCTGCACAGGTAATGATATATTCTAACAATATTAATAAGCTTATCAGGAATATCTCCCACAATACCCAAAAAGTAGTTGGCAACACAAAAACCATATCCGATAAGCTGGATGTTGAGATGAAAATCATTAGGGAAACAGTAACGTCTTATGATAATATCCGTAACGAGGTAGGTAAAGTAGTCACTCAAATCGAGGATGTTTCAGCTTCAATAAAGGACTTAACTGAAGAAAAAGACACAATAATTGATAAGGTTCAGGATATCTCAGAGGTTTTTACACAAATTGCAGCTTCAACGCAGGAAATAACTTCTTCGGTCCAAAACGAATCAGCAAGCATGCAGCAGCTTTCGGCAGTTGCCCAGGAGCTCAATAATATGGCGAATAAGCTAAAAGAAGATATAAGTATTTTTAAAGTGTAGGAAAAAAGCACCCCTGGAACCTGGGGGTGCTTTAAAGTTTTATTATAGCTTGGATGCTCCTTTAAAACATAATTCAGCATTTCCCGGGAAATATCTACACAGATACCTTGTAATCTTCCGTCATAATACCCATATTTACTTCTTTCGACAGGAAGTCTTATCATTAACAGCTTACACCGCTTAATGTTTAAACCGAGCTTATTAGTATCTGGATACAGACTAGTTGCCAATAGTATCCTATATTCTCTATCCAAGTCCTAAATGATAGGATACAAAAGCATCCAGAGACTTTATAGCTGAACGGATATCATGGTAAACAGGAAGTCCGTTTTCTTCCATAATCGAAACAAAATCCTGGTAATAGCGTCCTGCATTAACTGAAACAACAAGAGCCTTGTTGTACTTTTTACTTAGCTTTACAAGGAGATTTGCAAGGCTGTCGGGATGGTGACAAGTATCAGGAGTAGTCTTAAGTGATACAACATGAGGTACTATACCTACAAATACACAATCCACATTTTCATCCTGTAAGACTGCTTCAACAAAATCGGCATAGGCTCTATCATCCGCCATGGCAGTAACGTCAAGAATAGGGGATGATGTATCTACCAGGCCATAGTCATTTATCTTGTTCAGTCTTTCAATAGTATCAAAGGAGAGCTTTGCCTGACTTAGGTTTTTCATCTCATCTGCACTGACCGTAGATTCAAATCCTGCATTTACTACGCCTGCAACTCTATTATTTCCGGGAATTTTACCAGCAAGAAGTGAAAAGATTTTAATAAAATTATAATTATCTTCTATATTTTCTGCCAAAATCACGTTAGCCTGCCTGCAGGCTGCCTTAAAAACGTCATAGCTTCCTGACATGGAAGCAGTATGGGATGCTGCCGCCCTTGCTCCAGCCTCGGTTTTACCGGCCTTATAAACGATAATTGGCTTTTTAGTTTCTCTTGCCAGTTCAAAAAACTGTCTCCCTTCTCCATCGTCAAAGCCTTCAACATAGAGGGCTATAAGGTCAATATTATCCTCCATTCCAAAATAGGAAACCAAATCAGTGATTTTTACATCATACTGGTTGCCAAAGCTTACTACCGATTTAAAAATGCCGGTATTCTGAAGCTTATCTATAGCGGTTATCGCCAGGCCTCCACTTTGCGTCAATAGAACAGTATTTGCAAAACTTGAATACCTAATCTCAAGTCTCTTCTCATCTATAAAAAGAGTATCAATTCCTTTATTGTCATCATCCGGAGCATAGAATACCCCCATACAATTAGGGCCCACAATCCTTACCCCTTTTGGCTTAACATCGTCAAGCTGCCTGGTGAATTCAGAATACTTGATATTAGACGGTATACCTGAAATCAATATAACCGAATCAGGTCCATCTTCGGGTAAATTCTTTATAAAATCAATTGTATGCTGTGCCGGTGCAGCATATACAGCCAAATTAACCTTCCCAGGTATATCCCGTACATCTTTATATAAGGGATACTCTTTCCCTTCTATATTAATACTCCCACCCTTTACGTTAATAAAAAATATGTCTTCTCTTCCCATATCGTGCAAAAGGTGGGCAATATCTCTTCCAATACTATACTTATCAAGTTTGGATGAAACTCCTACAACTGCGATTCCTTCCGGGTTGAAGAAATAGTTTAGCTTCGTATGGTCTATCTTATGAATCAGCTTTTTGTCCTCATGTGCCGGAATGAACTGTGCAAACCCATCTATTGCTATGAACTTATTATTTTCAGAAATTACAAAGGGATTAACCTCAAAAGACTTTATTATATATTCAGGCCTTTCGTCAGCAATAAAGGTATAGTTACAGGCAAGAAAGCTGATACCGGATGCTGCATTTGCTATATGCTCCAAATATTCAGGGTGGCCTATCTGATCAAATTTGTGCTTTATGCTAAGAGTATTTACCATACTTGAAGCATAGTTCCTGTCAAGAGGGGGTATAAAAAGGTTTGCAGGGTCATAATATTTGGCAAAAAACTCTGCATCGTCTCCACCCTTGCTTAGTGTAAGAACCGGACCAAAAGCATGATCCTCCTTAAAACCTATCAATATTTCATAGCCTATAGCCTGGGTGTGGGGTATATACTCTACAATGAGGAATCCTTTTATCTCCGGTTTATCTCCTTCCTCAAAACGGGATAGAACCTCCTCCTTCATTCTTGTTAATACATACTGGACAAATAAAGGATCCCAATTCTTTATTACTTTTACCCCACCCAGTTTTTGCTTATGAGATATGTCAGGAGACACTACTTTTACAACAATATCATGCTTGAATTTTTTTAAAACATCTGTACTGACCTCCTCCGGGCTGTCAACCAATACAAACTCCGGAACTTCCAGTCCGATATGTCTTAAAATCCGGTACACCTCATATTCGTACAAAACCCTTCTACCATCTGAAACCGCGTCTTCAAATACTTTATTTATATCCTTAATAACTGCATTGGAAAGGTGCATAGTAATTCTCCTTTTTGACAAGAAAAGATTAATTTATATGAAAAAATACAGCTTTATAAATATTATACCATCATAAATTTCTATTTACTCATGTATGATACATTTTTATGTATTTACCTCTATGAAGACTGTTTTAATATCAACGCTGCATCATAGTTAAATTTTACATTTGTCTAGCCCGGCATTTTAGTGTTAACATATATTAAAAACTAACTATCTTAAGTATTCTATCTACATAGAAATTAAATTCCAATATTCAGGGGTGTCATACCATATGTATAATTCAAGAAAACTAAGATCTTTTGCCGGACTTATTGCACTTGTGGTTTTTGTATTGACGCTTAATGTTAGTGCTTTTGCTCAATTCCAGTCATCTGCCGGTTCTGCTGTTCTGATGGAAGCTTCAACAGGCCAGATTCTCTATGAAAAAAATGCGGATACAGCTGTTCCCCCGGCCAGTATAACTAAGGTTATGACCTTATTACTTGGACTAGAAGCTGTTGAGCAAGGTAAAGTGAAATGGGATGACCTTGTTACTATTTCCGAAAAATCTTGGAGAATGGGCGGCTCAAAAATGTTTCTGCTGGTAGGAGACAAGGTTAAATACAGTGACATTATGACTGGTATCTCTGTTGTTTCCGCAAACGACGGGTGTGTAGCCCTGGCTGAGCACCTCTACGGCAGCGAGGAGGCTTTTGTACAAGTAATGAACCAACGTGCCAGGGAGCTTGGAATGGTAAACAGCCAGTTTAAGAATTCCAGTGGACTGCCGGCACCAGGACATGTAATGAGTGCTAAGGATATAGCTATTCTGGCACGTCATATCATCCAAAACCATCCTAAAATTATTGAGCTTGAATCACAAAGGGAGTTTACCTATAACAACATACGCCAATTCAACCGTAATCCTCTGCTTGGCGTTTTCCCGGGTGCTGACGGCTTGAAGACAGGCTGGACGGAAGAAGCCGGATACTGCCTGGCAGGAACTGCACAGCAGAATGGAATGAGACTTATTTCGGTTGTTCTTAATACAAAGGATGAAAAGGAAAGATCTACAGCATCTCAGGAACTTTTGACTTACGGTTTTAGAAATTTTAAATCGGTTAAATTAAAGAATGCCGGCGAAATAGCTGGCAATATAGAAGTTAAAAATGGAAAAAAACAATCAGTCCCCATTAAGATTGACAGTGATATTTCAGTTATTATACCGGCTGCACGCGAAAATGATATTAAGACTGAAATAATAAAGGATAGTAGTGCTCTTAACGCTCCGGTAACTGCTGGTTCTCCTGTAGGTAAACTGGAAGTACAGCTTGATGGTAAAACACTGGCCAGTACAAGTATATCAACTGCCGAAGACGCAGCTGGTATCGGAATTTTCGGATTGATCCTCCGGGGCATAGGAAATATCTTTAAGCTTTTTACAAATAGTTAAAACTTCATAAAAATATTTATGTCATACCTTTGGTTTAATGCGCTGCAAGCTTCATCTAAAAAGCTTGCGGCGCATTAATAATTCCTTCTTCTATAGGATTTATCAAACTTCTAAGGTTCCTTTCCATAAACCAGCTTACCTGATACATATAGCGTGATATGGTCCCAGCTTATAAATCTGTCACTTATCTTATTGTAAGAATAATCGTTTAACTGATTATATTCAGTCCAGTTATTCTTACCAAACCCTACCTTTATTTCTGTACTTTCTCCCGGCTTTAGAGAGCCGGCCTTTGAGTAAAAGCCTATCTTCAAATAATGGTCTGCACCAGGTTTGCCTGCCTTGAGCTTAACAAACTTTCCATAGACTTGTGACGCGTCTTTTGAAAATGAATCACACCAAAAAGTTTCCTTTATTTCCCCTTCTTTAGTGTAATAATACCTGATACTAATATCCGCAAAATTCACATTTGTGTTACCCTTATTAATTATTCTGATTATAGGATAAATAACATTTGCAGAAGCTTTTGAATCTCCGTTTTTATATTGAAGTACAATATTGTTTAAAGCTATATCGTCCGTTTTTGTTTTAGTGGGCCTTGGCGCACTGGGTTTTACCGAAGGACTTGGTGACGGTTTGGGCGTTTTTTTTACTTCTACCGGTGTAGGTGTAGGTATGGACGTAGGTGTAGGTATAGATGTAGATGTAGATGTTGGTGCAGGCGTAGGTGTTGATACCGGACTAATGATAGATGTTGTTGTTGGCGTAGGTATTGGTGACTCCTCTTCTAAAGTAGGCGTATATACTATTGCAGGTGGGGATTTTGTACTGGTATTACTTGAATCTTTGTTGTTACTGATGTAATTTTCGTTTCTATTGCCAAAAAAACTGTAGGCCAACACAATAATGGAAAGTAAACCAAAGAATAAAACAAACACTGAAACAAGAACTACTCGCTTTCTAAGCCTTAGATTATAATACCATTTCATATTTTTGTAATTGTATATTAGCCACCTGATGCAAAAAATTAATTAGTCGGCTGTATATACAATTTAGCCCCCCTTTAAGAAGTAATGGTAATCTATAATTATTATACTATTTCTTGTCTTTGAAAATCAATGTGCAGAAGACCAGTCTGAAATTTTAAACAAAGAATTGCGTCTCTTAGGAGCCCTCTATCAAGCTCCTGAATGATTTATGGCCTCTTAGAGGGTTAAGCTCCTCATCATTCTTCATATATTCAGCTAGTCCAGGGCTTATCTTGACAGCATTGGCAAGGTCACAAACAGCATCCTCCAGCCTGTTTAAGCCAACGTAGAAACAAGCCCTGTTATAATATAAGAAAGATGATAATCTGTTTTTCTCAATACCTTGGGATATTATTTCGATTGCCTTCTCATAGTTTCCTTCTTCCCTGTAAAGGATAGATAGATTTAAAAAGCTGTAGGGATAGTTGGGATTCTCCTCAATGGATCTGACATAATAGTTGATAGCTTTTTCCCTGTATCCAATCTTGTCCATTACAACTCCCATATTAAAAAGAGCTTTATAATGCCTTGGATCTATTTCGAGGCTTCTTCTGATCTTATCCAATGCCCGCTGGTTCATATCAAGCTCTTCATATAAGGAGCCCAGATTATTATTAGCCCAAAAGTCATAGGGGTCAAGTTCAACTACTTTTTCGTAGCACTTAACCGCCGCCTCCTTTTCTCCAATTTCATCATAGATATTGGCCATAAAAAAATACGCCTTCTTATAATGAGGGTTAAGATTTATAGCTTGCTTATAATACTCTATGGCTGTTGCATAGTCCTTTCGTCTGTCATACAATATAGCTATACCATAATAGGCTCTTGCCTCTTTAGGACTGACTTTGATAATCTCACGATATTTTTGTTCTGAGGAATCAAAGTCTTCCAATTCATCATACACCAGTGCCATATCCAGTAATAATTCAATATTGTCTTCTGCAGTTCTGTGCCTGTATGCTTTATTGTATAATCTTAAGGCTATGTGCGGCATTCTTTTTTTTAAAAGGTTTGCAGTGAATTTATACACTTCACCTTTTAATTGACCAGACTTCATATTCTCAGCCTTTCATAATAATATGTATTTTATATAGAGCATCTCTATTTTTAAGAGATGCTTTAATACTTAGCTTAGTTAATAATATTATTAATATGCTCTATAATGATTTATATACAGATTTACCTAAACCCGCTTTCTACTCCAATCCGGCGAGAAGCAGACCTACACCGTAAGCAGCTGCTGCTGCAACTCCACCTACTATCAACATCTCAAATCCTGATTTTATCCAGTTATTACCTGTTATTCTCCCTTTTACAGCGCCCAGGGTATAAAGTGTAACCCCGGTCAGGACTGATGCAAGTATAAAGGTGGGAAAACCAAAGCCCGGAATAGCCTTCGAAATTACATATGCCACAAGCGGAACAAATCCAAATATGGCAAAGGAGAAAAACGTGACAAGGGCATTTTTTATTGGAGACTCATTTTCTTCAATTATTCCCAGTTCCTCCACCATCATTATATTAACCCATGCTTTTTTATTCCTTGAGAATATTTCTGTTACAGTCCTGGCATCTTCTTCAGGCATGCCTTTATTCATATAGAGTTCTACTAACTCCTGTTTTTCTCCGTCAGGGTAGTTTTCTACCTCCCAGGTTTCTCTTTCCCTTTCAGTTTTCTTATACTCCTGCTCCGCTTTCGTACTTAAATAGTCCCCTATAGCCATTGACAAACCGTCTGCAATCAAGTTGGCAAACCCTAATATAAGAACAATCCCTGCAGAAAGAGAAGCTCCAGCTACACCCGCAACCACTGCAAAAGTTGTTATGATTCCGTCAAGTCCTCCATAAATAAGGCTTTTTATGTACTGCCCATGCTCCTGGTTATGGGCTTCTCTTGCATGTAAAGTGCTTTTTTGCTCGTGTGCCTTCCTGCTTGCCTCAACATTCTTATCTTTATAAGCTTGCCTTGCCTTATCAAGGTTTCTTGTAAGCATCCGTACAGCCTCCTTCTTCTCTTAGATTCTCACATGAGGAACCTATTCCCTTCTAAGTATAATACACTATAGTACAAATAATGTCTAATATACTTCACTGTGCATTACAATAAACCTTGAGCCCATATTAAAACTTCGGTTTCAAGGTTTATTCCAGAATCCATAAATAAAGCTGTTCTGCATTTACCACTCTATACTGCTTAATATCAGCAGAATTAGTATTATCAATATTATTTCTCCAATAAATGAACCCATAAAATATCTATTTTGAGCAGCAGTTCCATGTGACCTGCTAATTTCTTCAGTATTTGGGGAGAAATCAATATCTTCTTCTGCTTCATTAGGTAGAGGTATCCTTGCAAGTTCCTCCGATACCTCTTTATTTTCATCTGTTTTTTCAGGGCTCATCTGGTTCATACTATTAACCTGCCTGGAATCATCTGTTTTGTTATAAGCACCGCTCATGCCCATATTTGTACTTGGATAAAAATAGTTCTGGTAAAGTTCTGCATTCCTTCTATAAGCTATACCAGGTATCCTTCTATAGTCCACTTTCAAGACCCCCTCCTTTAAACTATTACTCTCTCATATACATACGGTAAACGCTCTTTATAAATATATATTCGGAAAAACTCTTAATTGTGCATTGTAGTTCGTATAAAGCTATCGGTTGAATTACTGCCGCAGTCTAATTCAACATAGGATGCTTCATATCTTGATTTTGAAGAAAAGTTAAAGAGGTGAAGCACATATTCATGCTTCACCTCTTTTTGATAGTTTTAAAACAAAACAGGTACTAATACTATATGGTTATATTTATTGTTCTGCAGGGAACTTGGTTATTATCTTTAACAAATACCTTTTCATAAGGGTAAGGTCTGTAGAGTTTATATATCCGTCTGCATTTACATCTGCTGCACGCTTATCGCCAGGACTTGGGAATTCGGTAATAATCCCTAAAACAAACCTCTTTACCAGGGTATAGTCTGTTGAGTTAACCAAGGTATCCCCATTTACATCCCCGTATTTAAACTGTGGGAGTGTCGGCGTAGGTGATACCTGCGTGGGTGTAGGTGTTGGCTGACCTGGAAGTTCACCGGGTTCAAGCCCTGCAACCTTAACTCCGCTTCTATAAACAGGCATATACTCTGTCATGGCAAGTGTAGCTGTAAGGCCTTTTCTTGAAGGGTCGTTTGAGGCATCTAAAGCATTTGTACTATAAGATGTTATAACAAGCTGGAATTCTGATTTTCCATAGATATTAATACCATCATAACTGATTTCTACATAGTAAATATGCTTGGCTGCATCCCATGCTTTTATAGGAGAAATCTTAGCCTTATTCGGATTGTAGTATGAAGTAACCTGAACATCCGCAACAGAGCGGCCTTTTGCATAAAGTTCACTTAAATCCATGAAATACCTGTAGGATAGTGCATTTTCATAACGCGGTGGATAAAGTGACTCATTGTGAACATATGTATTAAGCTTAATCTCACTTCCTACTTCCTTATCAATAGTTGCTTTTACGAAAAGCTCAGGTACTGCTGGCTCTTCCGGGATAGGCTCCGGCATCTGTCCTGCCCCTAAATGCTTGGACATACCTGCCATTGCTCCAAGAAAACCGGCATTATA
This sequence comes from Bacillota bacterium, assembly GCA_049325575.1. Classification (GTDB taxonomy): domain Bacteria; phylum Bacillota; class Clostridia; order Acetivibrionales; family Acetivibrionaceae; genus JBMOLK01. The sequence goes on along the minus strand of JBMOLK010000311.1, from coordinate 112,937 downwards.
GTCAATAGCAACTTCAGTATAAACATATTGATCTATGTCATCAACATATGAATCATCGGATTTTGGTCCACCCACTAAAGCTCCATATAATATATGTCTTTCTGGCATTGTTTTCTTTTCATCCGCCGGAGGTCCCTCAAGTCTTCCACTGGCAGCCCTGTGGTGCGGGAATTTAGGATAGTTGTTTCCAAAACCTACAACGTAAGAACTGTTTCTCGGGTTTGTACCAAGCATATAGTCTATCTGTGACTTTGCAAAATCCAGGTATGCCTTGTTATTACTCATATCATAATAAACTAAAGCAAGCATACACTCTGCAGCAGCATACCTTAGAACTCCCCAGTTATTTAAATATCTCAAGCCTCCTGGAGTTCTGGCTATATTGTTTATCCAATAGTTCAGATTATATTCTATATTCTCTTTATAAATAACATTGTTTGTAGCCCTGTAAAGCTCAATAAATACTGCTCCCCAGATATCATCCCAACACATTGTCCAGTTGTTTAAATAATTCTTTGCGCCGTTAGCACCGAAAGCAGATTTTGTAAAACCATCAACTTCATTTAAATATGCACTGTCTTTGGTTGCGTTGTACAGCCACACACCAGCCCAGCACAGTTCATCCCAGTACGGTCCTGATGTATAATATGACTGACCTGTACCTTTACCCTTATATGTCTTTCCGAGAACATATATTGATTTTGCAGCGTCCAGACACTTCTGCGCATATGCAGGGTCCTTGTCCTTAGAGTTCAAGTACATTATTGCAAGTGCTGCCGCTGCCTCACCACACATTTCAGAAGCAGGAGTTGACGGTGAAGCCTTAGCATATGAAGGCCTTGATGTAGGCTGAAGTTCAGGTGGTCCCCAGTAAGCATGGTCTGTATCGCCATCACCTATTTGATAGTAAAAAGTGTCCTTATTAGGATGGCTTCTTATAAAATAGTCTGTAAAGTGCTTACAGATATTATAGAGGTAATCATACTGCCCCTTCTCTTTTAAAGTATCAGCGTAAAGATAAAGAGTCCAGTTAAGTACGGAAGCTGCATAGCCTTCTGGCAAACCGAATTTCACATGGTCACCTGCGTCGTGAAAACCTCCAGTCAGGTCAAGCCCTACATCAGCTCCATCTGTAACATGACAGGGTCCACGCCATTTAAGCCTGTTTTCACCTGCATCAGGCCCACACCAGTTTGCCTCATAAAACATAATTGATTTTGCAAATGCATCAACATAATTATAGCCTGCTGCATTTGCAACAGATGCCGGAATTAGCAGTGTAGCAAGAACAGCTGCCGTTACCAGCATGGAAATTAATCTTTTCATTACCTTTCCCCCTTTGTTAAACCTTGTAAGGTATTTAAAAAATATGGTAACAAAATCTTTTGGGCAATTCCCTGTGCTATTACACGATGCACCGGAAATTACCCTCCAGAATTGTTTATTACTTATAATATACTATGGAACAAACAGCCAAGTCCATACTAATACATTTTTAATCCATGTCCATATGGGAACAGAGGCGTCTGTCCTCTCATGTCATCTACATTAATAGGAAGTTGTGCAGTGCTGCTAGGCCATGTCATAGGCAGCTTACCTGTAAAGTCGTAGTCACCATAAAGAACCTCTGCAACTCCATCTCCTTCTGTTCCAGGCAGCCATGCAGCAACGAAAGCATTCCAACCGCTGATTTCACTGGTTACAATTCTAGGTCTTCCCGATACAAGTATTACAACAACCGGAAGTCCTGTTGCCTTGGCTTGATCAATGGCAGTCTTGTTCTCATACGCAGCTTTTCCTGTGTATAAGCCAAGGTCCGTTTCGTCTCCCTGTCCTTCAGCATATGGCCTTTCTCCCAGAACAACTACAGCCACTTCAGCTTCCCTTGCCCTGCTTGCATCTGTAATAATCTGGCCGCCATTACTTTGAGCTATCTTTTTAAATCCATCCAAAATACTTGTTCCCTTAGTCCATCTGCTGTATGGGCCTCCGTCAAGACCACCCTGCCAGTTGACTGTCCATCCTCCGCACTGCATACCTATGTTATCGGCTGCAGGACCTGTCACAAAGATTTTTGCACCTTTTTTAAGAGGCAGAATATTATTTTGATTTTTTAATAATACAAGTGATTCTCTTACCGCCTTCTTTGCAACTTCCCTGTGCTGTGCTGAACCAAAAGGACTTGTTACAAGGCTCTGGTCTCCTAGAGGTTTTTCAAACAAGCCTGATTTGAATTTTACCCACAAAATTCTTGCTACTGCATCATTTATTCTTTGTTCACTTATTTCACCGCGTTGAGCAGCTGTCTTTATGTGGGCATAGCATTCACGCCAGGTTTTTGGCTCCATAAGCATGTCTATACCTGCATTGATACTCTTTACAGTCTGTTCGTACAAGCTTCCGCTTAATTGATGTATAGCTTCCCAGTCAGATACTACAAAGCCTTTAAATCCTAATTCTCCCTTTAGAACATCTGTAATAAGATATTTGTTTTCATGCATCTTTACACCGTTCCAGCTGCTGAAGGAAGCCATAACAGTCCAGGCGTCAGCCTCTATAGCCTTCTGATATACCGGAAGATGAATCCTTCTTAACTCTGCTTCACTCATTATGGCATCACCCTGGTCTTTACCGCCGCTGGTGCCACCATCTGCAAGGAAGTGCTTTGCAGTTGAAGCAATTTTATAGTTTTCCTGAAGTCCCTTAATGTATGGGCCTAACAGATTGTTGGCTATTTCAGGGTGTTCCCCAAAACTTTCATATGTCCTTCCCCATCTTTCATCCCTTGCAACAGCTATACATGGTGCAAAAGTCCAGTTTACACCTGTAACAATCATTTCTTCAGCAGTTACCTTGCCTATTTCCTGCATCAACGCAGGGTTGTTTGCTGCTCCAAGGCCTATGTTGTGAGGGAATATAACAGCACCATATACATTGTTATGTCCATGCACCGCATCTACTCCGTACATGATGGGAATACCAAGGCGGGTAGACATGGCAGCGTCCTGGTAATTCTTACACATCTGCATCCAGCTCTCTATTGTGTTTCCTGGTACAGAACCCCCACCGCTTAAAACTGAACCGAGATAATATGTTTTAACATCGGCTGATGAAGCACCGCCTCTTTCCGCCTGAATCATCTGTCCAACCTTTTCATCAAGGGTCATACGTCCCAGTAAGTCCTGTACCCTGGCTTCTACAGGAGCTGCAGGATTCTTGTAAATAGGTCCGTTAAAGGTTGCAGTCGGTGTTGGATTAACATATGAAGGTGTAGGTGTAGGCGTAATGTTATTAGCTGGAAATACTTTAATTATGCCAAGTATGTACCTCTTCATTAATGTAAGGTCTGTAGAGTCAATCAAGCCTTCACCGCTTACATCAGCTGCCTGCTTTCCGTAAACATAGGAAAAACTGGAAATAATTTTTAAGACATATCTTTTAAGCAGCGTATAGTCAGTGGAATTTATAAGTCCATCGCCGCTTATATCACCATAAATGAACTCTCCTGCTGCAAATACAGTAGCGTCTTGCGGAACAAGACCGATGGCTTGCAGTGCATTGCCGGTAAACATACTTGTAAACAGTGCTATTACAAGCATCAAAGCGACCAGGTTTTTTTGCACTTTCATATATGCCTTTTTCATAGCTATCCTCCTAAGCTCATTTTATTAACATATTACTTAAGAATTAAAAAGTAATATAATTCCCAAGGAATAACAACTGTAGCTCAGCTGTTATTCCTTTAGGATCTCTATTTATCAGTTATACATTTTAAGGCCGTATCCGTAAGGGAATGCAGGTATCTTTGTTCCCATATCGTCTACATTTATAGGAATTTGCTCGTTGCTGCTGGGCCATGTCATTGGCAGCTTGCCCTTAAAGTCGTAATCACCGTAAAGTACTTCTGCAACAGCCTCGCCTTCCGATCCCGGGAACCATGCGGCAACCAAAGCACTCCAGTCACCAATCAAATCCGTCACTATTCTTGGCCTTCCTGAAAGGAGTACAGTAACTATAGGCTTTCCTGTCTCTTTAGCTTCCCTGATAGCTATATTGGTTCCACCTATCATTAGCTCCTCACTGCTTACTGTGAGATCCCTGGCATCACCATAGAGTTCAACGTAGGGCATTTCTCCAATAACAAGAACAACCAGATCCGCTTCACTTGCAGCGTAAGGATCAGTTAAAATCGTACCTCCATTGCTTTCTGCAATCTTCTTAAAACCTTCCATAATGGTTGTACCCGGTACAAACTTTCTACCGAATGAATCCATACCGCCGCGCCATGACATAGTCCATCCGCTGCACTGCAGTCCTACATTATCGGCCGAAGGCCCGGTTACAAGAATTTTTGCATTCTTCTTAAGCGGGAGAATATTATTTTCGTTCTTTAAAAGAACCAAAGATTCCCTAACAGCCCTTTTTGCTATCTCTCTATTTTCCTGTGAACCAAATCCGTTTGTGATAAGACTTTGATCTCCCAAAGGCTTCTCAAACAAACCGGTTTCAAACTTGACCTTTAATATACGTCTAACTGCATCGTCAATCCTTGCCTGCGGTATATCACCGTTTTGAGCGGCAGTTTTTAATATCTCAACTGCATCCATCCATTTGTATGGCTCCATGAGCATATCTATTCCAGCATTTACACAGTTTACAACCTGGTCATAGAAAGTAGCTCCGCTGGTCTGCTTTATTGCTTCCCAGTCGGATACAACAAAACCGTTAAATCCAAGCTCGCCTTTTAACATATCTGTAATAAGGTATTTGTTTTCAGTGTTCTTTACACCGTTCCAACTGCTAAAGGAGATCATAACGGATTTAACACCGTTATTTATTGCCTCTTTATAAACAGGAAGATGAATCCTTCTTAACTCTTCTTCAGTCATTACGGCATCACCCTGGTCTTTTCCGCCAAGGGTGCCTCCATCTGCAAGAAAGTGCTTTGCTGTAGCTGCAAGCCCATAGTTATCCTGCATGGCTCTAATAAACGGCACTGAAAGAAGATTTACCAGATCAGGATTCTCACTGTAGCTTTCATAGGTTCTTCCCCATCTCTCATCTCTTGCTACAGCAACTACGGGTGCAAAATTCCAGGTTATGCCTGTTGCCAGAAGTTCCTCTGCAGTTACTTTACCTACCTCTGCCATTAATTCAGGATTTGCTGCTGCTCCAAGTGCTATATTATGCGGGAAAATAACTGCTCCGTAAGCATTGTTATGACCATGCACTGCATCTGTTCCATAAATAATTGGAATTCCCAAGCGGGTAGACATGGCCGCATCCTGATAACTCTTCACCATAGCCATCCAGCCTTCTGGCGTGTTATCATAAGGAGCTGAACCTCCTCCACTTAAAACGGAACCCAGGTAGTAGTCCTTTACATCTGTACTGGTTGTTGCCATTCTTTCTCCCTGTATCATCTGGCCGACTTTCTCTTCAAGTGTCATTCTTGCCATCAAGTCATTAACCCTGTCTTCAATAGGTGCATTGGGGTTTTTGTATACTGCAGAGTTATCCGGGAACACTCTTATAATCTTTAGCAAGTATCTTTTTAAAAGGGTAAGATCGGTTGAATTAATTGCTCCATCCCTGTCTACATCTGCTGCTGCTTTACCGTTGGGATTTGTAAAGTCTGCAATTATTTCAAGAAGGTATCTCTGTAATAATATGTAGTCTATTGAATTTACCAATCCATCTCCACTAACATCCCCCAGTTTAACCTCACCTGCTGAATATGCTACCTGTGAAATGTCTACAGAGTTTTCTGCAGCAGCCTGCACGGGAAATACTGCCATCATATTAGCAAGCAGCCCTATTACAAGCACCAAAACAATTAAGCCCCTCCTGCTGAACGCTTTTCTCATACTTTTACCTTTCTCCTTTCAGTATTTTTTATATATTTGCTTTCTGTTTATAACTGCTTTAAAGCAGATAGTATTACCAGAAAGCATATAGACATAAATTGGCTATACCTTTACGGTCTAAACAATGATTTCATGCTTTTTGCTTCGTTTTTGATAATAATATTGTTGAACAATCTTTGGAATATAGAATTACTAGACTTGGACTGCATAGATTGGTATATATCCGCTTTTTTTATGGGAACTTTGTCAACTGCTGCAACTACCTTGTTATCAGAACTGTTAAAATAAACTGTAGAAAGGCGGAATCCCATTGCTCCACCGGCAGCAAATAAGACAACTCTGTTTTTATATATGGCATCAAGCTAAGTGTACATCTTAATCTCCCTTTCAAAACAAACAATTTCTCTTGTCTATATTTTATATTTTAACACATTTTACCGCTAAGCACTATTGATTTATAATAATTTTTTAAAAAGTCGGGTGTAATATAAAATCAAAAAAACAGGTTCCCGGATATGATATCAAGGAACCCATTTCTATTATAAAAGCTATATATATTCTGTCAGATTAATCAATTAATTATAGTACGGTAACTCGTTAATTATTTTTAACAAGTATCTTTTTAGTATTACCAGGTCTGTTGAGTTAACAAGTCCGTCAAGATTCAAGTCTGCCGCAAGCCTATCAATGCTTACCGGTATAAGCAGTACTTGCCTTTTAAGAAGCGTATAGTCTGTTGAGTTAACGAATCCATCTTTGTTTAAATCTCCATATGTAAACTCCGGTGTTGTTGGAGTAGGTGTGGGAACTATTGTAGGAGTAGGTGAAGGTGAAGGCATTGTAACGATATCTGCATAAAGATTAGGGAAGTTTCCTGTTGTATAAAGTAATGCAAACATTCTTAAGCAGTTTCCGTAATACCCGTATTGTTCAGCATCTTTTACAGCTACTGTTTCCTTGTAAAGGCTTTTTGCAAATGCAAGGTCATATCCAGCCATACTTCCGCAAGCTACAGGTCCAACGAAGGATGCATTGTGGTTTACACCTCTTTTTTCTCCCTGTATGGTATATTCATCAACAATACCCGCTGCGCCGTCTTTACTGAAGAACTTTGTTATAAGATCACAATTTACTTTCGCTCTTGCATCTCCAAACCATGAATAATCAATAGCAGCTCTCCATACATAACGGGTCGCGTCATATCTGTAGTTGTAACCCATGCCTGAAGCCGGAGTCCCGCTTGCAGTACACCAGTCAGGAACAAGTCCTGTACCATTGTTATATTTCTTTACTTCTTCAATTATCTGATAACACTTGTCTGCAACCTGATTCCACCTGTTGTCGCCTGTAAACTGCGCAAATATTTTGTACCATGCAGGTGCAAAATATGAAGGATTTGTAGTTGATGATCCTCCCCATCCGTCTCCAGGTTTTAGAACATTAGTACCTTGTTCTACACAGCGGTTATAAAGGTTGTTGATAAGTGTTTTAGCTTCTTGTGAATAGTTAATTGCCCCGCTGGAACCCCAAATTTTGTGGGCAAATATAAGCGCTAATGCAATGTCCTCATCAGCATCTGATGCTGCTGAACTACCATAGTCATGGGTTGTAACGTTGTTGTTTGCATCAATATGCCAGTGCATGAGCCCGTTTCCATTAAAATGCGATTTTACATAACGGTAGAGGTCATCAAATAATGCCCTTTCTCCAAAGTATACGGAAAATAACATCCCATACCCAAGACCTTCGGATACTGTGTCAAAGTTTGTGGAAGCATCACGTTGTACCCTCTTAAATCCACCTGCTCCGCTTGAAGTAATACGTTTGCTCTTCCAGTCCTCCCATTCTGCAAGAAGCATGGCATTAGCTTCTGCCTGATTGTCTGCAAGGGAACTGAATCCGTGGGAGTATGCCGCATTATACGGAAAACTCGCCGCTGCGTTTGTTACTGTTGTAGAAAGCAAAGATGTCATTAGCATTACAAGAACCAATAAAACTATACCTGCCTTTTTAGTGCACTTTTTCACTTACTTCTCCTCCTTATAATTTTTATTTTTTATGTTAGAAAAATAAAAATCACATAAACTTAACAATTTTAAGAAAGCTTGTTTGAATTATATTCCAACCTTTTTCCATTTCTTACGAAGGATTATATCATAAAAAAAAAGTTAATGCTATAGATTGGCACCCTATCTTCATTATTAATACCACCTTACAAAGTATACTCAAAATCGTATAACCCGAAAACAAAAACTATAACAAAAATCCCACAAAACTGTGGGACTTTCGTATTATAGCTTAAGTTTTTCATTTCTGTTGGTAAGAACGCTATCCAAGGCCATGGCTTCATTTACCACATTATCTATATCCGTCAGGGCAGGGTCTGCATCATCCCTTGATACTATCTGATGCTTAAACATCAAAATAGCACTCTCTATATATTCAAGCCTGGAGCTTATGGTTTCAATTTCGCTTTTCTCATTTTTAACCCTCTCCAGTAATTTTTCATCAAGCTCAACGGCCCTCTGCAAGTCTGTAACCGCTTTCGGGTTTTTAAAAAAGCTTAGCTTCCTGTTGTTGGTACTGATTCTTTCCATGACCCTGTCAATATTTATTGCGTTCAGCTCCTTCTGCTTTAAACTAAAGTTATATATTAATTTAAAGTAAGCAATAACAAGACTTAATGCCTGTTCAACAATTTTTTGCCTTAGCTGGTCAGTGCTGTTTTGATTAAAAAAAACTACCAGTTCCTCCTTCTCCTTATAGACATTTCTTACTCTATTTCTTAGTAAACTGGGCAGCTTATTTAATACACTTAAATACAATCTACTGCATCTCTCATTCAGCTTCTGTATACCCTCAAGCTTTTCCTCGTGCTCCAACTCTTTCCTGAAATCTTCATCCTTTAAAGTCTGCATGATAAAATACAGATATCCTGCAGCACCAATTAGGGCAAAGGGTATAACAGAGGTTATACCATATACTATAACAATCAACGCAAGCAAAGCAAGATTTCTCAATTTCAAAGCAGCTTTAAGAAAGGTTCTTAAACTCATGAGCGGCTTTTACCTCCAAATAAAGTCCTGTGCCCATTAAGGACACTCGATTTTTCTCTTTAGTTCCAATCCTGGAGATCAAAATTATTTTCCATCAACTTCCCTTGTAAGGATAAATTCGGTTCTTCTATTTTTCGCCTTATCCTCGTCTGTAGTCTCATTAGCGATTATTGGCCTGTACTCTCCCCATCCTCTGGCAACTATTCTGTTTTGATCAATCCCCTGCATCACAAGGTATTCTTTAACCTGAAGAGCCCTGTCCTTTGAAAGCTTAAGATTCATATCTTCACTTCCCACAGAATCTGTATGGGCGTCTACAATGAGATAGTAATCAGGGAATTGCAAAAGTATCCCCAGCACTTCACTTAATACAGGTATTGATTCTGCTTTGACTGTAGCCTTGCCTGAATCATAATAAACAGGCGGAATATCAACTTTTGCTACTCTTTCCGTGTTCTTTTCTATACTTACCTCATCCTGCTTCTTAAATTCCTTTTTAGACTCAGAATTCTGCCCCGCATTTCCGGTAAGCTCCGAATCCAATACACCCGTCAGAAGTTCCTTGTCATCTCTTAGCTTTGCCAGAAAACTACCGGTATATATAGTTTTGGAAGGGTTAAAATCAATGCTCAAATCTCCATAACGCTTCCAGGTTTCAACTGTATCGTCTATTATTGTTCCCACCTTTTCCTTGTCACCTTCCAAACCGAAATACCTAAGATTGTCATTTAAGGACATCAGCTTTATGTCTTTAAATGAAGCTTCCACATCACCACCTGAAACTTCTCCATACTCTCCATTTTCATTCATTAATTCAGCAAGTTTATCATAAGCTTTGTCGGGCCTTTCTATGATATACTTTGAAGAAGCATACCAGGTTCTTAAAAAGCCATCCACCTTATCGGGATATTTTTCGGCTACAGACTTGTTAACAACAAGCATGGTAGGCACCAAATCAGGGACCTCTTTGGTAGTTATCAAAACTTTGACCGAACCAGGCTTTGAAGCATTTATTTCCTTAACTGCAAGATTCATATCAGGGCTCCATGAAACAATTAAGTCTGCCCTGCCGGACTTCAAATCATCAATAACTTCTCCCATATCATCACGTTCGATAGGCTTTATATCTTGATATCTTAAACCGATTAATCTTAAAAACTTATTTAGGATGAATTTTCCAGTACCGTCGCCAACATAGGAAATATTCCTGTCTTCCATATCGTTTAGATCTTTTATCTCCGATTTTGCAATAATTCCGTCAGCACCACGGGAAAAATCTGTAATTCCAATAATAACTCCGGTATCAGGATACTTTTCCTGGAACCTTATAAAAGACGGCAATGACATCTCGGTTGCATGAATTCTTCCTTCCTTTAAAGCTTCTATTCTATCATTATCGTTAGGTATATATTCTACTTTGAGGCTTAGGGAATAATCCCTGTTATACTCCCTGTTTAAACCTATCAGTACAGGAGTACCTCCTATCCAGCTGTCCAGCCCCATAACAAAGCTCTCCTCCGGGGAAGGCAGCCTTCCATCTTTACTACCTGCTTTATTATCTACTTTATTGTTTAAATTGTCATTTTTTTGCTGACTTACATTTTGGCTTGAATCAGAGTTAAAAACATTCTTAAAGCTTCCGGGGTATTTGTAATAGACCGCAGAAGCAGCAGCAGCAATAATGAGCAAGAAGATTATAATATTACCCCACTTTATTCTTTTACCTTCCATTTGGCGCCTCCTAACAGAATAGTTATAAGAAAATTATAAATCTTTTATACCAACACTGCAACCTAAGCGAAAGAATAGTCAGCGCTTCCCTTATTATCTATCAGCACAGCTCTGACGGGAGAAGCTTCCGAGCCTATAATCTTTAAAGGCAAAGCGCAGAGTATATATACTCCTTCACCAACTTCAGAAAGTCTTAATCCCTCAAGTATTATAATTCCTGACTCCAATAGGGTTTTATGTGTACTAAAATCCGCCTGGTCTCTTTCAATCCCTAGAGAGTCAATTCCGACACCAATTACACCTTTCTCCTTTAAGAATTTTGCTCCACTCCTGTCCAGGTACACAAACTCATCATAGAAGCTATCGACATATGAGTTTTTTGTCTTTAGTATAATGAAGTCTCCTTTTACTATTTCCTTATCAGTAAGATCCTTCATTTTTATCTTGTCCTCGACAGATGTCAAATCTATAACCCTACATTCTGTGATAACCCGATCAAGACGGATATTTTCTATTGTATCTCCGTTCTTTACCATATGAAGAGGTGCATCTATGTGTGTTCCGGTATGCATATCCATATCAATCCTTGACTCATAGATGTTGTCATTTGGAAAATCACGTGTTGTCCTCCGGACAGGCCTCTTATCATCCTTGTTTTTATAGACGGGCATATTGTAATCTATGCTCATGGAAATATCGAAAATTTTCATACACGGTTCCTCCTATCTTATTAGGTGTGTCAAACAGCTTATCAATGCTTTCCAAAAAAAACGCTTAGCTTATTATATCCTTCACTGCTTAAGAAATCAACCTTCTCCTGTCTTACTGCCTGTCCATGTTCATTTTATTTATTAAGATTCTAATATTATAACCTGACCAAGGGATTACTACTTATCCTAATAATTTATAAAAAACCTCTCAAGTAAATACTCAAGAGGCTTTTAGATATCTATTAGCACTATAGTTGTTATATAAACTTTTTATAGGAGGTCACTTAAGTCAGTGAACCAATTGTCAAATAAAGAATCCTTACCGCAGCTTTCAGTGACTTTACACGGTTGGGGGAGCTTACTCTGCAGCCTGGAAATGTCTTCTATAGCTCTTACAGCCTCCCTTAATACATGGTCAGCCAGAAGGGGTGGTATGATACTTAGAACCCTACAATTGGTTATAAGCTCCAAAGCTGTTTGTTTAAAGTCTCTAAGTTCCATTGTGGCAGCCAAAGCCTCACCCGTAAAACGATCAAGACTTCCTATAGAAAATGGTTCAGGTAGTCCAGCTCCAAAAACTTTAGGTCTTATAATACGTTCGTCTGTATCATCCAAAAGTGAGTTTTCAAATGTCTGCGGCACCAGCATGGATTCAAAGTCCCTGGTATGAAGCCTAAGTTCATCAAACCTTCGGCTGAAGTTCTCTGCTACATCAATAAATTGTCTTTCGGATGGGTCTAGGAGGTGCACAATAAACTTACTGTGATCGGCCATTATCCTTAACCAGAACAATTCCTCCTGTATCAGTTTTTCTGTGGGTTCTACTTCAAGTCTTTTCTGGAGGCGTACTAATGCTGTCCGAAAGAAAATTGCTTCCCTGCGAAGATGATCGATAAGAAGCGGCAGATTAAACCCTGTTCTAATATCACAGCAAATAATAAGCTTCAGTACACGGCTCTTAAAGTCGATTATTGCAGTGGTCAGATCGATTGCTTCCTTATTCAGCTTTACAACTTTGAACTCTGTTGGATTCTTGGCAATTTTTTCAGCTTCATTAAGGAGACGTTCAAAAGCTTCTTGCAAACGGCGTGCCTCTGCACGCAGGGCTTCTTCCTCACAAGGCAATCCCAATCTTATAAATAAAGCATGCTCAGCCATAATTCTGAGCCAGAAGAGGTTCTGCCTTAATGATTCTTTTATAAATTTCTGTGTGGTTATTTCCATGTTATCTTTTTGTGACTTGGATTTTTTACAGCATTCTGACATTAAAACTCCTCCTTAAAATTATTTGACTTGCTAATTCATAATATGTTATGTTAACCTGCATTGTTAATACTAATATTAACTTTACGAACATAAACAAGAGCATCTGCCATTCATCAACGATGCTCTTGTTTACATAAATATCATTGTATGACTGCCAGGACTGTTAAAGATTTGGAATAACTATAGCAGACTATTTAGTACTAATATCCGTAGAAGCCGTATCCATAACTTCCGTAACCCATAAACGGATATCCACCATAACCTCCGTATAATCCGAATGGCGAACCGTAGCCATAGAAGCCGCAAGGGTAACCATAGCCATAATACCCAGAAGGATAGCCGTAACCGTATCCCCCATACATTCCAAAGGGCCATCCATATCCTGTACCGTAACCATAGCCATCAATTCTTGTTTCCATACACTACACTCCTTTCATGAACAAAATGTATTTACATAATATTTTTATGCGTAAATCAATTGTATGGTGCTTGCCCTCATCCACTGGCAGAATTTTTTTTAAATTTCTACAAACAATATTTGTAGTCAAGTATCTAACAAATAAACAATTTTAAATTTAGCTGTTCTATATGGAGGAAAGTATGAAAGCAGTAGTATACGAAGGAATAAAGGATGTAAAAGTCAAAAATGTAGGAGATCCGGAAATAATAAATCCTGATGATATAATTGTTAAGGTAACTTCAACAGCTATTTGTGGTTCAGATTTGCATCTGATTCACGGTATGGTTCCCAATATGCCCAAAGGCTTTATTCTAGGTCACGAAACCATGGGTATAGTAGAAGAAGTAGGCAAGGAAGTCCACAAGGTTAGGAAAGGTGATAGAGTGATAGTCCCTTTCCCTATATCCTGCGGCCACTGCTGGTACTGCAAGCATGATTTATGGAGCCAGTGTGATAACTCAAATGCCAATGGCGAAGTAGGAGCAATATTCGGATATAGTAAAACCTATGGAGGCTATGACGGCGGTCAGGCAGAGTACTTAAGAGTGCCCTATGCCAATGTAGGCCCAACTGTTGTGCCTGAAGAGTTAAATGATGAGCAGGTACTCTTCCTTACCGATATTCTCCCAACAGCGTATTGGGGTGTAGATAACGGAGGAGTTAAGGCAGGTGATACAGTTGTTGTTCTAGGCTGCGGCCCTGTCGGCCTGCTGGCTCAAAAATGGGCTGCTATAAAGGGTGCAGAAAGAATCATTGCCGTTGATTATATCGACTACAGGCTGGAACACGCCAGAGAGTTCAACAGGGTAGAGGCAATAAACTTTGACAGGCATGACAATGTTGGAGAACACATAAAGGAGATAACCCACGGAGGGGCAGATGTTGTTATTGATTGCGTGGGAATGGACGGTAAAATGACGGTGCTTGAAATGATAGAATCTGCGTTTAAGCTTCGGGGCGGCTCAAAATCGGCAATTGAAATTGCAACCCAGGCAGTAAGAAAAGGTGGAACGGTATCACTGGTAGGCGTATATGGAGCAAGATACAACATGTTTCCTTTAGGTGATTTTTTTGCAAGGAATATTACTCTAAAGATGGGTCAGTGCCCGGTTCATTCCTATATTGATCCAATTCTAAGCCATATTAAAAATAGAAAAATCGATCCTACAGATATCATTACTCACGTACTGCCCCTTGATAAAGGTGAGTTTGGTTACGAAATATTTGATGAGAAAAAGGATAACTGTATAAAGGTTGTGTTAAAGCCATAACTCCTTGAGCAAAAAAAGCACCCTTGGTCCCCGTTATATGAGGCCAAGGTTGCCTTTTATTACACGCCTACTCAACTTCGCTTAAAAAATACCTATGTATTTCCCCTTTTAACTTTATATTGAGCTTGCATAGTGTAGTATCCAGCGCCTTTAGAGTAATGTACAGCTTTTCCTCATAACAATTCTCACCCATATGACCTATACGGGCTACTTTATCTTTTAAGAAGCCAAAAGCTCCTGCTATCATTATGTTATGTTCCTTAAGCATAATATCAAAAATCTCCTTAAAAGATACTCCTGAAGGAATAAGAAATGTGGTAACGGTATTGGAAAAACCGCTTTGAGGGTACAATTCCAGCCCTGAACTTGTAAGTGCATTTCTTACAGCATCTGAAAGCACTTTATGTCTTTTAATGGAGTCACCTTCTGATAGAAGCCTATCAACAGCTTCACGCAGTCCATATATATCACTTATCGGCTGTGTGTATGGAAACCATTTATCTTCATACCAATTTTTCCAGTGTGAAAGATTACTGTAATACCCGGTAATAGGAGTCTTCCTGTTTAGTATGGCATTCCATGCTTCCGGGCTTATGCTAAGAAAGGTCAGTCCCGGAGCCGCAGACAGGCATTTCTGTGATCCTCCCAGGACCACATCCATTTGCCATTCATCTGTTTCCAAAGGCTCTCCTCCAATAGCGGAAACCGAATCTACAATAGATAAAATCCCGTAGCTTTTTAACAATTTACAAATTTCGTCAACAGGATTGGTTATCCCTGAAGGGGTTTCACAATGAACAAGTGTAGCCAGCTTAAAATTATGGTCTTTATTTAGGAACTCCCTTAAGCCTTCAACACCAACAGCACTGTGATAGTCAGATTTAAAATACGTAACATCTCCACCGTATATTTTGGCAAAGTCACCAAAGCCATTGCCAAATATACCATTATCTATACATAAAACACGGTCCCCGGGCTCAATTATGGAAGCGCAGGCAGCTTCCAGCCCAAGAATACCTTCCCCGCATAGTATTAGCACGTCATTTTTTGTTTTGAGAAGTTCTTTAAGCTTGCCACAAGTCTCCTTATAAAACTCGAAGAAGTTTTCGTCCAAATCGGGGTTTGTAATTTCAAGAGACATTGCCCTCCTTACATCCTCATGAATATATGTGGGACCCGGGGTCATTATTAAAGGCTTATTCATCCTATGCACCTCTTTTTATTGGTAGTTGTCTTTTATTTAATAGTATCTTACAGGTATATCGATACAGTCCATAGTTTCTTTTTAGTTAATCAAAAGTATTCTAATGGCAAAAAATACATTTGTCAATAAAAAAGCAAGTATTTCAAAAAATAAACCAGGGACGCTTCCAGCCCCTGGTTTATTTTTTGCTGTAAATATCTGTGAGCTATACTGCATTGTGTACAAAAGATACTATCGCAGCAATAGGTATATCGGTCACCGAACCGACAGTGTATACTGGATAGCCGTTCCACCCACCTGCTGTGAGTGCTCCTACCTGGCTTGCAGGCTGAACCGGACCTGCACCGTATCCTGCACCGTATCCTGCACCATAGCCTGCACCATAGCCGGTACCGCATCCACATGCTCCACCGCCATAGCCTGCTCCCACACCATAGCCGTAGCCAACGTTGAAGTTTGAACATGCATTACCAAGCGAACATCCCGGAGGAGGGCCAATCCTTGTAATAAGTCGCACAAAACATTCATTTACTGCCAGAACAACTCCGGTAAAGCCGGCTCCAGACTCTCCTCCACTGCTAGTAAATATGGTTACTGTTTCACCGATATAGTTTGCCAATAAAGCAGCAAAATTTCCACCTGCAAAAGCTCCTCCAAATCCAACTCCATCAGCCATATTTTATTCCACCTTTCACTGTAACCTGTAAGTAGTTTTTCACAATACATATTATGTTAATGTACATATAAGGGTTACATATTCAAGGAGACGGAACTGTAAAAGTAGAATATTATTTAACGCTCCTGCTCTCTGCTGATTTCTACACGGACCTTATCATAGGACTCTTCATCTCTGCTTTTAACGGGTGAATATACATGGATATCCAGACTTATGCTGTTTGCATTGTCAAGCCTTTGACCTTCATGTGATACAATATCGTATCCTATCACATTGTAAAAGTTAAAAGGTATAATCCTTCCATTGTTATCCATGAAATTGATTTCCAGTTTTTCAATCTTTGAATCAATAGGATTTGTCCAGTAAGGCTTAAACCCAATACCAACAACTCTACCGGAAGCACCGTAAGCCGGCACATGCAATTTACACCCATTTTTCATCATATTAGTCAGGGTTTCCTTTAGTTTTTCTATATCTCTAGAATTCATATCAAGCTTCCCCTCTCTTCCAATAAAAAGCTAAAAAGGCTACTATATCTTATGTCTACTTTTTCACATGTGTTACATTGTTTAGGTAAACACATTCAGATTCAAAAAAACCCTGCAAAGCCGTATCATACTGACTCTGCAAGGTTTATTATCTTTCCCTGGTCCTATAGAGGAAACTCTCCATTTATTTTCCTGTGCTTGAAGCTCTTTGTACGCTTTGCATAATCTTCTACAACGTGCCCTTCACCTATGACTTTATACTTGTAAATAAGCAGGCCGTCAAGTCCTACAGGCCCCCTGGAGTGAATTTTACTGGTACTTATACCTACTTCAGCTCCAAAACCATAGCGGAAGCCGTCGCTAAAACGCGTAGAGCAGTTCCAAAACACGTTACCCGAATCTACAAGCGCCATAAAACGTGATGCTTTCTCCCTATTGCTTGTAACTATACTGTCTGTATGGCCGGAACCGTAAGTATTGATATGATTTATTGCTTCATCCATATCATTAACTATTTTGACAGACAATTTGTAGTCAAGGTATTCAGTTTTCCAATCCTCTTCACTGGCAGGGATAATAGAAATGATATTCTGTGTCTGTAAACAACCTACCAACGTTACTTTCTTCTCATCAAAAGCTTTCTTTAATTGGGGTAAAACCTTTGATGCTATATTCCTGTGAACCAGAAGAGTCTCTGCAGCATTACATACAGCTACATACTGGGTTTTAGAATCTACAGCGACCTTTACTGCCATGTCAATATCTGCTTCCTCGTCTATATAGCAATGACAAATGCCGTCAGCATGGCCCATTACCGGAATCCTTGAATTATCCATTATATATCTTACAAATTCGTTTGATCCCCTTGGAATAATCAGGTCAATGTACTCATCCATTTTAAGCATTTCATTGACATCAGACCTTGTTTCCAAAAGCTTAACCCAATTTGGATGTATCCCTGCCTCCTCTGTAGCTCTGGCAATAATGTCTGTAAGTATACGGTTGGTTTCCCTCGCCTCAGAGCCGCCTTTTAAAAGAACGCCATTTCCGCTCTTTAAGCAAAGAGTGGATATCTGGACAAGAGCATCAGGTCTTGATTCAAAAATTACACCTATTACTCCTATAGGACACGTAACCTTATAAAGTTCCAGTCCTTCGTCAAGCTCCGTTGAAAGAAGCGTCCTCCCTACGGGGTCTTCAAGCTTAATAAGACTATTTATACCATCAATAACATCTGCAATTTTAGCTTCATCAAACTTTAGCCTTTTTAGAAGAGGTGCGGCTAATTTTTCTTCCTCGCTTCTTCTTAAGTCCTCACCATTAGCTCTAAGTATTTCGTCTTTTCTATCCATTAGAGATCTGGCAATTTGAGCTAAAGCCTTGTTCTTTAATTCAGTTCCTGCAGCAGCCAGTTTGATGGATGCCTCCTTTACCTGAAACGCCAATTCATTTAAACCCATAAACATCTCCCCACAAGGTGTATATTTTTTCTTATGTATGATTATAACATACCAAACTGTATATTTCGATAAATTTGTTTAAAATGGGTTCACTTTCATTTCACCTGTAAATTCTGCATCACTTTAAATATCGGATAAAGCTTCTAGTTATGATTTACTCCATCTTTTTAGCTTTGGGAGCAAATCATTGAGTATGGCTCTGGCCTGTCCTTCCTCCATTCCACTTTCATTCATATACGGAACACAAATCTCTATCATGCCTTCCATGGTTAAGCCAGACTGCTTGAATTCTCCATTCTCATAGCAGTAAACACAATATTCCTTGCTCTTTAATCCGTTGTTTTCAGTGCCTAAAAGATTTTCTTCCGCAAGTGGCATCCCACAACTTTGACATACATTTACACACATAAATAATACCTCCTGTTTTTTCTTTCATTATACAGAGGAAAACCTGACAGCTGAATGTCATATTGAATTCTTTATCTTAACTTTTTTTATAAATGGAATTTATTTTTAATGAGATATCTTCAATCTTCCGTCTTATGTGAGCCGGTTCAACGACTTCAACATATTGTCCAAAGCTTAGCAGAAAACCATAAAGCCAGTCATCCTCCGGAAGGGCTGTTTCTACAAGATAGCCCCCCTTTCCGTCTGCTAAAAGCTTCTCAACCCCAAACCATTCTTCTGCAACCACACCAACCTTCTCATGAAACCTTAACAAGAGATTGACAATGTTATCGGGCTTTTGCCACTCCTTGTCCCACGGAAGCTCGTTAAGATTAATCTGTCTTCGGGTAAATACTGAACTTAACAGCTCAATCTCTCTAATCCTTGAAAGTTTAAATAACCTGAACTCACTTCTAAGCTTACAGAAAGCATAGAGATACCATTTTTGTCCTTTTAACACAAGAGTATACGGTTCCACGCTGCGTTCAGTTGCTTCACCTTTAGCACTTAAATAAACAAATGAAACACATCTGCCACTGCTTATTGCATCTTTTAAGACCTTAAACTTATCTTTTAGCAGAGCCTCTCTGCCCCATGGAGTAAAATCAATAAAGATCTGTTCACTTCTGGTTTTGAATTCCTCTTCTTCATTTTGAGGAACCAATCCTTTTATTTTTTGCAGAAGTGCCTCTACATTGGTATCCTGGTAAGAAGCCGACATACTTTTAAGGGCAGTAGCTATTGAAACCAGGTCATCAGAAGAGAGAAGGTTTTTCTCAAGTCTGTAACCATCTGTAATCCCGATACCACCATATGTTCCCTGGTAAGTTACAATAGGTATCCCTGCCTGGTTAATAGCTTCAATATCTCTATAGATAGTCCTAACAGAGACATCAAACATCTCGGCAAGATCCTTTGCCAGTACTTTTCTTTTGCTTATAAGTAAAATTACTATAGATAAAAGCCTCTCCAATTTCATTTAATTCACCGCTTTATTAATAAAGTACTAATCCGGCAACAATTCATTTCCTGGCTTCCCATCAGGCGTTTGGAACATGATAAAACCCCACAAAGTCCTTATCATATCAAGATGTGCTTAGTGAGTCTATACCCCTCTGAATCTTTTTATCCTCTTTATCCTTACAGCAATTCTCTCCTTGGGAAATACGGGACTCTATCTTTGATGCATCCATTACTTTTTGCATTATAATTTCTTTTATTTGGCTAGTAGATTCTTCAATATCAAATTTGCTTTTTATTTCCGATAACAAATTCTCATCCGATAGACTGGATAAATCAATATCAAGACAGCTATTTTCTGTACAGAGACGGAACAGAGCCTTATACTCGTAAAAGTCCTCTGTAATGTTCAGGTTCACAACCTTCAGGTCCTTGCATAACATATTAACCCCTCCATTATTATTTTAATAACCACCTAAAAAACACTATACCTATAATATAATTTCCAACCTGCCCTTTCTACTCGAAAAATCTACCACCGGCAGACAAATTGAAACAAATTTTTCAAAAGCCCTGCTTTTTGGCAGGGCCTGTCTGGCTTGCTCATCAAGTTTTCTGCTTTTACAGTTCGATCTCTTTAAGTCTCAAAAATATACTTGTTCAGCACCAACTCAAGAATCTCCTGTCTTCCCGAACTGTTCCTTGAGCAGCCGTTTTCAAGTGCATACTCTTCAAGCTCCTTAAACCCGACCTCACCACTTAATACTTTACTTCCAATCCCTGACCTGTAGCTTTCATATCTCTTATCAATAAAAGTATCTATCTCTCCACCCTGTATCATTCTACTGGCTGCCTTAAGTCCTTTAGCAAACGAGTCCATAGCTGCAATATGTGCATAGAAAAGGTCTTCAGGTTCAAAAGAGCCTCTCCTGACTTTTGCATCGAAATTAAGCCCTCCTTTGCCTAATCCGCCATTCTTTATAACCTCGTACATTGCAAGAGTTGTCTCATATAGATTTGTCGGGAACTGGTCAGTATCCCATCCTAAAAGTAAGTCACCCTGGTTTGCATCTATACTTCCCAGCTTTCCGTTTATTCTTGCCACTCTTAAATCATGTTGGAAGGTATGGCCTGCAAGAGTAGCATGATTGGCTTCTATATTAAGTTTAAAATACTCGTCAAGCCCATAGGTTTTAAGAAACCCGATTACTGTTGCAGCATCAAAGTCATACTGATGCTTGGTAGGTTCCTTGGGCTTCGGCTCAATAAGCAGCTGTCCTTTAAATCCGATTTCTTTTGCATATTCTACAGCCATATGTAAAAATCTGGCATAATTATCAAGTTCAAATTTCATATCTGTGTTAAGGAGGGTCTCATAACCTTCCCGCCCACCCCAGAAAACAAAATTTTCTCCGCCAACATCCATAGTTATTTCCATTGTCTTTTTAACCTGTGCTGCCGCATAGGCAAACGCATCGGCATTGCACGATGTTGCTGCTCCGTGGACATACCTGGGGCTTGCAGTAAGGTTTGCAGTTCCCCACAGTACCCTGGTACCGCTTCCTTTCATGAGCTCTTTCATCAAATCAGTTATTTCATCCAGGTTCCTGTAGGTCTCTCTTAAACTGTCCCCTTCCGGAGCAATATCCCTGTCGTGAAAGCAAAAATACGGCATCCCCAGCTTTTCATAGAACTCAAATGCTGCAATCATTCTTTCCTTTGCAAGATCCATTGGCTTGGATAAATTGGACCATGTCCTCTCCATCGTCCCAACCCCAAAGGGGTCCGCACCAGTTCCGGTAAAAGTGTGCCAATATGCTACTGAACACCTTAGATAATCCTTCATCTTGACACCGTCTATCAACTCATCGGGATTATAATATTTAAACGCCAAAGGATTATCAGAATCCTTTCCCTCGTATCTAATTTTATGTATCCCCCTAAAATACTCTGTCATAAAGTCTCCTCCTAATTATTATACATCTCATCCATTAACTTAACTAATCCTAAAAATTCATATCTTAAAGCTTCATAAAGCTTTTTATATATTTTGTAATACCTCAAGTATTTCCTCGTCAAATCTGAATTCACCTGTTCGGTAACCTTTGCCTTTATGGCTATATTGCATGCCTGCTGTATACTGCCATATACTCCAGCTCCGACTCCTGCAAGCAGTGCCGCACCTAGGGCCGGGCCTTCATTGGTGCTAACAGTGGATATGTTGATTCCGAAAATATCTGCTTGCATTTGTCTTAAAACCTTGCTTTTTCCTCCTCCCCCGGAAGCCCTCACCTCTTTAATCTCTACACCCATCCCGCTTATAATCTCCAGAGAATCACGCAGACTAAAAGCAACACCTTCCATAACAGCCCTTATCATTTCTTTCTTTCCGTGCTTTGCAGTAAGGCCAAAAAACACTCCTTTTGCATTTGGATCCAGATGAGGCGTCCTTTCTCCCATAAGATAAGGAAGGTATATCAGCCCTTTACTTCCCGCTTCTATCTTTGATGCTTCCTCATCCATCAAAGTATAGGGATCTTTTTCCAATAGTTCAGCTACCCTCTTTTCTTCAATACAGAAATTGTCCCTAAACCACTTTATGGATAAACCGGCGGCCTGTGTAACACCCATGACATGCCACGTATTAGGTATTGCATGGCAGAAAGTGTGAACTCTTCCTTTAGGGTCTATAAGAACATCCTTTGAGTATGCAAATATTACCCCTGAGGTTCCTATAGTAGAGGATATTATACCTTCTTTAACTATACCGTTCCCCACAGCACCGGCAGCCTGATCTCCGGCTCCACCTACGACAGGTGTCCCCTCTTTAAGACCTGTTAACTCTTCCGCATATTTATTAACCTTTCCGCTAATCTCGTGAGATTCATAAAGATGGGGCAGAAAATCCATATAAATCTCCAATCTATCCAGCAGTTCACTACTCCATGTTCTGTTTTTTATATCCATAAACTGCATTCCACTTGCATCGGAGACTTCAGTTGCAAACTCTCCTGTAAGCCTGTATCTGATATAGTCTTTGGGGAGTAAAATCTTATTTATCTTCTCATACACTTGAGGCTCATTATTTCTTACCCATAAAACCTTTGAAGCTGTAAAACCTGTTAGAGCAGGATTTGCAGAAATACTCACAAGATTTTCGTTCCCAACCCTTGAGGTTATTTCATCACACTCTTTGGTACTTCTCTGATCGCACCAAATAATTGCGTTTCTAAGAACACTTCCGTTCTTATCCAGAAGTACCGCACCGTGCATTTGTCCGGAAAGCCCGATTGCCTTTATTTCTGACGCACAAACGCCACTTTTGTCAATCACTTCTCTAACAGTAGAACAGACAGCCCTCCACCAGTCTTCCGGGTCTTGTTCCGCCCACCCAATATTAGGCTGATATAAAGGATATTCTTGTGCAGCAGACGTTATAATACTGCCATTATCATCAAATAATACCGTCTTTGTACCTGAAGTGCCGATATCAATTCCAAGCAATAGAGACAAATTCATCATCCTTTTTCACTACTACACATTATATACCTGTCTACATACTAATGTCATATTATTAAGTATATACTATTATTTGCCTTCATTCAACATGTTAAGGAATTTTCTAATTTTAGTTTATAAAGTTAGAATTATGGGTTATATAATATCTTTAACTTCCCTTTTGCCTTCCTACCCACATAAACCCGAATACGCCTCCACATATTCCTCCAACAAGGTGGGTAAGCTGTGAAATGTTATCTTTTGTGAACAAGCCATTCATAACCTCTCCTCCAATATAAATTATAACCACCAGTATCAGAGTGACAGGTATTCTTCCTTTTTGAACATTTACAAACGAACTTAGTAAAATAAGCATGAATACGATACCACTGGCTCCCATTAAAGCTGTGTTGAAAAACAAAACATTAAGCAGCCCTGTTACAAATGCAGTTATGACTATCATTAGAATCATGCTTTTTTGACCATATTTCTCCTCAAGCATTGGCCCCAGCACCAGAATCAGCAGGAAATTATTTATAAAGTGTTCCCAGTCTGTGTGCCCAATTACATGTCCAAATAACCTGAAGTAAAAAAATATATCAGTCAAGCTGCTGCGGTAAACAGAAAACAATAAGGCAGTAGAAGCCTTATCAGTGATATATCCCAGGATCAATGCAGCAAAAGACAACATCGTCAAGGTTAGAATAACCGGTGAATTATAATGTAAACGTTTTATCATAGTAATATCCCCCCAGTTCCCAGCATGTATAATTGTAAAAGACCTAACAAAAATCCCACAGAATCACAAATCAGGGTGACTGCGTGGGATTTATTATCACATATTATTACATACTATTTCCAATACGTCAAGTATGGTGTCATCCAACATAACGCCTCAACGCATCCTTGTCTACACAGTAAGCGTATGCATCATCCTTGGAAATACGCTTTTGTTCATACAGATCCGCTATGGATTTGTCTAAAAGCTGCATACCAAGGGTTGCACCTGTCTGAATACAGGAATTTATACCTGCTGCTCTGCCCTCTCTTATCAGGTTGCTTATTGCGGGAGTAACAACCATAATCTCTATTGCTGCTACCCTTCCCTTATGCTCTATATCAGGTACCAATCTTTGAGATATTACAGCCTTCAAGGCACTTGAAACCTGTACCCTTATTTGCTGCTGTTGGTGTGGAGGAAACACGTCAATAAGTCTGTCTATGGTTTTTGCAGCACCAAGAGTATGAAGAGTTGAAAGGACAAGATGCCCTGTTTCTGCAGCAGTAACAGCTATACTTATAGACTCGATATCCCTCATCTCGCCTATGAATATTACATCCGGATCTTCTCTCAAAGCAGCCCTTAGCGCACTGGCATAAGATTTACTGTCCTGACCTACTTCTCTTTGGTTTACAACACATCTATCATGCTTGAATATATACTCAATCGGGTCTTCAAGTGTTAAAATATGTCCGTCTTTTGTTGAGTTTATTTCATTAATTATGGATGCCATGGTAGTAGATTTCCCACTTCCGGTAGGTCCTGTAACCAGAATAAGGCCTTCCTTGATATTGCACAGCTGTTTTATTACGTCAGGAAGATTCAAAGATTCAAGAGTGGGTATATTAGATGAGAGCACTCTAAAAACCATTGAAACCGATCCTCTTTGCAAAAATGCATTGACCCTGAACCTTGAAACGCCGGGAACTGTCATGGAAAGGTCTACTTCTCCTACAGACATTAAGTGTTCAAATTTCTCTTTGTCAAGACAGCTCTTTGCATACTGAAGTGTATCCTCACCGGTCAGCGGTTCGGCATCAATAAGACGCATATGTCCGTTAATCCTGAATGAAGGCGCCCTACCTACAGCGATATGTACATCGGATGCTTTGTTTCCAACTCCGATTCTTAGCAGTTCGTTCAACTCGATCATAACTATATTCTCCTTACGTAAAAATACTGACTTGGTGTTAAACTACATATGCAATCTATTTATCGGTAAAATAATTGGCATATGTTACATAAGCTTTATATCTTTACAGTGGGAATAGTTATATAGAAGGTTGTTCCAAGATTCTCTTCAGACTCAAACCATATTTCGCCGCCAAACTTGCCCTTTATGGTAGAATATGATAGTAAAAGGCTTAAACCAGTACCATTTTTACCCTTAGTTGTTACCATATTCTTGAATACTCTTTTCTTTGTATCATCCTTTATACCTTTTCCATAATCCCTTATTATAAACTTGACTTTACTCCCTTCTTTGTGTATGTGAAAGTCAACTCTTGGCTTGGTGCTCCCTGTATCCTCATACGACTGAATTGCATTAATTATAATATTGTTGATTACCTGTATAAGGCTTGAAGCATCACCTGATATAGTGGTTTCCTGCTCTATATCTATGTCAAAATTCAAGTCACTCCTTTTAATTTGTACGTTATAGGTCATCAGAAATCTGATTTGTTTTACAAATTCCTCTATGGTAAACTCACTGGTAGTGTGTGAATTCAATTTGACGGCTTGTGTCTTGAAGGTTGTTATAATGTTGGACATATATGAGTTGTATTCTTTTAATCTATTTATCCAGAGCCTCATCTCGTTTACAATCTCATGGTGGTCATCCAAGGTAATGTTTGTATCCCCTATTGACTTCTCGTATTCGTCAGTTAAGTCCTCCAATCCTGCACATGCACCCGATATAGACATGATAGGTGTCATCAGGTTGTGTGATATACCTCCTATAAGCTGTCCCAGTGAAGCTAATCGTTCAATTTCAAGTATACTTTCTTCCATTTTTTCTCTTTCCAAAAGCATTAAAGAAACTTTTAAACTATTGCTTATCTGCCCTCTTATAGGCTCAAAGTTTATTATGTCACCATTTACAACTTCAAAACACACAAAACCAAAATGCTCATTGCCAAAAAACAGAGGATTGACAAGGTAAGTAAAACGTCTGTCCTTAGGTATAAACAAGTCGGGAACAATATATGTAGTCCTGAAATATTTTATGCTGTCGTCTATAGCCGCTCTTCGTTCATCCTGGTAAGCATACATCAACTCTGATTTGTCCGGAACGAAAAAATCTTTATCAAACACCATATTTTCATTATATAATATTGATCCATCAACATACCTTGAAATAAAGCAGCTTCTAACATGGCACCTTTCAAGAGAAAAAGTTATCCTGTCAAAAAATTCACCAAGCAAATAGGTCTGTACATTCTCATGAGCTCTAAAACTTGGTACAACTCGCACTAAATCTATCAACGTAACATGATAATTGTCTTCGTAACTGCATCCGCAAGATTCCCTTTTCACCAAAACAGAAGGATGAGTAATTATATCATCCAGCCTTTCACCGTCAATTTTCCTTAGTATTGCTTCCACTGCACCATGGCACATTTCCTCCAGGGGCTGCCTCACTGTCGTTAATGCAGGTTTTACCTGGCTGGAATTGATAGAATCGTCAAAACCGCATATAATACACTTCTTCATATAATCATAACCTTTAATATCTTTGTAATCCTTTAAACATTGTATAGATGCCAATGCCATATCATCATTTGCAAACACCACTGCATCGTATATAATTTCGCTAAGTATTATTTTCTCCATTACAGAATATCCGGTATGGTACAAAAAATCTCCCTCGAATATCAAGTCCTTATCAAGCTTAATATTACTTTCTTCCAGGACTTCTTTATAAGCTTCAAAACGCTCAATGGAATCATTATTGGTTTTAGGGCCTGTTACAAAAGCAATTTTTTTATAACCATGATCCTTAATTAAATGTCGTACAAGGCTTCTCATGCCTTCCCTGTTATCAAATACTATACTTGTTACATCAGGTACTACAACCCCTAGAGATATTATCGGAATATCGCTATACTTTTTACAAAACTCTATTATCTGGTCATTATCAATATAATTTGAAATTGTACTGGTTAGTATTATTAAGCCATCAACCCTTCCTTTATCAACAAAATCATACATTATGTGATGCTGTTTATCCGCATCATATCTACACCTTAGCGTTCTTCCTTCATACATAATCAAATTGCAGTCCAGCTTTTCAACTGCTTTTCTTATGGAACGCCATAGAAAAGCCTGATAATTTCCGTCAAGGTCATGGATAAGAAGTCCCAGGGTTTTACGTTTTTTCATACATACTGCTCCTTTTGTGTACGTTATTCTTGCCAATATCACATTTGTAACCAAGAACAAGCTGCGGTTTACTTCTTATCTATAGGGATGGTTATATAGAAGGTTGTCCCCTGATTTTTACCGGACTCAAACCACATCTCACCGCCACACTTCCCCTTAATGGTGGAATACGACAATAGAAGGCTTAAGCCTGTACCGTTCTTTCCTTTAGATGTAACCATGTACTTGAATATCTTGTTTTTCATTTCTTCCTGGATGCCCTTACCATAATCTCTAACTGCAAACGTGATGAAATTGCTGTCTCCAAATATATGCAAGTCAACCTTAATATCCGCATTGTTTATCCCCTCATATGACTGAACTGCATTGACGATGAGATTGTTGATTACCTGCATAAGGTTGGATATCTCTCCTGATATGGAAGTATCGGGGGAGATATCTACTTGTAAATTTAAATTACACCTTTTGATCTCAACATTATTATTCTTAAAAAATACAATATACTTGATGAGCTCTTCTATGGTAAATCCATCTGTAGTATCTGCATTTAGCTGGACAGCCTGTTTCTTAACCGTCGAAATAACATTGGACATGTATGAAGTGTATTCCTTAAGTTTATTTATCCACTCCAGCATATCGTTTGCTATCTCATAGTGATCATCCAAAGTTACTTCGTTGTCGCCAATTGAATCCTTATATTCTTCAACCAGATCCTTCAACCCAACACAAGCACCGGATATGGACATAATTGGTGTCATCAGGTTATGTGATATTCCACCTATCAGATGTCCTAATGCAGCCAGCCGTTCTATTTCACGCAAGCTTTCCTCCATCTTCTCCCTTTCCAGCAGCATTAGAGCACCTTTTAACATATTACTCATTTGACCTCTTAGGGGCTCAAAGTTGATAACATCGTCATTTACAATTTCAAAGCACACAAAGCCAAAATGTTCATCCTTAAAGAACAAAGGATTTACCAGGTAAATAAAGCGTCTATCCTTGGGAAAAAACCTCTCGGGTACTATATCTTTTGTCCTGAAATATTTCACACTGCTGTCAATGTCAGTACGCCTGTTATTATAATATGAATAAATCAGTTCTGACTTATCCGGTATGATAGAACTACCGTCAAACAACATTGTATCGTCATAAGTTATTGTTCCTTCGCAATATTTTGAAATAAAACAACTTCTAATAAGACACTGTTCCACGGACTTTGTTACACTGTCAAATAATTCGTCCAGGAAATATGTCTGCATATTTTCATGTATTCTAAATGCAGGCGTTAGTCTTAAATAGCTATCCCATAATAAATCCATACTGCTGTTATCAATCTTACATCCGCATGATTCTCTTTTTACCAAAACAGAAGGAAAAACAGTTACATCCTCCACCTTTTCACCTTCAATTTTCCTTAGTAGTGTTTCTATTGCACTATGGCATAGCTCCTCTAATGGCTGTCTTACTGTGGTTAGCGAAGGTTTAACCAGACTTGAATTTATGGAGTCGTCAAAACCGCATACAACACATCTCCTGGCAAAATCCATAACATCGGATTTTTTTAGATCCTTCAAACACTTCATGGCAGCTAGAGCCATATCATCATTTGCAAAAACAATCACATCATACTCCACATTCCTAAGTATTATATCTTTCATTATGGAATATCCGGTCTGTGATGTAAAATTCCCATTAAATATTATACTTTTATCAACTTCAATACGGTTCTCCTCCAGTACCTCTAAATATGCTTCAAAACGCTCGATAGAGTCAACGTTTCTGCTTGGTCCTGTTACGAAGGCTATTTTCTTATAGCCATGCTCCTCTATCAGGTGCCGGATAAGGCTTTTCATTCCTTCTTTATTATCAACTATCATACTGGTAACATGGGGAATTACCAACCCTATAGATACTAAAGGTATACTTGCATATTTATTACAAAACTTATTCAATTCGTCCCCTGCTAGCCGGTGTGCTATTGGCCCGCTTGATATAATCAAACCGTCCACTACATTTTGGTCAACAAAATCATAAACTATATGATGCTGTATGTTTGCATCCATAGTTACCTGCAATGTTCCTCCCTCATATACAATCAGGTTGCAGTCCAGCTTCTCAGCTGCTCGCTTCATCATCAACCACAGGTAAGTATGATAATTACCGTCAATCTCATTAATTAAGAATCCTATTGTCTTACGTTCTTTCATATCGTCACCTCCATGTGAAGATCTTGGCCTTTAGTGTTGGGACTCCAGTTTAAGCTGGCTTAATGCTCATCTTCCCAAAACAGGGATGGTAATATAGAAGGCAGTTCCCTGATTTTCATCGGACTCAAACCACATTTCACCGCCAAACTTACCCTTGATAGTAGAATATGATAATAGAAGGCTTAGGCCTGTGCCATTCTTGCCTTTTGTTGTAACCATATACTTGAATATCCTGTTTTTAATATCTTCCGACATACCCCTACCGCAGTCTTTAACTATAAATACCACTGAATTTTCATCCATGGAAATGCTAAGATCAGTATTGCAATCCTCCACCCTGATCCCTTCATAGGACTGAATTGCATTAATAATAAGATTTTCAATGATTTGTATAAAATTAGTTATATCCCCTGTTATAGATATTTTAGAATCAACATTCATATTGATACTTAATTTGGATTTTCTAATCTGTTCATTATTATTTTTTATAAACTGTATCCTATTTAGCAATTCTTCAAGGGTAAATCCATCCGTGATATCCGCATTTAACTGGACAGCTTGAGATTTTACGGTAGTAATAACTTTAGCCATATAAGAATTGTATTCTTTTAACCTGTTTACCCATCCCTGGATGTCGTTTGCAATATCATTATGGTCCTCTAAAGTAACCTCCGAATCCCCTAAAGACTCTTTATACTCTTTTATTAAATCTTCTAATCCGGCACAAGCTCCTGATACGGACATTATAGGTGACATCAGGTTATGTGAGATCCCCCCTATAAGCTGCCCTAAAGATGCCAGACGTTCACTTTCAAGAAGACTTTTCTCCATCTTTTCTCTTTCAAGCAGCATTAGAGCCCCCTTTAGCGTATTACTCATCTGTCCTCTTAAGGGCTCAAAATTGATTACATCATCATTTACAACTTCAAAGCATACAAATCCAAAGTGTTCATTATTAAAAAACAGTGGACTTACAAGATATGTAAACCGTCTGTCATTTGGAATATAAATGTCAGGTACCAGGTCCTTTGTGTTAAAATTCTTTATATCATCCTGTATAGTCATTCGCTGACCGTTATAATATGCATAAATCAATTCAGATTTTTCAGGAATATCAAAAGTTTCATCAAATACAAACTTATCATCGTAGAGCACTGTGCCGTCTTTATATTTAGATATAAAGCAGCTTCTAATATTACATAGTCTTAAGGCTTCGGTTATTCTATCATATAATTGGTCCAGAGAATAGGTCTGAACATTTTCGTGTATCCTGTGACCAGGCACAAGCCTTAGATAACTGTCTGTAAGCAAATTGGGACTACCTGCAGATTTACACCCGCAGGATTCTCTTATGACTAAAACAGAAGGAAATGTAACTATGTCTCTCAATTTTTCGCCATCAATTTTTCTAATCATCACCTCAACCGCACCACAGCATAATTCCTCTAATGGCTGCCTTACTGTAGTAAGCGAAGGCTTTATCAGACTGGAGTTTATTGAATCGTCAAAGCCGCATATAACGCCTTTTGGAGTTAAATCCATGTTGTGTTCCTTGCTAAAATCTTTTAAACACTTTACAGCCGCTAAAGCCATATCATCA
This sequence comes from Bacillota bacterium, assembly GCA_049325575.1. Taxonomy (GTDB): domain Bacteria; phylum Bacillota; class Clostridia; order Acetivibrionales; family Acetivibrionaceae; genus JBMOLK01. The sequence goes on along the minus strand of JBMOLK010000311.1, from coordinate 81,871 downwards.
TTAGCAAATACTATCGCATCATATTGAATATTATTAAGAATTATTTCCTTCATAATATTATAGCCTGACTGTGAGACAAAATCTCCGTTGAATATGAGACTTCTGTCAACTTCAATATTGTTTTCCTTGAGTACTTCAAGGTAGGCCTCAAGTCTTTCCACCGAATCAGTATTGCTTTCCGGGCCTGTTACAAAGGCTATTTTTCTATAAACATGGTCATTAATCAAATGTCTGACCTGATTTTTCATACCTTCCTTATTATCTATCATCAAACTGGTAGCTCCGGGAACAACTATTCCTAAAGATACCATAGGTATATCACTATAACGTTTGCAGAATTCGATATACTCTTCATTCTTCATATAGTTTGCTATTGATGAGCTTGTCATTATAAGCCCATCCAGCCTGTTTTTATCGACAAACTCATAGGAAATATGATGCTGTCGGTCAGCAAACCCTCCATAAGCTAAGGACCGTCCTTCATATGCGATAAGATTGCAGTCCAGATTTTCAGCTGCTTTTTTCATCATAAGCCAGAGAAGAGTAGAATAGTTTCCATCAATATCGTTAATTAGAAGTCCAATTGTCTTGCGTTTTTTCATAACGTCACTCCTGACATTTTTTATGTGAAAACATGACAGACTTCTTACACTACATACTTGACACCTAATTTTAAAATAACGGCTTGAGAAATTACAGAATGGTACTATATTTTATTATACCATAAAGATTATAATTTGTAACTACAAGTAAAATAAAGAAATAAAGATCTTTAGCAGGTACTTTCTTAGCCTTTGACCGTGCTCCATCTTCTATATATAAATACTACGCAGCCTATAATAAGTACTATACCTGATGCAGCAGTTAAAACAATGGCCAATTTAGAGCCATTTATATGAAGAACCATAAATCCTATACCTATCAGAACAATACAAAGAACAGAAACTAAAGCCGTAAACATGTAATAGAGTTTGATGCTTTTTCCCAATATAATTTTTACATTCTCTTCATTGGCACCGCTCAATATTAATGCGTCAGATTCTATCTCCAATCTTTTGAGCCTCCTAGCCACCAATAAAAGAATTACAACTGCAAGAAAGAGCAGAGCAGTATAATGAGCCGTAAGGTACTTGGAAGGGTTTATACCCAATATCTGCTTGGTGAGTTTTGAGTGAGACATAACTGCAGGCGTACAAAAAGTCATGCAGATTATATTTACGACTGTAAGAGCATTTTTATATAAAAGATAGGCTGCACCTGTAACCAAAGCTGCTATAAGGTTTGTAACGATAAAGACCCTAAGTCCGGAGCCTGTCCAGTAAACAATATCCTGGTATAAAGGTGTGTAGAATAAAAGTATAAACGATATGCCATAAGCTAAAAGTGCCAGTATTATTCTTAATGCTAAAGTCCATAGTTTCATCTTGTCACCACCTGTTTTAAAAGTGCACCGGTAAGGCTTTCCTTTACCGGGTCCCAATCAACCCATATACAGTTTTTCCTTATTTCCTTCGATACTACCTTGTTCATTGCTTCAAGAAGGTTTGAAGCAAGCTTTTCGGATTGATTCTCTGCCATCAGTCCATATCCTACTATGTTTACTACCATTATGCTTGGCAAAAGCCCGTTTCTCATAGTATACCTGGACATAGTATCTATACCCTTTTTAAGATCATCGCAATTATTGGTACAGAACCTGGTGACTATCACAAATAGAGGCCGTAATCCCACAAAGTAGTTGCGACAGGAATAAACCTTTTCATCAAGGCTTTTGGACTTCTCTTGCGGTTTCCTGGAATCCAGGCTGTAATTTTTAATATTCAAAAGCTCTCTTAAAATCTTGTAATGATGTTGTCTTCCCGATCCTGAGTGCACAAATATATCCCTGCCCCCATAGGTAAGAAACGAGATACTGCAGTTCTGCCTTATATAGTAGTCACAAAGACTGTTTACCGCTTCTACTGAATACTCCCTGACATTCTTTATATTGGAGCCATAGGCCATTACTTTAGATGCATCAAGAAAAATCCATACGGATTTCTTGCCTTCCTTTTCAAACTGGTTTACCACAGGCCATATGTTGCCCCTTAAAAGGTTTCTTGAAGTGACCTTCCAGTTTATCGACTTAAAAGGATCTCCGGGATAATAGAGCCTTATCTCCTTAAACTCCTGTGTAGTCATTCCCATACTGGACAAGGCACCTTGAGGCATTGGCACCTTGCATGCCGTAGCCATACCTCTTATTCTCTTAAGCTCCAATAGTCTTGGCGTTACCTCGACCGACAGTTCGCTTTCATACTGGTCGTTTACCGAAAAGCTGCATATAGGGTGCTTTGACCTCCATTTGGTAAGTTTAAAGGGATAAGTACCTGAAGCTGTACACTTGACGGTATAGGTCAGACAAACCTCCCGGGCTTCAAGGCCCTTCCATAATACACAAAAGTTATTCCCATCCACCAGCTCAAAGTGTGCCGGAACAACATCACACACTTCCAGTGGGCCAAATCCCGACTCTACTGAAATGAGAACAGTTATATCCAGCAGCTCCCCTACTGCTATCCGACTCTTGGAGACACTCTTTTTGACCTTCACATCTGCCGGTACCTTTAGAAAGTACCCAAAGGCCATCAAGCTAAGAGGAATAACCGAAACCAGTATCAGTATATTATTGGCGAAAAGAAAACCAGCAGTAAGCAGCAGCAAAAAAGTTGTGCCAATACTGGAAATATACCTTGGCATCTAAAAAAATCCTCCTGCCTGTTCCCTTGTGTAATTGCAGGGAACAGCTATTTTGCTCATAATACTCTTTATTATGGCTGAAGGAACCCTTCCTTCCATTATGTGCTCAACGTGAAGTATCACACGGTGAGCCAGAGCATCAGCCGCCAGAAACTTTACGTCATCCGGTATGACATAATCCCTGCCGCATATAAGAGCATGTGCGCGGGAAAGCTTCAAGAGAGCCAACGCTCCCCTGGGACTGGCTCCAAGTCTTACATTGGGGTTTGTTCTTGTGTTTCTCACTATTTCGGTTATATAATTTAATATATTATCATCCACAAATATCTTTTCTGTCTCCGCCTGCAGCATCAGAAGCTGATCCATTGTCACCACCGGGCGTATATCGTTAGTGGGGTCATCCTTCTTCCATTCAATTCTCCTTTTTAAAACCTCACATTCCCTTTCTGTACTGTCCAAATACCCTAATGACAGCTTCATTATAAACCTGTCCATCTGTGCCTCCGGAAGAGGATATGTTCCTTCCATCTCAATAGGATTCTGGGTTGCCATCACTATGAACGGCGGTTTTAGCGTATAAGTAGTACCCTCAATTGAAACCTGTCTCTCCTCCATAGCCTCAAGCAAGGCTGATTGTGTCTTCGGCATGGCTCTGTTTATCTCGTCGGCCAGCAAAAAATTAGTAAACACTGGCCCTTTTTCAAGTTCAAAGACAGAAGCTGCACTCTTCCATATCTTTGTCCCTAAAATATCTGACGGCATCAGATCCGGAGTGAACTGTATCCTTTTCCATTCACATCCCGTAACCTTTGCAAAAACCTTTACCAGCAAGGTCTTCCCAAGACCGGGATTATCCTCAAAGAGTATATGTCCGCCAGCTAAAAAGCCGCAAAGCACTTTTCTTAAAACAGTATTATCACCTGTAACAAATACCTTGCCTATTTCATCTACTATTTCGCTGCACAGAGCCTGAAGCTGTTCTGAACTCATCATATCACCTTAATCTCCTTCCATGTAAACTCAAATTATAAGTGACGTCCTCTATTACCTTTGTCCTGTTTTGTCTATTTCGTTCTTCAATAACCCTAAAGTTCTCTTTCGTCGCTATCGAAGGAGGTTCAATATCCTCATACTCCATAAGAGGAGCTATTATATTGCTTGCAGACCCAATAGGAACTTAAGTCTTATATGCCATGTAGAACAGGCAGGAAACAAGTCCGCTTCTTCTTCCGCTATTTATAAAGTCATTAATATGCTTTGAAATGTTGGATATATCCTTGATCTTATCGTAGCTGATATTCTGCAGGTGCTTGTTAAGCTTCTCCTCCGGACTGTTTTTTACTGCTTTTGAAAGCTTCACGGCAAGTATGATGAAAACAGCTACCAAAATCACAAATATGAGTATCCATTCACCTAAAACAGCATCACCCATTATATCCCTCCTTAAATCCTTTAACAAAAAAACTGTAATAAATATGGCAAAAAACTTTCCGGTATGATTTCTTTTAAGCCAGAAAGATATTCTGTAGGCTGTTTCATTTCCGGTAAGGTCTATTAAAGATACCAGTTGAATAATGGAAATGCCTATAAAAGAAAACAAAGTCAGGTCTCCCACCGATATTTTAAATCCAATATCCCAAAAGCCTTCGGGCCACAGAGTCTGGAACATGAACTTTATAGAAATGCCTAACATGACATATGAGGCGATCTTTATAACACTTTCTGCAAATACTCTATTGCTATAAATGCTTGAAGCCCTGTAAACAATTATAGAGGCTGCAACCAGTATAATACCGGCACTTGCCGTCTTTAGCCCACGGCTTTCCGAAACCAGAAAGAAAAAAATAAAAGCAGCAATACCATTTCCAAATACAAGTAAAGATCTTCCCAAAAAGTCGGCTAATTTCCCTGCAAGAAAAAAGTTAACAAAACCCTTTACGGTTATTCCTGTAAAGAATACAATACAGGAAAATATGAGAAAATAAAATCTTTCCCTCACTTCATATCCGGGTCCTCGCGGTTGAAAAAAGAAAAAAAACGAAAACCCTATTAGTATCATTAGAATGATTGGGTAGACCACCAGTCTTTTTACAGGTACATCCTGTACCAATCCCCTGCCCCCGTACATCTTGTTCCTCCAAAATTATTTCATCATTGAGAGTTCTTTAGTAATTATATAAAACTCCTCATAATCTTTTCTTTGTATATCTCTTTCACTGTATACTGCCTTCTCAAGGATTGCAAAAGCTCTTTCAAGAATCCAGCTTTTATCCGGTGATATTTGAGGTCTTATCAGGCTAAGCATCTCCCTAAGCGTCATTACCGAATTTATACCCTGGACTCTGCCAAAAACATCTTTTAAAAAGCTCTTTCCAATGAAAATAATCTCTTCTCTATAATCCACTATTCTTATATCCCTTGAACCGGATTTTCCTCCTTCACGGGAGACGGACATTTTGTATTTTCCCTTCCTCTTAAAGGTGCCGTATACTTCATCCCTGTTTCCAAGGTTATCACAAAACCTTATTAAAATATCATCCCCGACTCCCCATACATCCGGCAAGCCTTCACTAATCTGGGGAAATTCAATTGTGAATTGGATTTCTTCCACTTTTTTTGCTGTCACATATGGATTCACAACAGGCCTTAAGTTTAAATCGGGCACTCCTGCTGCAAGGACCGGCTCATTTTTATTGCAACCTGTCATTAGCTTCCTTCGTAAAGCTCTTATAAGTAATACAACCGGTATAATTAAAACCAGCAGCAGAGCTATTATGACCCTAAGCCAGTTTATTTGCCAGACAAAAACACTTCCATCAATAGCTGACGGAAAATATATATCAGTCCCTCCAAACTCTACCCTGTATGTTAGAGGATGCCTTTTTACAAAGAAGAAATCCTTGTCGGAAGGGGCTCCTTCCGGCAGCTTGATATCAATTTCCCTTAAGAATTTGCCTGCTTCTTCGGATGTTACCTCTTCCCGTGTTTCAAGGCTGTCAAAGCTAACACTTACAGGAAGCCCTGTTATGCCTTCTTTGGAGAAAGCGTCCAGGAGTTTTCCCGACAAGTTGAAGCTTCCGCCTAATATACTTCCCGGTGAATTCAGCTCCATATAGGTATCTGTAACTACTCTAAGCTCGGGATCACTGGTGGAAGTCCGGTAGGTATCATTCTCAAGAAGATCTGCTATAACCTGATATTTCCCTGCACCTGTATCATTCTTTATATCACATGTAACTTCAAACTGTCCCTTCACTACATCAGCTTTTGCATAAGAAAGGCAAGGCTCTGTCTTATCTTTCTTTACATATATAAGAACAGTCATATCATCTAAAGGGTTACTGTCTGTATCCCTTACAGTGCCTTTTACAGTGAGGCTTGTTCCCCTCTTTGCAGTTCTGTCTGCAAAGGTAATCTCTGTTACTGTACTCTTAGGAGGAACATAAAAAGGATAGTACCCAAACACATCCACAGGAACCCACCCGTATTCCTTGAACTTTACTTCAGGATAAATGTAGGTTTGGTCCGAATAGACTATCTGATAGGGAATACCAGACTTGATCCTGTAACCTAGAGACAGCCTGCATGGAATGCCCACGGCTCTTAAAATGAATGTATAGGCTGATATAAAATCCAGATAATTCCCTTCTTTTCTATCTCCACGTAGAAATGCATGTATTCCGTCCTTATCTCCATATTTGTTTATCACCGAATTATTAAGGGTGTAATTGGTTGCAAGGAATTTTTCCACGTATTTTATGGCTTCATAATCGCTGCTGCTGTTTTCAATTACATTATCGATTATCCCTTCAAGTCCATCAGGTACTGTAATTTCATAAGGATAGGCATCGTCTGTTTCTGCACCTTCCAGTTCCTCCAAAGAAGGTGGAGTCTCATACTCCATCTCGTAAAATTCTTTTATAAGTTCTTCTGCATAATAGGTACCTGAATTTTTATACTCAATGACACTGTGGTCATACTTTAGCTGAAATTTACCTGAAAGTGCAGGCATATAGCCTTTTGAAGGCTCAACAGGCTTTATCTTTACAGCGTTTGGAGTAAAGTCTCTCCGTTTCTCAACTCCCAGCATAAGCTTTACGTCGGGCTTCTCCTGTGCTATAGTCCAACGGTTATTATAATAGTTCTCCATAACCATTACTTTTAAAAATGGAAAATTGGTTACACCCAAAACCTCAAAGGCAGGTATGTGAGGTTTTTTGTCACTACCCATCACTATGGTTCTGCCAGGCTCACCCATGCCAAATGGAAGGTCAGGAAGCCCCTCGTCCCCTGAAATATCTATATTGGGGATTTCTTCCGGCATTCCTTCAATTACTCCATCTTCAGGGATTAGGCTTTCAGGGTTTTCCCCATGGGCATAATCTCTCCCGGGAGTCCTGCCCCGCCTTTCCTGACGCCTTTTTTCGGCTCTTTCCCTCCAGCTGTTGCTTCTATCTTCCATATCCGGGTTTTGCCCTAAATCTTCATTGCTGCTGCCATTACGGTTGTTTCTATCTTTGCCGTCCGTAGAAGACCTCTGATTATCCCCTCCACCTCCCAGAGATCTCGGTTTGGGCAAATCCAGCATATTTATAGCAGTCATTATAAGAAGAGCAGATATTAGCGCTACCGAAAGAAATAAAGCCAAATTTATGAAATTCTTTTTAAAATTCAAATTATTTCTATTCATATACAAGTATATATTATAAAGGATTTCTTAGATTTTGTACAATACTTTGACCAATTTGCCAATTTAACTCTTCTTATATACAAAGAATAGATTTGCGAGGAAAAGCACAAGGATTGCAGCAAGTATCCTGTATTTTTCATGGAAGCTGTTATTAAGAAGACTTAATAGGAAAAAATCTTTGGTGTATTTGCCCCTGGTCATCCATTCAAGGACAAAATATGCAAAGGATATAAGATACCCCGTCGCAGGCTCCCTGGTGAAGTTCACTATAGTAAGTCCAATAGTTCCTAGAAAAACGGCAGAAACCCATACACCAAAAATAAAGGTCCAGAATGGAAAGGTGCTTCTCAAGACTGCCGCGTAAGCTGCTATAGTCATAATCATAATAAAGGATGCCAATGCCATGAATAAAAACCTTAGAGCAAAGATATAAACATGCGGCATTCTCTTGGAATATACTATCTCCTGTGAATTGCTCCCTTCCTCTATACTGCCCAGGAAGGTAAACAGTGCTATACCCGTAGTACAAAGATAGAGTTCTCCTACCTTAGCCATTTCTTTATACGTTAAAAGCGACAGGCTAAAGAAAAATGGAGTAAGAAACACCAGAGCAATTGCTGCAAGCAGATTGAGCCCAAATACAATTTTAGCGTTGTATCGTGCCAAGCTTAGACAATCTTGAAATGAGACCATCTCCTGCACCTCTCTTCCATGACCATATCCATGATGCAATCAGAACCAGTACTATTGAAATAATGGTACACAACACCCTGTTTGTCAAAATTGCAGGAAGCCATTTTATATATAGATCATAATCTCCTACCGTATTAAAACGAAGGACGCTTTTATAAAGGCTGTAGTCCCCTTTTAAAGGAAGCATGGATGACATCCATATGATAAACTGAACAGGAATTGCCACAATTCCATAATCGAATATTGTTGATATAAGCATCCCGACAGATGTAGTAAAAAGTATGGTGGGAAGAACCCAAAACAAGGTATATTTATAAAAGGCCAGCATATCTATGGAGTAGCTATTTGCTGATGCTATCATATAAAACACATAGGCAGCATGTGTCGCAAATACCAGGTAGCATAAAAGCAAAACAGCAGATAAAGCAGTAAACTTTGCAGTTAAATATACCACCGAGGATACCTTGCGGCTGTTTATTAGTTCATGCATCCTGCTTCTTCTGTCTCTTGTCAAAAGAAATGCTGCTAGGAATATTGGAAAGAAACCTGCCGTGATTCCCATATAATCTGCAAAATATCTCCCATATCCGTTTGTAAGCTTATCCTTTTGAAGCAGGCTATTAAAGTCCTCTACTGCCTCCTCGTATGTTCTGGGTCTTTGTGAGATATTTAGCCTGTACGCATCGCTGTAAACTGTTGACCCACCCAGCTTACGGTCTAGCCCTCTTGCAATTTCCTCAAATCTTTCAAATGTCACATTTATGTTTAAGCCCTCTTTTTCAATCTTCAAATTTTTAGCATCCAATGTGCCTGGTGATATTTCTTCCATTGCATCCATCAAAGCTTTTTTCTTTTCTTCAGATAACTTTATACTCCTGTTTATGATGCTTCCAAAGCTTAAATACTCTTCCCGGGTGAGGTCTTGAAGCATTTGAATGTAGACAGCCTTAATCTGTGCTCTAGGTTCTCTATCTATTGTTATGCCATAAGGGCTATGATACTTATTGCCTGACTGCTCCAGCTCATTTGGAGGAACAGGCTTTAGTGAACTGTTTATATCCGGCGGAGCAAACTGGGTAAAGTAGAAAAGCCCCACAACGAATATAAATAAGTAAAATGTTACACTCTTAAACTGATATTTCATTTCTTTTCCCAATAAACGTAAAAACATCTCTATTTCACCTCGCTCATCAGCTTCATATATGCATCTTCTATGGACGGTTCAAGCTGTCTGGCATTTTCCAGGGGTTTTTGCTCTGATAAAATCCTTGCATTTATAAGGTTTCCTTCAGAAACTGTTGAAATGATGTGGTGAGTTTTTCTGATACTATCAAGATCCTCCCTGTCAATGGAAGCAGTCCATACACTTCCTTCTGCCTTCTTTAAGAGTTCCCTGACACTTCCCTTATAAAGTATGCTGCCTTCTTTTAAGACAGCCAGATTCTCACATGTGAACTCAACATCCTCAACTATATGAGTAGATAGAATTACAGTCCTCCTGCTTGCAAAATCGCTTAAAAGATTGCGAAAACGGACCCTTTCCTCTGGATCCAGGCCTGCTGTCGGTTCATCAACAATCAGAAGCTGTGGATCGTTTATAAGTGCCTGGGCAATTCCAAGCCTTCGCTTCATACCGCCCGAAAGGGCTTTTACCTTTGTTTTTAGGTGGTTATTAAGATTTACCTTTTCCAAAAGCTCAATAACTCTTTCTCTTCTTTCCCTGGATGGTGAAACCCCCGAAAGTACAGCCAGGTAATCCATAGCTTCATAAACAGTCATACCCGGGTATAAAGAAAAATCCTGGGGTAAGTATCCTACTACCTCCCTTATACTTTTTTTCCTTTCAATATTGATTCCGTTGATCGTTACCTCTCCGCTGGTTTTTCCAAGAAGGGTGGTAAGTATTCTCATAAGAGTTGTTTTACCGGCACCATTAGGCCCCAAAAGGCCAAACATCCCTTCACCTATATGAAGGTCTATTCCTTTTAATGCCTCTTTCCTTCCATAGGTTTTATACAGTTTTCTTATTTCTATATCCATAAAAAGACCTCCAGTCAAGTTTCAAATCTTGAGAGTATTCATAAAACGCACCTGCTCCAAGTGCTGTGGACCCTACTAGAACTATGGTACCCGGATTAATACCAAAGAGTATGAAGGTGAGAATGGCGGCAACAAGTACAACTGCCACCAAGGATGCTCCCAGCTTTAGTTTTCTTAGTATTGATATTCGTTGATTTTTCTTGACCAATTCCTCTTCGGCCTTTTTATATTCAAGGTATCTTACCTTTTTCCAGACACCTTCTATAAAATTCTTCTCCTGTCTATAAGGCTTATCCATTCCTACACCTCCTTCTCCAGTATTGTTTTTAACTTCTGTCTTGCTCTAAAAATCAGGATTTTTACCTGTCCCAGATTTTTTCCCATAATCCTTGCAATTTCCTCGTAGCTGAAATCCTCATATTCCAAAAGATAAAGTACCGTACGATAGTCCTCCTTAAGCCGGTTTATCATCCGCCTTATATAGTTTCTCTGCTCATTACCCAATACAATCTGTTCCGGACTCTCACAGTTACCTGTCTGAACCTCTTCAAGAGGAACTGCATGCTTTTTTCTAATGTAATCTATACATTTATTTTTTATTATGGTAAAAAGGTAGGTTTTAAAGGAAAAATTGTCCCTGTAGCGGTCCCTGTAAACAAATATGTCGGCAAAGCTCTCCTGAACAATATCTTCAGCAGTATAACTGTCATGGAGATATCGCCTTGCAAAATTAACAGCTCCCTCACGGTGTTTTACTATCAGTTTCTCAAAACTCTCGCTGTCGCCGGCTTTAAACCTACTCATGAGAGCGTTGTCTTCCCTCAACTTTTCATCCCTCCCTGCCTTCCTAACTATTACTCGTATTAACCATAAAAAAAGTTACAGTATTAAATAATAATTTCTAAAAGTTTGGCTGATTGATATGTACACCTTCATAAATAAAAGCTATCAAGGTGCAATATGCATATTTTAGATTAGGTATTAGAATTGAAATAGTCAACGGCTAAAGAAATTTAGTAAACAGTTTCTCCCTGATTAATATAAAACTCTGCAAGCTCTCTATAATTATTAATCTCTTCTTTTCCTTTCTCATTAAGAGCATACACACCTCTGGATACCCTGTCAAACCACCCGTAATGGTTATCCTGAAGTATCCCTGGTGTCTTTTTACTATCCGTCCCCATATCCTTAAGTGCCTTAACACTTAACGGCCCATGGCTTTCAAGGAGTGCAGCAATGTGTATGGACATCTCCCTGTATGCCGTAACAAGCTTTTTCCTGGTACTTCCGCCCATATTATAATCTCCTTGCCTGCCGGAGAACTCCTGAAGAACCAGCTTCCTTTTCTTTCCCGAGAGCTTTCTGCTCATTTCCCTGCTAAAAGGCTCGGGTCTTAAAGCTTCCTCTACAAAGTATGCTGTACCCTTGAAAGAAACCAGCAGCAGTCCAATCTCAAGTCTTCTTAAGAGATAACAAATGTTTTGCCACCTTTTAGTAAATAGTGTTTTGCTATTTTTGGGTACTGCAATATAGACGCAATGCGTCATCCGCTGTCTAAGTGCGGCCTGCAGGATAACATCAAGATTAAGACTTGTTTTCATTTCAACTACCAAAAGCGTATCGTCCTTAACAGCAGTTACATCACAATGGCGCACCTCGCCTTTTACCTCGTATCCCTGATCTGTAAGGTAGTTTCGCACCGGGTTGTAAAGATCTGTCTCAAGTATCTTCTTTTTCATGTCAGGCCCCTTATCATTAGTCAATATACTCTATTATATAATAAGTGTATTATTAGAAACAAACATAATAAAGCTCTAACTACTTGATAATTTTAACCATCCTGTCATTATCCTCATACTCCATAAGCTTTATATCATCCCCGGTGACTCTATATTTCCACCAGCTTACAGGCTGCTTTCCGTTTATTTTTATGTTCCATGTCTTTGTGAGGGTAAAGAGATAGTCTCCCTTGGATATTTCTTCAACCTTTGTCTCCAAAATCACCCTTACAGATGTACCTGGAGCAGGTCCTCCTGCTCTTACAAGTATTTCCCTGGTTCCTTCCCAATCAGGAAAATCGTGTCTCATCAGATGTATCTTGTAAAACTCTTCTCCTATACCACCTGCACTTTGTCTTTTATCCACATAGCGAACTACAGGGGCAGTCTTTCTCCCAATAGATTCCAGATACTTCTTTGCCTTCTCAACCTGGATATTCCACAATTCATCTTTATTTTGGCTATCCATCCTCATTACCTTGTCTACCAGGTCATGAGGAAACATCTTTTGGATAGAAGGCTTAAAATCTGCTCCAGCCATAGGTGTATTATATTCCACCACCTGGAATTCTCCTGTAGAAGACTTCTCAAGTGTCATAACCGCAGGGTAACTTCCTCCGGATACTACCGTAAAGCAGCCATTTTCAAAACCAAAAACAGAATAAGTGACATACATGTATACAAATATCTTTCCATTCTTCTCTTCAGTTCTATAGACCTTATGTGCTTCTATAAGCTTTTCTCCCCGGCTGTAAGCCGCTTCCTTCTCATTAATATAATTGGAAATAACCTGCTCCATATCCGTCCTATCCAGCTTTACAGGCCTTCCATCAATTATTCTGCCGTCAACAACATATCGTCCGGCCTCTGTAAACATAATCTGCTGATCATTCATATACTTTATAAACGATCCTACCTTATAGTACCAATCCCTGCCCCTGACTCCACTCCCCTCTTTAAAACCAGGTTCACCCAGTATTTTGGAACACGCCAGAGCCATTATATCCTCTTTTAAGGTGTTAGCATTGCTCTTTGAGAATTCATTAAGCATATAGTTAAGAGCCGGCTTTCCCATTGCTACTATCTCTTCAAACTCTCTGCTGTCTCTTATATAGTCATAAGTGTTGGATGAATTTAAAGGGCCTGACTCCATAATAATTTTAAGCTTTGCTTCAAAAAGTTCACTGCTGAATTCAGCTGAAGTTTCTGTCTCTGTTGGTTCTGTAACAAGTGACTCCACTATAGAAAGCAGGTCAACATTTTTTCCTCCGGTCCAGCTTCCTTTTTGATCAAGGAACCTGAAAACAAACATACCTGTCTCTGTTGAAAGAATTTCATCGTATTGTCCGTCAGTATAATTAATGTTTATTTTAAAATGGGGATCACTTTCCTGTCTGTCCATTTCTTTAGGGTTGATATAGGTTTTTGCGTTTTCTGCACCTGCTGAAATAATATCATATATTTCTTTTATAATCTCCCTATGTTCCCTGATGTTCAGGGACTTACTTTTTACAGCCATATTTAGCGGCTTGTAATGCAACTCAACTCCACTTACCTTCTGAAATTCCTGCGTAATTAGCTCACGCTGCCTATTTACCGCACTAGTCAATACCATAACCGAAACAACAAGAGAAACTATAACTGCAAAAACCGCTGTAGATATGGAAAACCTTTTGAACCTCATGATACCCAGTATCCTTCTTTTTATATTGGATTCCCCGAATGCCAGAACAGTGCTATAAAAGGATGCTTTTCTCTGCTCATCTGCGATTGCAAGAAGTGACATGGCATATTCCTTATGTTCGTTACTATCAAGATTTCTAAGCACTCTCTCATCACAGGCACTTTCACAGTCTTTTCTAAGCCTCGAGAATGTACACCATAACACCGGGTTAAACCAGTGCAAACTCTGCAGCAAAAGCAAAATAATATTTACAACATTGTCCTTCCACTTTATATGCATTATCTCATGTAAAAACACATGTCTTTTACGGTTTTCGTCCAGCTTTTTCATAAGCCCTTCCGGAATAATAATACGAGGGTTAAACAGCCCAAACACACAGGGCATATCAAAGGTATCACATACATATATGCCGGCTTTTGCCTTTACACCTGCCCTACTTTTGCACCACTCAACAATCCGAAGGATACTTTCATCAATGCAGGGCTTTGCAAACGACAGCCTTATGTAAACTCTCAAGTATGAAAAGGCATATAAAAGCAACAATATAAGGGTACCCGTCATCCAAAGAACTGCTCCAATGAACCACCAGTTCGTGGTTTCTTCCTTGCTGCTCTCATCTTGATAGCTTTTGTATTTCCCTTCGTTATATGCTAAACTGTTATTATAATAATCTGCATTCTTAATATATGGCTCGGGCTCTGCAGCCGTATATTCTCCATTCCATCCTGAAATACTTGCAGGGTCCGGCATGACATTAAAAATACTCAATGAAGTAGAAATAGAAAAAGGCAGAACCAGTCTTAAAACAAGAAGAATCCAAATAAGATAGTGCCATTTTGCAGAGAGTCTGTCTTTAACCACAGCCTTTACAAGAAATATAATCAAAGCCACAACCGATCCCATGAAAGAGAGACTTAGAATTGTCCTAAATAAAGAAACCAGCACCTAACCCACCCCCTATTACTCCACCTTGTTTTCATTTGACTCTATAAGCTTTTTTAGTTCTTCTATATCTTCCCTGGAAAGCTTCTCCTTACTAAGAAAACCCGTTACCAGCATTTTTACCGAGCCGTCGTACACTTTCTGAAGAAAGGAGCGCGTTTCAGACAAGCACACCTGGTCTCTTGATACTAAAGGACGACAGATAAAGGAAGGCTCCTCTCTTGAAGCTACCCCTTTTTGGATAAGTCTGGTTATAACGGTGTAGGTGGTATTTTTGTTCCACCCTTCCATATCCTTCATTATATCAACCAGCTCACGGGCTGAAATCGGAGAATTATCCCACAGTACCTCCATAACCTTCCATTCTGCATCTGTGATTTTAGGTACATTATCTTCCATATTAGGCTCAACCCCTTAAAAATAATCAGACTACAGTGATAGTCTGGCTATAGACTATCACTGTAGTCTGAATTTGTCAATCCAGTATAATAGATATTTTCTTATCTCTTCAATATGTCAATCCATTATATCGATTCCAACCATTTTCATAAGGTACCTGGCGTTTGTAGTGCTGCAGCGTCCATGCCTTAACACATAATCAAACTTTATCTCATCCTTATCATATGTTTCTGTAAAATGATAATTTACAATCCTTGAGTCTTTTCCCTTTTCCAGTTCACAGAGCTCAAAATCGTGAGTTGATATAAGCCCCATAATCCAGTCCCTGTCAAGATTTAAGACCACATTCCTTGCCCCTATAACCCTATCCCTTGAGTTGGTCCCTCTGAATACCTCATCTATAAGAAATATCATTGGCTCCCTTTTCTTTGAATACTCTATGATCTTTTTAATACGCAGTAGTTCCGCGTAGAATGTTGATATGCCACCGCTTAAGTCATCACTAACCCTCATGGATGTGTAAATATCCATAATTGAGCACTCAAACTTCCCAGCGCACACTGCAGTACCCGCGTAGGCCAGCACAAGATTAATGCCTATTGTCCTTAAAAGAGTAGTCTTTCCCGACATATTTGAGCCTGTTACTACACATATCCGATTATCTATCTCCACACTGTTGGAGATACGTTTGTTTTCATGTATCAGAGGGTGCCCCATCCTTTCGGCTGCAATAGAAACCTTCTTATTTGTAAAAGCAGGAAAGGCCCAGTCAGGGTTCATTTGAGAAATCAGGGCAAGGCTTGACAATGCCTCGAACATTCCAACAGTGTTAAGCCAGGTTCTTATTGATGTACCTGACTTTTCCCTCCAGTTCTCCAGTGCAAACACACAGTGGAAATTCCAAAAAACCAACAGATTTAGAATCAGTGCAACAACAGAACCATCTCCTAAATCTATAGCTTCTGCTATTTTCTCCAGGCTTTTAATCTGTGAAGATGACGGTTTTCCTTTACTAAAAAGCCTGGACTTTAATTCTGTCAGGTATTCATCCTTGAAATCTTGATTTTCTATAACTTCAAGCATTTTCTGATAAGCCTTTATTCTTTTCTTATAATTATTGACAGTAACCAATATGGTCTTTGTCTTTCCGAATCCTATTATATTGATTATCAGCTGAACCATAAGTAAAAATAGTGGGATATAGGCTGATACAGTACGGTCAAAGAAACATATAACAATGGACAGCATAGTCAATTCAGGCATAATATAGAAAATCTGTGCAGTAAGCTTTCTTCCAAACAGCTTTGACTTGTCTTCAGCAAACTTCAAAAGTTCTTCCGGGTCATTTAAAACATCTGGAACAATCATTCCTTCGCACTGTACATTCTGGCAAAAATCAATCTTCTCTGCCAGCTCTTTTACTGCTCCCTGTCTCCTCTTTATCTTTTCCAGCTCCTTTTCCGGGCCTTCAAGCAAATGTCTTAAGGCTTCATTACCATAGTAGGTATTTGCCGTGTTGATCCACTTAAAAAGAGAGGCGTGTCCAAATATATCAAGATCACCGGAATAGGGATGCTCAGGGTTTATGTACTTTTGTCCCCCGTCTTTAAAGTCCATCCAGCTTCCGTCTGTTCTTAATATGCATCTTCTGTTTATTTCCACCAGGTTACTATACCTTGCTGCTTCATCAATAACTTTTTGATGCTTAACAACCATGTATATAAACAGAACAAGTGATACCAACAAAGTGATAAAACCATATAAACTGTTAAGATAAACAAAGGCCAATATTGTTGCCAGAAAACCCGCTATGAATGTCACAAGCCTTGCAGTACTTAGTCTCTCGGATAACTTGTTTAGCTTTTCTACAATACTGCCGTATTTATTCAAGCGCTCCAAGTATAACTCTTTTGTATTCATGCTTCCTCCTGTTTTAACTTATACTTAATTTTTGATTCATAATTACTTGTAAGTTATTGTTTGTAAAATTGACATAGTACTTAGTATAAACTTCAATTTAACATATTGCCATAATCAAAGCAATATTAATGAGTTATATCTTTTCTAGAGGAATTACAAAATGATCTGCGCTAAAATGGAAGACATTGACTTTACCTGATATTTATTATAAAATTTATACAGCATATGTTTGTTTTGTTTAACTGGGGGAAATTTATAAACTAAAAAAATCAAACACATTAAAGATATGATTTAGTTTGCCTCTTAAATCAAACTACTACTTTTACTTAAAGATAATTACTTTTTAAAATTGATTATCTTCAACCACAAATCAGCTTTCAAGCTAACGCCAGTTCCCTCACAGCTTCCCCCAATTTGTCCGTGAAACCGTTATAAAGCTATATACTTTAATATATAAAGCAGTTTTAGTCCTGCCATTTTATTAGATTAGGATAAGGAGTGTGTATATTTATGAATAATCCTATTACTGCAGTATGGGAAATTACTATGGGCTGCAATATGCGCTGCAAGCACTGCGGATCAAGCTGTGAGAATGCCCTTGAAGGCGAACTGACAACAGAAGAAGCTCTTAAGCTCTGTGAAGACTTGGGTGATCTGGGTTTTAAGTGGATAACACTTTCAGGAGGCGAGCCTACTACAAGAAAGGACTGGAATTTGATAGCAAAAAAATTAAATGAGAACGGAATTATTCCAAACATGATAACCAATGGCTGGCTTATGAATGAAGAAATTGCCGATAAAGCGGTGGAAGCAGGAATAAACACAGTAGCAATTAGTATTGACGGCCTTGAGGAAACCCATGACTTTATAAGAAAAAAAGGCTCTTTTAAAAGAATCATGGAGGCTTTTGAGGTATTAAGAAGCAGAAGAATAAATTATTCGGCTATCACCACCATAAACAACATAAATATACATGAGCTTCAAAAGCTTAAAGAAATCCTGATTGAAAAGGGTGTTATGGGATGGCAGCTTCAATTGGGGCTCCCCATGGGTAATATGGCAAAAAATAGTGAGCTTGTTTCACAGCCTTATCACGTGAATGATGTAATAGATTTTTCGTATCAAACCATGCAGGAAGGCAGCAGAATCAATGTCCAACTGGCAGACTGCATCGGATATTTTAATGTAAAAGAAATGGAAGTAAGAACAAAAAGCACAGGAATGGAAAGCTATTGCTGGACAGGGTGCGGAGCAGGTAAGTACAATCTTGGCATTCTCCATAACGGTGACATTTTAGGCTGCACATCCGTTAGAGACAGAAGCTTTATTGAGGGAAACATCAGGCAAACTCCCATTAGAGAAATATGGGAAAACCCTGAATGCTTTAGCTGGAACCGGAATATGTCCAAAGACAAATTAAGCGGTATATGTAAAAAGTGCTACTTTGGAAACCAATGCCTGGGAGGCTGCTCAAATACTAGGCTCACAATGGATGGGAGTGTATATGCGGAAAACAAATACTGCTCTTACAACGTTGCCGTAAACACAGCAAAAGAACAGCTGGAAAAAATCAATGATATTGATGTAATGGTCTCCAAAGCTAAGAAGTTTTCAGACAACGGTAATTTTCAGCTTGCTGAAATACTTTTGTCAAAAGCTCTTGAAATAGACAAGGACGATATGGATTTATTTAAATTTTATGGCTTTGTAAGTTTTATGCTTGGAAACTATACTGATGCTAAAAATGCCAACGAAATGATATTAAGACAGGACCCTGATGATGCATATGCCAATAAGGGTATGGGCCTGTCATTAGGAAGATTGGGAGAATTGGAAAAGGGCATAGAATACCTGAAAAAAGCAATCATGCTCTCCGATGAGAACTTTATGGACCCGTGCTACGATCTTGCAGTTCTGCTAATTGAAAATGGCAGAAAAGAAGAAGCCCTTAAGGTTATCGAAGAAGGAAGAAAGAAATATAAAAACTTCGAAGATAGAAGTAAAGAGCTGTACGAATACCTTACAAACGCTTCCTAGGAGAGATAGCATGCTGGAGCAATTGTTAAAAAACTATGTGTGTATAAGGCAGCACGATACTACTGACTGTGGAGCTGCGTGCCTGGCAAGTATCTCACAGTATTATGGCCTTAAAATATCAATAACGCAAATTCGCCAGATGGCCGGTACCGATACCCAAGGAACAAATGCCTATGGATTGGTTAGGGCTGCAAAGAATCTGGGATTCACTGCTAAAGGAGTCAAAGCGGCAAAAGAGGACCTTATGTCAGAGTTCAAGCTGCCGGCAATAGCTAATATAGTCAACGACGATATGCTCTTTCATTTTGTGGTTGTTTATTCAATAAAAAAGGACGGCATTATAGCTGCCGATCCGGATAAGGGAATAGTGAAGTACACACTAGACAAGTTCGTCAGTATGTGGACAGGCGGCCTTATTTTGCTTGAACCGGGTGAAGGCTTTAAAAAGGGGAATCATACCAAAGGAATTTTCAGATTCCTTGGACTTCTAAAACCGTTAAAAGCCACCTTAGTGTACATCTTCCTTGCTTCCATGCTGTACACTGTACTTGGACTTTTGGGTTCATTTTATATAAAATATCTTTTTGATGATCTTATAAAGTTTAACAAGCTTAATAACCTTCATACGGTCTCAATGGGTTTTGCTGCCATTTTTCTTCTTCAAATTCTTCTTAATTTTTATAGAAGTTTTTTAATAACAAGACTTAGTATAAAAATTGACAAGTCTATAATGATGGAGTATTACCTTCATGTATTAAAGCTTCCCATGAGCTTCTTCAGTTCCAGAAAAACAGGAGAGATCATATCAAGATTCCTGGATGCATCCAGAATACGGGAAGCTATTTCGGGGGCTACCCTAACCATAATGATCGACACCATTATGGCTGCAGCCGGAGGGATAATCCTCTATATGCAAAACAGGTCCCTTTTTTTAATAACAGTTGGCATAGTAATACTTTACGGTATAATTGTAGTCTCCTTTAACAGACCGATAAAAAAGGCAAACAGAATAATCATGGAAGATAATGCACAGCTTACTTCCAATCTTGTTGAGTCTATTAAAGGGATTGAGACTGTTAAAGCTTTTAATTCAGAAACAAAAACCCGGGTTAACACTGAAAAAAAGCTTGATAAACTTATGGCAAGCACCTTCAAAGGCAGCTTAATCAGGATTTCCCTTTCTTCACTTACAGGTCTCACTGCCGGCCTTGGGGGAATACTTATATTATGGGTAGGGACATACAATATCATGGAAGGAAGAATGAGTCCCGGGCAGCTTCTGGCCTTTAACGCACTCCTGGTTTATTTCCTTGTTCCCATAAGAAACCTTATTGACCTTCAGCCGCTGATACAGACAGCAGTAGTCGCCTCAAGCAGACTGGGAGAAATACTGGATCTTGAAATAGAGAAAAACTACAGCAAAGAAAACAAAGTTCATTTAACATCGCTAAAAGGAGATATTGAGTTCAAAAACGTGGACTTCAGGTATGGGGCAAGACAGCTTGTTTTAAGAAACATAAGCCTTGTCATACCGGAAGGTAAAAAGGTTGCACTGGTAGGTGAAAGCGGATCGGGCAAAACCACTCTGGCAAAGCTTTTAATGAATTTCTACAGTCCGGAAAACGGAGAAATATCGATAGCGGACCATAATATAAATGATATCAATCTGGATTTCCTGCGAAGAAAGATAGCCTTTATTTCACAGGATATCTTCATTTTTAGTGGCACAGTCAAAGAAAATATCTGCTTTGGTTTGGATAGTGTTGATATGGAAGAAATAATTAACGCATCAAAAATGGCAAAGGCTCACGATTTCATAGAAGACCTGCCTTTTAAGTATGACACATTCCTTCAGGAAAATGGAGTAAACCTGTCCGAGGGACAAAAGCAAAGAATTGCCATAGCAAGAGCTATATTAAAAAAGCCGGATATAATAATCATGGACGAAGCCACCAGCAACCTGGATACCGTCACAGAAAGTCATATCAAAGATACTATTAATCATATCGGAAGTGGTATGACTGTCATTATAATAGCTCACCGACTGAATACAGTTATGAACTGCGATGAAATTTTTGTAATGGAAAAAGGAAAAATTGTTGAGCATGGAACTCATGAAGAATTAGTTGAATTGGGGGGCTATTACAACAGTATGTGGCAGCAGTATCATCTTAAGGCCTTCATTTAACTAAACTGCTTATCATTCCATAAAAACACGTAAAGATATAAAGTGTTTTTTGTGGAGCATATAAAATCAAAACTATAATCAAATAAGGGGGGTGAAACTATGTCAGAATCAAAAGAACTAAAAATCGGTAAAGAATTGACAGATGAAGAGCTTATGGAAATGACTGGTGGCGGAACATTCTATATTGCATGTCAGAAGAATTATGCCTACCAGCCAAGCGTTCCTACTCTCAAGTATGGTATAATGCCTGCACCTGAATATGGTGTTCCTGTAGTAAAGTATGGCATTCCACCTGTATCACAGCCACAGCCGTTATATGGAATAATGCCTGAACCTCAGCCGGTGTACGGAATAGTACCAATTGAGTAGAGTAGTTTTGTCTGTCGTTTTGGGCATGGTCGGAAGATCATGCCTTTTCTTCTTTTGATATCCGGTTTTTTGTATAAGCACATCAAATGCTCCAAATAAAATACAAGTATATTTGTATTGACACTTTTATCTAAGATAACATATAATGTTAATATAATACATGAACAGTTATTCATATGTTCAAGTTAATAAAAAGTACGGAGGTCAAAAATGGCAGCCAATAAACTTGAGTTTGATAGGTGTGACTGTAACGTTATACATGAAGAAGTGGTAGACAGAGTTAGAGAAAACATGCCCCATGAAGAAGAGCTGTACGATCTTGCAGAGCTTTTCAAGGTTTTTGGGGATACTACAAGAATAAAAATACTCTATGCTTTATTCGCTTCCGAAATGTGCGTTTGCGATATAGCAGTCCTTCTTAATATGACACAGTCGGCAATTTCCCACCAGCTTAGGGTCCTAAAGCAAGCCAGGCTTGTCAAGTATAGAAAAGAAGGCAAAGTTGTATACTATTCGCTGGATGACGAACATATAAAGCAAATATTTGACCAGGGGTATTCGCATATTACAGAAAAATGATACCGAAAGTAGGGGTTTAAAATGAAGGTGGCAAAAAAAGAGTTTATACTGGAAGGCCTGGACTGTGCCAACTGTGCAGTAAAGATTGAAACAAAAGTTAAAGATATTGATGGCGTAAAAAATGCTACGGTAAACTTCGTGTCAAAAAAACTCACATTAGAGTTAAACAGCCTAAGTGATGCTGAAAGAATCACAAAAGAAGCTGCAAGAATAGCCAAAAGTATAGAGCGCGGTATTAATGTAGTTGAAGGCAGGAATATAAAAGCCGATGCTGAAAGCAAGTTAAACAAGTTAGAACTTCTAAGACTTGCAACAGGATCTTTGTTCTTTGGTACAGCAGTATTACTTAGCTTACCTCTATGGTCTGAGCTAACCCTGTTTCTTGTAAGCTATTTTCTGATCGGAAGCGAAGTAATATTAAAAGCGTTGCGCAATATTGCGAGAGGGCAGGTATTTGATGAAAATTTCCTTATGGCTATTGCTACAGTGGGTGCCTTTGCTATCGGCGAGTTCCCTGAAGGGGTAGCAGTTATGCTTTTCTACCAGGTAGGAGAACTATTCCAGGATTTCGCCGTAAACCGGTCAAGAAAATCCATCAGAGATCTTATGGATATACGTCCCGACTACGCGAATCTTAAAACCGGAGATAGTATCAGAAGGGTCTCTCCCAATGACATAGCCATAGGTGATGTTATCGTAGTGAAGCCTGGGGAGAGAGTACCCCTGGACGGCAAAATAATTGATGGAAAGTCTATGGTTGATACCTCTGCGCTGACAGGTGAAGCACTGCCCAGGGAGGTTGAAACAGGAAATGATATATTGTCAGGGTTTGTGAATAAAAGTGGTCTTCTAACTATTGAGGTAACAAAAGAGTTCAGTGAATCTACGGTGTCAAAAATCCTGGACCTGGTGCAAAATGCCAGCAGTAGGAAAGCACCTACCGAGAACTTCATCACAAAGTTTGCAAGATACTACACCCCTATTGTAGTTATTACATCGGCTGCTTTGGCTGTAATTCCGCCGCTTCTGATACCTGGCGCATCATTTTCCCAGTGGTTGTACAGGGCTTTAATATTCCTGGTAATTTCATGCCCATGCGCCCTTGTGATCTCTATTCCTTTAGGCTTCTTCGGCGGTATCGGGGGTGCTTCCAGGAATGGAATACTGATTAAAGGCAGTAATTACCTTGAAGCGTTGAACAATGTAGATACTGTAGTATTTGACAAGACAGGTACATTGACAAAGGGAGTGTTTAAGGTAACTGAAATTGTACCTTATGGTAGTCTTACCAAAGACGCTTTACTGGAGTACGCAGCCATCTCGGAAAGCTATTCAAATCACCCTATAGCGCTTTCCATTATGAAGGCCTATGGAAAGGAAATAGATAAAAATATAATAGAAAGTTATGATGAAATTTCAGGTCATGGTATAAGGGTTAAAGCAGGAGGTAAAGAAATATATGCAGGAAACACCAAACTGATGAAAGCCCAAAATATTAAGTTTGAAGAAACAGACTCCTTTGGAACAATAGTCCATTTGGCAGTTGATAAAAGCTACGCAGGTCATATTGTAATTTCTGATGAAATAAAAGAGGATTCCAAGAATGCTCTTAGAGAGCTTAAAAGTATTGGTGTAAGAAGTCTTGCCATGCTGACCGGTGACCGCAAATCAGCAGCAGAAAAGGTAGGCAAAGAATTAGGTGTTGACGAGGTACATGCTGAGCTTCTTCCTCATGAGAAGGTTGAAAAAGTCGAACTTCTTGATAAGGGAAAAACTTCCCGGGGAAAGCTGGTCTTTGTGGGTGACGGTATAAACGATGCCCCTGTACTTGCAAGGGCAGATATAGGCGTAGCAATGGGTGGCCTTGGTTCTGATGCAGCAATTGAAGCCGCTGATGTAGTTCTGATGACTGATGAGCCTTCAAAGCTTGTAAGTGCTATAAGAATTGCAAAAAGGACCCGGATAATAATATGGCAGAATATAGTATTTGCTTTAGGTGTAAAAGGAATTGTCCTTTTGATGGGGGCTGGCGGAATTGCCACCATGTGGGAAGCAGTATTCGCAGATGTAGGGGTTGCCCTGCTGGCAGTCTTGAATTCAATGAGGGTTATGAAGGTTGATAAGCTTTAGTTGCAAAACATGCCCGGTGATAAAAAAGCCAGGCACTCTATTATCGGTGCCTGGCTTTTATACGTGTACCTAACCTACATCATATAATTTACCCATAAACAGTATTGATCCCGTCTCGTCATCTGTAATAAGGAATATAAAAGGCCTATCTGCAATAAAGGTTATGGGGTCCATAACAGCTAATTTGTTCATTTCAACAACTGTCACGCCTGCCGCTTCACTTCCCTCTTCATTTACCTCAATAACCGCTTTATGAAGCACCCTGCTTATGGAGACATCCTCACTTATTCCAGAAAAGTCAGCCTGCTCACTGAAGGCTTCACCCATCCCAAGGGCTGTTAAACTATCCTTTAGGTTCTTTATTCCGTATTCAGTCTTAAAACGCGGTAACTGAAGTATGACATCTTCAGTCTTTGAAACACTTTCTTTGATTGTTTTCCATTTATTTATGTCCATACCCTCTATAAAATCATTAATCGAAGTATCTTCACCCGGAAGAATACAGTACATGGACGTCTTTCCACTGCCATAAGGAAGCCTTACTACCTTGAAGTCTTCTCCCTGACCATACTCAATATCGCCCTTCCTGTTCATCATCATAACTTCCTGTTTGCTTCCATCATCTGTTTGAAACTTTGAAGAAAAAGTCTTCTTTTTATCAAACTGCTCTGTCCATTGTCCTTTAAAATAAATAGCGTTAATAAGATACATTATAGTATCGTCAGGTATTGGAGAATCTATCACCTTTTGAATTTTACCCTTTGTAGAATTAGATATCCAATTGTTTATTTCATTCACCGAACTTTCTTTGGAAAAGTCAAGTGCTTCGGCACGTGCGTTAAATACATCCTTATTCAAAGATAAAAAGTCCTCTCTGACAGTCTCTCCATCTCTAATCCAGATAGAATTACTGATATTTAGCTGAACTTTTTTGTCAACTTGCACCAGATACCTTATAAGGTTTTTATAGCTTTCGTTAATCTGCTCTATAGCCAAACCTTCATAGCCTAAGGCTTTGGCCATTGCATCCCTGGTAGTACTCCCCGAGCCCTGATATGCCATGGTAAGGGCTGCTGAGATACTAAGGGGTGAAATGAATATATTCTCTTTTTTATCCTCATTATTTAGCTTTTTAAAAATCTCAAGGGCAAAACCCGAATTACTATTAACCACACCTGCATCTATTTTCTCCTTATCAAAGGACAATTTTTGTGTCAAAGGATCGTTACTGCTTTGGCTGACGCATCCAACCAACAGACCGGTCGACAGTACAACACAAGCTATCAGACTCACTAATCTCTTCATTGTTTCAGCTCCCTATATGGTTATTATCGTATCATAAAGTGAGATTATAACAACATCCTATTCTTTTGTCAATATGGATAAAAATGTAACCATCCTCACTTCACATTATACAACTTACCCATAAAAAGTATGGCATCATGCTCCTCATCTGCAATAAGGAATATAAAGGGCCTGTCTGCAATAAAGTTTATGGGGTCCGCTAGACCACTTGTGAATACTACAACTGTTGTTACCGCAGCTGCTTCACTTCCCTCTTCATTTACCTCAATTACTGCTTTATGGGCCACCTTATTGATAAAAGCATTCTTGCTAATGCCTGTAAAATTTGCAGACTCACTAAAGGCTTCACCCATTCCCAGTTCACTCAAGCTTTTATTTAAATCCTTAGCACCATATTCAATCTTAAAACGCGGCAGTTGAAGCATGACATCTTCAGTCTTTGAAATACTTTGTTTTATGCCCTTCCACTTATCAGAATCCATTTCTTTTATAAAGCTGTCAACTGAGATTCCTTCGTCCGGCAGTATACAGTACATGGATATCTTTCCATCTCCATATGGCAGTCTTACTGCTTTAAAGTCTTCTCCCTTGCCATACTCCATATCACCTTTTCTTCTCATCATCATAACTTCCTGCTTCTTTCCGGACCCTGACCTGAATTTGGAAGCGAAGGTCTGGCTCTTATCAAACTGCTCTTTCCACTCTCCCTTAAAATAAATGGCATTTAAAAGATACATCATAACATCTTCCGGAATAGGGGGATTTATAATCTTTTGTATCTTCCCTTTTGTAGAATCAGAAACCCAGTTATTGATTTCATCTGCTGCTTCATCCTTTGAAAAATCCAGTGTTTTGACCTGGGCATTAAAGACATCCTTGTTACTAGATATGAAGTCCTTCTTTATTTCTGCCCCACGCCTTAGCCATATGGAATTCCCGATATTAAGCTGAACTTTTTTATCAGTCTCTTCTAAAGCTCTAAGAATTTTTTTGTAGTATTCATTTATCCTCTCTATTTGCATTCCTTCATATCCTAAAGCAGCGGCCATTGCTTCCCTGGTTGTACCCTCTGCTCCCTGATAAACCATGGAAAGTGCAGTAGAAATGCTAAGGGGCGAAATGAAGATATTCTCTTTTTTGTCTTCATTATTAAGTTTTCTGAAAATATCAAACGCAAACCTCATATTCCCCTCTGCAGCACTTGAGTTAACATTCTTCCTTCCACTTGATATATCCTGGCTCAAACCCGGATTGCTACTCTGGCTGACACACCCTGCCAAAAAATAAGATGCTACCACAGCTGCCATTACTAGACACAGTATATTTTTCACCTTGTTCATCCTCCCTACGTCATTACTCATTGCTTAATGTAGTTTGACGTATATTTCCTTTTTTAGGTTTCAATATTCAAGGGAGAATTGTGAGTTAGGATAAGATCTTTATACTGTCAGCCAGCTTCTTCATTCCTTCTGTTATTTTATCCTCGTCGGAATTAGTGTAGTTAAGTCTAAGTGTATTAACGCCTCCTCCATCTACATAGAAGGGAATACCGGGTACAAAAGCAACCCTCTTTTCCAGCGCAACATTGAAAAGTTCCATAGAGGACATCCCCTTGGGCAGGGTAAGCCATAGGAACATACCACCCTCCGGCTTTGTATACCCGACATCCTGTGAAAAACAGGTTTTAAGGCACTGTACCATTACGTCCCGCTGCCTTCCGTAAGCTTCTCTAATTCTTTTAATATGCAGGTCAACGTCATTTTCACTAAGGAATCTTTGTACGATCCACTGTGAAAGATGGTTTGAATGGAGGTCGGATGCCTGTTTGGCTGTAACCAGTCTGTCCATGATCTCCTTCCCCGCGCAGATCCACCCAAGCCTTAAACCCGGGGAAACAATCTTGGAAAATGAGCCTAGAAGTATAGTGTTTTCACTACATAGGGATTTTACCGGAGGAATATCATCCCCAATAAAGCGTAGTTCACCATATGCATCATCCTCAATAAAAATAGTATCCGAACCCTCTATCAGCTTTGCTACCTGTTTTCTTGTTTCCAAAGAGTATGTTGTTCCCGAGGGGTTCTGAAAGTTTGTTACAGAATATATGAGTTTAATATTGTCTTGCTTTAGTGTATCCTCCAGCATATCTACATCTATACCGCTGCACTTTAAATCAACAGGTATAAATTCAGGTTCAAAAAGGCCAAAAGCCTGTATTGCCCCCAGGTACCCGGGACGCTCCATAACAATCTTGTCTCCCTTATTAAGAAAGACCTTCCCTATCAAATCCAATCCCTGCTGCGAACCATTGGTAATAAGTATTTCCTCCGGGCTAACCTTGAGCCCTCTTTTCTCATATCTTTTCGCTATAAGCTCTCTTAGTGGTAAATATCCTTCAGTAGTAGTATACTGAAGGATTTCAGGTCCATTTTCTTTTAACGCTGCAAAAGAAGCTTCTGCTATCATATCTGCAGGAAAAAAGCCTGGATTTGGAAGACCTCCTGCAAATGAAATTATTTCCGGACTTTGAGCAACTTTAAGAATCTCTCTTATAAAAGATTTTTGGGTATTTAAAATTCTATCTGAAAAAACATAATTCATAACTTATCACTCCAATATTCGTAGAAAAGATTATTTCAAACTTTTATAAGCTTCATATGCCGCTTTCTTAATCCCTCCTATACAAAACATAGCTTCTTGGATAGAAACCATGTTTTTCATAAAACGGCAGCACAGCATCATTGCCATAAATAACACTTATTTTAATGCTTTTAGCATTATTGGTGTCAATCCATCTTAGAGCATTTTCCATAAGCATGTCTCCAATACCGATTCCCCGGTATTCCTCTTCCAAAAAGATAGAATCAACTTCACCTTCCACACCAGTGACACTGCTTATACAGTAACCTACATAACGGTCCACATGATTATTGTCCCTCACGGCATCAATCCTGACGAGCCCTTTTCCGACCTTGTCATAAAGCCTCTTCATGCGCTCTTCAAATGTAAGTTCACCATAACACTCCAAAAAGTATGTGGAATTCCTGCGTTGAAGTTCATATAGCTTTTCCCAGAGAGGTTTTATGACATCTACTTCCCCAATACTTATCTCAACTATCTCTACACTCATATTTATTCCTCCAGACCCATTAAATCTTCTATAATCTCTGCTGCATCCTTTACCATTTTGGGGCATACCGTTTTAAATTTTTCCTCAGCAGCTTTTCTGCCTTCTTCCGTCATAATTTCACATTCTATAAGTTCTCTGCAAATAATAGACCCGTTTCTTTCCTTAAACCGATCTGTAAATTCACTTACCAGCTGGTATGTTTTTTCTTTTGACAGGCTGTCATTCAGTTTTACTCCCCCATGCTTTAATCCGATAAGCATACATGTACCTGTAACAGCACCACACACTTCGCCGTGTCTTGCCATGCCACCCCCAAATCCGGAGGAGATTTTTAGTGCTGTGTCTTTATCAAGCCCAAACTCCTGACAGTATGCTGATACAATAGCCTGGGAACAATTAAAACCACTGTTGAAGTACTCAACTGCCTCTAAAACCTTACTCATAATTGACACTCCCTTCTAATACACTTATAAAGTCCAATGTTACACGCTTCGCATTTATAGAGATCGAACTGTAAAAGTAGATAAACTTGATGAGCCCGCCATTTGTATCAAATTAGCGGAGCGAATTATATGTTTATCTTTACAGTTCCTTATCTCTAATTCCTTGACTTTAACCTTACAAATGCAAAAAACCCCGCAGAGCCACTTAAATGTGACTCCGCGGGGTATAATACCACGTGTAAGGCTTTCAGCCCCTATGTTGCTCGAGCATTTTCTGCTCTTAAACATACTCACCTTTTGGAATATTTTACACACGTTTCACTTAACTGTCAAGACTTTTTAAAAATTTCTTCCAGTCTGAGAGTTATGCAAGTTAAGCAAGACCCGCTAAAGATTTTTTACTTTTTCAAATTGTCACAGTAGATATTAATTGCATCTCTTAAGAACTCTGCAAGACTCGGCTTGTATTTGTCAATATTCTTTGTAAATCGTTCGTCGCTAACATACAAGTCTCCCAGACCTCTAAATATTTCTGGAGTACATGTATAGAAGTTATCAGTAACAAACTGCCTATATTCGGCTACAGCATCTTGAACCTCCGGGTCTGCTGGTCCCTTCTCCATCAGGGTGGCAGTCTTCTTATAGATTACATCCCAGCTTTCCATGATTGTAGACCAATCATTTTTTGTGTATGAGGAAGTCTTCTTCTCGCACTCCTTATAGGCTGCAGAACTTCCGTATTTTTGTTTTGCCTCTTTCGCGTACTTTTCCTTATTTCTTTCTATATCAGCAATATCAAAAGCTTCAAACATTTCCTTCTTATCCATATTGATCCCTCCTTCAATGGAATCCATAGTTCTCTCCACGTTTTGAATTATTCTTTCAAGCCTCTTCTTTTTCTCAATAAGAAGTTCTCTATGAGACTTTAGAGCTTGTTTCCTATCAAAACCCGGACTATCCAAAATACCTTTGATTTCACGGAGGTTAAACTCGAGTTCCTTGAAAAATAGAACCTGCTGCAGCCTTTCAAGGTCTTTATCCGTATAAAGTCTGTATCCGGCCGGACTTACAGACTCCGGCTTAAGCAGCCCTATTTTGTCATAATGGTGAAGCATACGTATGCTTATCCCCACCATATCAGCTACTTCCTTTACCTTGTAGAACATCTCATCACCTCCACCTTTATAGTAATCTATGACATAATGTTAGAGTCAATATTAAATTTAAAACTTCTAAGCTTTTAATTATAGAGATCGAACTGTAAAGGTAGATAAACTTAATGAGCCCGCCATTTGTATCAAATTAGCGGAGCGAATTATATGTTTATCTTTACAGTTCGTTATCTCTAATATTACACAGAATATACTATTGGGAGGTTTCAATATGGATTATAAACCTTGCAACTCCATCGGAATCATGACTGCCAATAACTCCGTTTGCCTTTTGCTTTAACTGCTCAACCGCATTTGACACAGCATAAAACTCATCACATGCTTCCAAAAAAGGTATGTCATTTAGGTTGTCGCCAAATCCTATTATCCTGTCAAATCTACAATACTCCCGAAGATATTTTACTGCATTGTATTTAGATGCATTTTTGCTATGTATCTCAAGGTACCACAGGTTTTCGGCATAGATGTCCCTGTATAGCACTGCATCTATGTGAGGAACCCTCTTTAACGCATTTAAAACTTTTGATAAACGATCATATTCATCAATTAAGGTGAAGTACACAATATTATTGCTAGAAATTTTATCTAAAAAACTGTCTGTCTGCTCAAATTTCTTGGCGTACTTTATTACTCGCTCGCAATGAAAATCATGTAGGGCCTTTGTATTTAAGCTCTCATAATATGTAACAAGCCTGTCTTCGGGAATGGCATACATAAATCCGGTAATATCATGCTCTTTTAATATGGCAACAACAGTACAAGCAGTCCGTTCGGGTATGGCTTCAGTCTTTATGTATTTCCCCTTTTGAATGTCATATATAGCAGCCCCGTTCATCAAGACAACAGGTATGTTGATATTTACACCAGACAATATCTTTATTGCTGATGCTGCCGATCTTGCAGTTGCCACAGAAAAATAAACACCCTTTGCTGCAAGCCCATTTATAGTGTCCTTTGTGTATTCACTTATCTCCTTATCATTGTTTAGGAGAGTCCCATCCAAATCCGATATGTACAGCTTCATTCAAACACCTCATAATAAATTGATTAGCCATATTTTATCATAAGCAAAACGCTATTTCATGAATTTTAGAAATATATTTAAAAAGCATGTTAAAAAACCGCTCCGGCATCATCTCTATAAAATGCCTGCCGGAGCGGCTAATAGTTTCATCATGATTAATTTATATCCGCTTAATTATTTGCCGTTGGAGTAATCATGCGGAAATATCTGGACCTAATATAGTGCTACAGGTATATTTTCATACATTACTCTCTCTGGCATATCCATTATGTCAACTACTTTCCCTTCTGCTATATTTACCCATACCTCAACAATAGGTCTTCTTTTTGTTACATTCTGTATAATCCTTTTTCCTGTAATATCATTAGACCTCATGTCTGCTTTGGTAAATATTATTTTATATTGGTTTCTGTTATAATTTGACCAAGAACTATGATACCCCATATAACCAATACCATTCATAGGTATTTCGGCAATGTACCATTCACTTGGCAGTACATAATTAAAAAATTTTGTGTTTTCACCTTTGGCAGTAGCAATCCTGTCTTTTACTTCTTCGTCCGAAAGTGCAATATCTAAAATATTTTGCAGCTTATTTGACTCAATCTCACACATGGAAATTGTGGCAGAATCTTTTGTATATACAGCGTACAAGCTGTTGATAGTAAGGTTGTTTAATCCTGTAGCAATACCGATTGAGACTGTCAGTGTCAAAATGTATATGCCAAGCAGCGCAAAAACCTTACCAACCCTTGATTTTGGCAAAGAAGGTATTTTATCTAAAAAAGGTATCTTAAACGGTATAAACATGTTTGTTCTTTTTTTATAATCTACATATGTCTTACCAAACTTCATTTCACATTCTCTTTCTTCCGCTCTTGCCAGCATGTAGTAGGCAAAGAGCATTGTTACAAACATGATTAATACTATATATCTGGGCCAAAGTATGAGCAGTCCGAAGCTGCATACGATAAATGATGCGTACTGCGGGTGCCTTATGTAATTGTAAATTCCCCCTGTTACAGCACCTCTCTCCGCTAACTTGGAGAAATAAACCTGGAATGCTCCTATACAAAACGATATAAAACCTAAAACTGCCAGCAATCCACCCAAATAATTATGGATATTGATAATGGCAGATGACGTTTCTGCAACATGAGGCATAAAGAATCTTATAAGCCACGCCAACTCTGGTGACTGATTGAAAAAATTTAATGCAGGCCTATATACCGAGTAAAAGTATACTGCAAATGGGCCAGCCATATACAAAAATTCAAAGGCTATCAGCATATAAAATGCTGCAACTCCCCAAAATGATGTTCTTACTGCTTTTCCCTGACTTGTGGTAGTCATAACTATTCCCCCAATTCTTTTTTATTAGTCTTGTATAAACTTCTAAACATCAAATCAAATACGATTCAAACCCATGCAGAAGAAGTAGTAATGCTGTCAGCACACCAAAAAAAACATGTACCTTGCGAATAGCCTTACTTTTTCGGTTTGCCAGTGAAAACAAAGCTGTTATTGAAGCAAATATCAAGCTTGCCAGATCCAGTTTGGATACAAGGGAAAGACCTCCAAAGATTATTACATCTGTTATACTGTAAATGACTGCCGACATTAACGCTGCAGATGAAAATAGCCAATGATATTTCTCAACGATATACCATACATCTTTTTTAGCATTTTTGTCGCCATCATCAATCATATATTTGCTGAAGATACGTGCTGTACTAAGGATAATAAATATAATTGTCAATGTACCGAAAAACCTGTAATAAAAGAATGTCATTCTTCTCCTCCTCTTTCCAATCACAGTAAACAGAATTCTCGGAAAACCCGTTTGGCTTTCAAACCTGCAAATCCTATTGAACTATGTTTAAAGCACTTTATCTTAATGTTAGTTTATAATTTTAAAGAAACTTTAAAGAATTTATACAGTAATAAACATTATTGAGAATTCTATACAAGCCCCTTCTTCTGGTAGATTTGATGCGAATATTTTCCCTCCAAGCTTTTCAACTATTGATTTTGTAATGTACAATCCAAGGCCTGAATGGCCTTTTTCAAGAGATCTTGATGTATCACCCTTGTAGAATTTCTTAAATATGTTGGATAAATCTTTTTCATTAAAGCCAGGCCCCGTATCACAAATCCTAAAACTCGCCCCGGTTTTCTCAATATTTACACTGATCTTAATAGTACCTTTTTGGGGTGTAAATCGTATGCTGTTGCCTACTATATTGTCTATAACCTGTGCCAGTCTATTATGGTCTAAAGACACAAGCTCATTTTCCTCCCGACAATCGTTGATTTGCGTTTCAATACTAATTTCTTTTTTGGCTGCCAGTATCCTCAATTCATTTATTTTGTTTCTTATAAACTCGTTTAGATCTACCTGACAGGAATATAGTATAAAACCCGGACTATCAATTTCTGCAAGCAGGTTCATATCATCTATAAGTTTTTTTGCTCTTTTGGTGTTTTGCTCAATAATCTCAAGATAAGCGTCAAGCTTCCCACGGTCGTTTTTAATTCCATCCTGCAGTCCTTCTATATGACCCTGGATTATTGCCAAAGGAGTCCTCAAGTCATGGGTTATGGAAGACACCATCTCACGCCTGTCCTGCTCCAGCTGCCATTCTCTTATTAACGAACTTTTAAGTTCTCTTCTCATTTCTTCAAGTGCCTGCGCCAAATCACTGATTTCATTATCCTGATTGCTGCTATTGATACTAAAATCCACATCACGTGACTTTATTTTTTCTACGGCACCCATTAATTCCTTGATTGGAGTTCTGATTCTCCGGCTTATTCTCGTCGCGAATATGAATGTGTAAACCAGAAAACATATGAACGGAACACCTATATCAATTAAACTTAGCATGATAAAACTGGAATTACTCAGGTGTGTTAATACAATAGCGTACCTTATTTCTCCGGAATTCTTATCTATTAGAGGAATATTAATAGTTGGTGTATGAAAAAGGCTGCTTCTTAATTCAGTTACTGTATTCCATATGTAGCTCTTATGTTTCAGGCTTACATCGTTCATTTCGGAGCTGTAAATAATATTATTATCAGTATCTTTTATATAATAAGTCATTCCGGATTTTTTGATTATTTCATCCAGTTCCCCCAGATTCTTTTCATCTATCGATGTGCTGCCGTTACGGTAGGAGTATTCAAGAATTTTTGCAATATTGATATCGTTTATCTTTAAAGAACCGGAATCAACAACTTGATGGTATATAAAGTAAAATATCATAATAGTAGTTATAGCTGTAACAAGGCTTAACACCAAAGTCATTATAAATGAGTCAATAAACTGTTTTTTCAAAGTTGCCCTTTTCCTTACTTTATTCTTTCCCATTTATAACCCACTCCCCACACGGTAGATATGTACTCTATTTCCGGATCAACCTCATTTAGCTTTGAGCGGATTTTTTTAATATGTTCCGCTACGCCCGCCGAATCTCCCGTCGCGTCATATCCCCATATTTTTTCATAAATCTGGTCTTTTGAAAATACTATTCCGGGATGAAGGGCTAATAGCTCAATAATATCAAACTCCCGTCTGGTAAAGATTATCTGCCTGTCTTTCAGGTAAACCTCATGACCTTTAAGGTCAATGGCAAGATTTCCAAACCTTAAAAATGCTCTGTTCTTTAGGGAAGCTGCTCTTTTCTCACGTCGCAGATGAGCTTGAATACGAACTTTTAACTCTCTCATACTAAAGGGCTTTGTTAAGTAATCATCGCCGCCCATAGCAAGACCTTTTATCTTGTCAAACTCGCTCTGCAGTGCACTCAAAAAAATTATTGGACATGCTACAGTATCCCTGATAGTTTGACATACTTCATATCCGTCCTTATCAGGCATCATAATGTCAAGGATTATCAAATCGGGCTGCTGCATTGCACTTTTCACAGCCTGTTCACCATTATAAGCTATCAATACCTCATAGCCTTCACTTATCAGCGCATCCTTTAGAAAGGACACCATCCCTTCTTCATCATCTGCTATCAGAACTTTTTCATACATATTCCATTACCTCTGCTATTTTGTTAGTATAATACCACTATTTCACTGACAAGTATATATTAACATTATTATAAAACAATTGTAATCCCTATTCACTACTCGAGTTAAATCTTATATGAATATCCACGATTTCCGATTTTGTACCTACCCTTACAGGAGATCCCCATGTCCCGAAACCTGAAGATACAATGGCATGAAAATTGTTTTTGTTATAATACCCATAAGCCAGATCAAATGCTAAGCTAACTATCGGCTTTGCAAATATCTCTTGCCCGTCGTGTGTATGGCCTGACAACTGGATATCTATGCCGCTGTCTGCTGCTCCATCAAATTCAACCGGTTGATGATCCATTAGCAATATAGGTAATGATTTGTCTATGCCTTCAATAATGGAGTCAAGCTTTTTGCGGTCTGAATTTTCACCAACTTCTCCTCTGTCGCTTCTGCCTACAAGATAAAAACTGTCGGCTACTATTATATATTGGTCTTTTAAAACACTTATTCCTGCTTTGTTTAAGTTTTCAATTATAACATCTGTATTTCCGGAAGCTGCTTCATGGTTACCCAAAACTGCATATACTCCATGCTTGGAGTTGATTCCAGCCAGTATATCCGCCATCTTCCTTTTGATATAAGGTGTATTATCCTCCTCAATGGTATCGCCGACAACAAGAACAACATCCGGTTTAAGTTTATTTATACTGCTTACCAGTCCTTTCAATCTTTCGCCACTCATAAACCTTCCCAGATGCAAGTCAGAGACCATAACTGCTCGTAGTTCCTTTAAGCCTGTTGTGTTTTTATTAATAGTAATTTCATAATGAGTAACTTGGGTCCTGCTTGAGTTCCATGTACCATATGCCAAATATGAAACTGTCAAAACCAGCACAACAAGGCCAACAAAAGGAGTATTTCCTACCAACCGTCCCATTCCGGCTCCTAAAAAATTAAACCTTTTGTTTAAAAAACCTAATAGCATGCAAAACAGGATAATTACCAGAAAGTATCTTAGGCAGTTAAACCAATAGGAGTCAAGGAGTAAAAAGGCATTTGCAATCATACTGTCCGGTAAAAACTTGTCAATGATTTTTCCGGGTATATATGACAGGGCTACAAACCAGTATATACCCCAATAAGCAATTCTGTTCATTCCCATGCGTCTTCCTATATAATTCCAGCCCTTATAGCCAATAAAATAGTTTGGAATTAAAAATATCATAAACGATACAACATCTCTTAAATGACCTTTAAACTCAAAAAAGTAACCCAGTATAAAATAAACCAAGGCAACAATACAAATCCTTACAGTATTAAAAAAAATTCTTTCCCTGGATTTCAATGAAAATGGCTTCATAGCACTCCCCCTACTTTCGCTTTATTATCAAACGAAATTCAGAACTCTACTTAAATATTACATTATAAGTTTAAAGATATTATAAAGTAGTGAAGACAAAAGATGCCGCTCCTTTTATAATGAAGCGGCATCTTTTATGATATATCTCAATAATTGCTATTCAAAAGCCAGGGTATCTTTGACACTCATCTTTGAAGCCCGCTTAGCTGCAGTCCGGCTGGCGAAATAACCCAAGGTAAATGTAAGAACCAGCCAGATAAGAACAGGTACATAGCTTCCCAAATAATTTACATCCAGCGGAGTATTGACCATAATATTACCTACTGCAACAGCCACCAGAGTACCGATTAGGATACCAAGCAAGATTGAAACTGCCCAGCTTGCAAAGCAAATAAAGATACTTTCGGCAGTGACAATTCTCTTGATCTGTCTCCTGGTTGCTCCCATTGCTTTCATAATACCTATCTCTTTTGTTCTTTCAGCAACCTGAACACTCATTGTGGATGTGAGACCGAAACCTGCTACTACCAATATCATGATGGCAATTACCATAAAAAATGAAACTATGAGCATACCGTGCGATTCCAATACTTCAAGCAGCTCAATCATACTTTCGGCCTGAAAAATAATGACCCCGTTTTGCTTAAGCTTATCTTCTATTTTCTGATACAAGCTTTCTTTTTCTACAATATCAGCCTGTGTTATCAGCTTTATACTGTTCTTTTTGTTTTCATCCGGAATCAACTGGTCAAAACTACTTTTGTTCATAAAGATTGTCGGTGAGCCTAATTCTTTTATAGTACCAACAATCTTAAACTGCTGCTCCTTATCTCCTATCCTGAAAGTCACAATATCTCCCAACTTAAATTCTGACTCAAAAGGATAAAACTGGTGCCCTACTACAACTTCATTAGTATCGTTTTCATTAAGCCATCTACCCTCCATTAGTACCGGCTTATAAACCTTTGTGTCGAAGGAAGGAGCCATGAAGGTATATAAATTTCCCACTTGACCATCGCTGTACACGACTTTTCCGCTGCTGCTTCCCCAATTTTCGTATTCCTTTATTTCCGGAATTTCATTTACCAGCTGTGCCAATTTTTCATCATCAACCCTGTTGCTGGTATTTATTTGATAATCATACACAAAAGTTTCCAGATCTTTTGTTATGGTATAGCTCATTGACATAATCGCAATTACTGCGGCAATAAATAGAGCTCCACCCAGGGTCAGATTAGCCACGTTTAAGTAGAAACGTCCCTTGCGCCTTGCTGCATTCCTTATTGAAAGTACAACCGGCCTTGAAAACACTTTAAACTTGCTAAACCAATCCGCAAGCATGCTTTTGTTTGCGACAGCCTGTGTTGTCCCATAATCGCTAAGTGCTTCCCTCACAGTGGCTTTTACTCCCCTACGTATTGGTAGAATAGCAACCAGAAGGGGCACCACCAAACTTAAGGCACAGTATAATACAATAAGTAATACAGGTATGCTGGTAGTACCTGGCAGCAGATTACCAAGACTCATCATTAGTGTGGAGAAATTCGCACCAAGTACAATAGCTATAGGTGTTGATATTATTACTGTTATTACAACTAAAGCTAATATTACCATCATATATGCCATAAAAATGTTCTTCGTTTTAGCCCCGATAGCCTTCAATATCCCAATCTGCCTTATTTGGCTTGAAAGAATGGTGGACAGAAGACTGCTCATAATCATGCATCCCAGGAAAAAGGCCAGAATTGAAGCGATCTGGAGAACAAACATTACAGCATCATATTCCGGTTGGTGAATACTTCGGCCGGGATTATTGGATACATCAATACTTTCTACCTTGTAACCGTTTGTTTCCAACAGCTTCATATAATCATTACCAACAGCTAATATACTTGTTCTGTCAAACTTATTATCCGCAAGAATAAAATCCACACGATTTCCTTGTAATCCCAGGTCAGCAAGTGTGTCATATGAAACATAAACAGGTATAATATTTTCTATGGAGGCAGGGTGAGCTGTAATGTCATGAACAACTCCGGCTACTTTAAACTCGCGCAAGCTCGAGTCAGGCATACTGATGGTAACCATTTTATTTATTGCTGTATTGGCAACACCCAATGCATCCCTTTCAATCAGAAGCTCATTCTTACCGGGATTAAAACTCCCATCCATACTGCGCAGTTTATTAATCTTCATTTTACTAAAATCTTTGATGGCAAACAGATGCAGTGTCTTCCACTGGTCTTCACTTACCTTTATTCTTAGTTCATAATATGCCTTTTCCTCAAATTCACCTATGTCCTTAAATCCTTTAGTCAAGTTAATAAGCTTATCATCAACTTTATCAACCTTTACATTTGCTGATGAAGGATTTATAGCCAGGAAAACGTCTACTATTTCCCTTTCTATTACATAGAAAGAAAAAGTCATCATACCAAAAGCTATTGTTCCAAATATGATAGCAAGTAGGGATACGGCTGTCCTGAATTTGTCTTTTAATAAATCACGTATTACTTTAGTAAATAGTCTTCTCATACAGCCTTTACCCCCGTCTCAAGATCGATATCATCAGTAATCTCTCCATCCTTTATCAGGATTTTTCTACTTGCACCCTTTATCGTATCTCTTTCGTGTGTAACCATTACAACAGTTTTTCCTTCCTGCCTCAATTTGAAAAACAGCTCAAAAATAGCTTCAGCATTTTTTGAATCAAGGTTTCCGGTAGGTTCATCTGCAACAAGTATGGGAACATCATTGGCTAGGGCACGTGCAATGGCTACCCTCTGCTGCTCTCCGCCGGAAAGTGCGCTGGGCATTTTATTGGCGTGCTTTTGAAGGCCTACTTTTTCCAACAGCCGCATTGCCTTTGATTCTCTATCCTTAGATGGAATCTTCTTCACTAAATCCATTGGAAGCAATATGTTTTCAAGAACAGATAACGTAGGTATGAGCTGAAAAAACTGGAATATAATCCCTATGTTTTTCCCTCTCCATTCTGACATCTTCCCTTCATCAAAATTGGTTATATTTATTTTGTTGATAACTACATCTCCATTTGTAGGTTTATCAACTCCGGTCAGAATATTCAAAAGAGTTGACTTACCGCTTCCTGATTTTCCCTGAATAACAACAAACTCCCCTGCACCAATTTCCAGATTAACATCTTTTAAGACGGCATATTCACCAGCTTCGGTTTTATAAACCTTTTTAATATTTTTTAAACTAATCATCATTGATCCCTCCAGTTAATAATAAATATCATAATGAATTTGTATACACAGTCATAGTTTTATACTATTGTATAATTTTAAAGAATTTATAAAGTTATGGTTAGACATGCAATAATTATAAAATTATGAAGGGTGATCTTCGTTTTTTCTCTCATCCTCTACCTGCTTTAAACTTATTTAATCAGAGATCATATAATTTCGCTGTATTATAACGTGTTTCAAGGTTTTATAAACCCAATATCCATAAAATATTTCAAATATTTAGCCAATAGCTCTTTGTCAATGGCAGGACAGGAGACCGACGTTTTTTTTAGGAACGTAAGGCTGTGGCTCATATCGTATACGCGGTTTGTATTATTCAAATCCAACTGCTCAAGGGTCCGTATTAGCAGCTCGTGCGACGTATCGGCTGAATTCTCCGAAAAACGCAATACTCTGGTCTTCCATTCTTCAAAAGGAAGCTTCTCAAGATTATATCCTAGCTCGCTCAACATATCGAACATATTATCAAATGTGACAGACTCGGGGTTTAAGATATGAAATGCCTTACCCCATGCTTCTTTATCTGAAGCAATGGAAACAATAGCATCACTGACAAAGTCTACCGGTGAAATATTAATGTGTATATCCAATTCGGGACGACAGCCTACATGAAAACAAGTTCGTATAATTCCCCAAAGAAAGTCCTTTGTCTGGCAAAATCCGTTTAGTGTATCACCTGAAATACGGCCTATCCTTAAAATAGTAGCCGGTATTCCTTTTTCCGAGGCCAAACGCATCATCTTTTCCGCAACCCACTTACTTTGTCCGTACCCCATATTTACTTCCGTCCCATTAACAGGAGGATAATCTTCCTTTATCACAGGTTCTCCTACATAATCTTTTCCCGAAAAAACAAACATTGTCGAAACATAATGCACAGGCTTTAGACGCTTTTTGACTGCAAATCGCAATATATCCTCAGTAGCTGTTACATTTGCCTTCTTTAATGCTGCATATGGATAAACATAATTCACCAATGCTCCGTTATGATATATAGTATCAATTAGACCGCTAAGTGTTTCATAATCTTCTTCACTCATTCCAAGCGAAGGCTGCTCTAAATCACCTTCCACTGCAATAAAACGGCTGTAATCTACCTGTTTTTGCAATTGATACTGCTTCAGCAGTTCCTTTAGACGTTCCTCCCCGGATTTATTTTCTTTGGAACGTACCAGACAGTATATTTTGGCACTCGTCCTCTCTAGCAGTGATCTAAGTAAAAAAACTCCCAAAAAACCTGTAGCACCTGTAAGCAAAATATGCTGGCTTGTATCCGGTATATCCAAAATAATGTCAGTGGATAAATCTATATCTTGTGCAAGCAAAGCATCACGTTCTAAAGTTGAATTGGTTAATCTTACTCGCATATTCAAACTCCTTTTTATGTGATATATACTACTATTTCAATTTAAGTGATTTTTTAATGCACTTCCTATTTTTGTGCCTCGCATGTTCCAGAAAAGAATTACGTTACGAAGCACTACTGTAAAGGCCCCATGATGAGCTATTATCGTATACATTGAATAATGTTGTTTATCAAAACCTTCCTAACGGCTTTATTAAGAATAAAATAATGCTTTTCCGGAAAAGTAACTATTTTAAAGTCCTTAGTCGTATACTTCTGCCACTCTAACATGTTTTTAGGCAGCGCCAAACTGTCATTTACGCCGGCAAAGGTGCAAACGGGTATATCATAGGCAGGAGTATACGGGTTGTACTGCCAGGTCTCTATCATTTCAAAATCTGCCTTTAAGACTGGCAGTATAACCTGCAAAAGTTCTTTATTATTTACCACCTCTTCAGGCAAAACATTAAATGCTCGCAGAACCTGGATATATTCAGAGGTTGACATCTTATGCATTAGAGGATGAACTATAGGTAAATGCGGAGGATTACGGGCTGAAAAAAACAGATAGTCAGGTCTCTTTAATCCATCCTCACAAATATATCTTGTTAATTCACAAGTTACCATAGCCCCCATACTATGTCCAAAGAAGGCATACCTCTTATCGAAAAAACCGCTTATTTCCTCCAGCAGGTCCCTT
Source organism: Bacillota bacterium (assembly GCA_049325575.1). Classification (GTDB taxonomy): domain Bacteria; phylum Bacillota; class Clostridia; order Acetivibrionales; family Acetivibrionaceae; genus JBMOLK01. The sequence continues at coordinate 39,894 of JBMOLK010000311.1, read as the reverse complement.
ACCATCACCGAAAGGCGCGTATATAATTTATCATCCGCCCCCAGTACGTGGCCCGGATATTGTATTGCCACTAATTCAATATCTTCCGGCAAATCCTCAATCCAGGAATAATAAACTTCTGCAATACCACCGGCATAGGGGAAACAGAACAACCGTAAACGCGCCTGTGGATTGGGCTTAGGCACAAATAACCATTGGCTTGAGGTTAAAGCTGGTTTCGCTCCTTGAGAACGAACACGCATAGATAACTTTCACTCCTTCTAAAATTTCATCATTGTAGAAACAGATACATCCGGGTTTTCAATCAGCAGTTCAAGAGATTTTTTGATATTTTCAAGCACTTCCATGGCAGCCTCGTAACTAAAGAGCTTGTTATCGTATATGATTTTCAGTTCCAGGTTTTCATCAGGCCATACAAATACAGAGAGTGGGAAGTGCGGCCTACTCTCCAGACTATGGCCTTTCATTCTGAACGGTAATCCCTTAAAGGGGTCTTCAGCAAGCGGAATATTCTTAAAGACCAGAGCACTATGGAAGATAGATTGATCTTCAGGTATTCCACACCAGTTTTTAATATCCTGTTCTGATGAAGATGAATAGCTGAAGGTGTTCATCATGGAAGTCTGAAGTCCCTTAGCCCAGTGAACAAAGCCTCCTTCTGTCTGGATTTTGTAACGAACCGGAAGGGTATTAACAAACAATCCTACACGTGCATGTGAATTCTCCATGCTTAATGGCCTGTCTGCTACTGTTTGACCTGTAACCATGTCCGTCTCACCGCCGCAATAGTGGCTCATCAGTAAAGTAAAAATACCTTGAAATACACCATTTAAAGTAAGCTCATGGGACTTTATTACTTTTTGTAATGGATGAAAAAGCTCTTCAATCGGATAGTCGATCCTTCCCTGGCGGGTCAACGTTGTTATGCTGCCAGGCTCCGGAGCTTTTAGTCCCTTAAGAGGCTTCTGCGGCACAAAACCTTTTAGATACTCCTGCCAGAAAGCCTGTTCTTCAGCTGTATTTCTATTTTTAAGATATGTAATATATTCTTTATAAGGATACCCTGGAAGTATTGAAATGTTGCTTTCCACGCCTGAATAATATCGATACAAGCCTAGAAAATCCCAAAGCACGACAGTAAAAGCCCAGCCATCCATAATCATATGATGAAAACGCCACCATAGTCTGAATTGATTATCACTTCTGTAGATAAGGCTTAAGCGCATTAATGGCGCTTCTTCAAGTGTGTAGCAATCAGCTCTGTCTTTCTCTGTTAGATCCTCCAGCGTCATCTCCTGCTCTTCCAATGTTTTATTACGCCAGTCCAGGATTTCTAAAGGCAGCTGCACTTTTCTCTGTACTGCCTGTACAGGCTTTTTTAATCCTTTGTAGAAAACGGCTGTACGCAGGATGGAATGGCGCTCAAGTATTTTTTCCCAGCACTTTTTGAAAATTTCTGAATCGACCTGCCCCTCAAAGTCGAATACAAGATTTTCATGAAACAATCCTTCGCCTGGTGCTTCAATATATCGCATTAAGTTATCCTGCTGAAGAGGACTTAGTTCATAAACGTCTTCCAAATTCTTTAATATGGCCGGATTTTTCCTGGGTGCATCCTGATTCATTGTTTCTGTTGCTGCAATTGCCATAATTATTCTCCTCCTAACCAATCTATTTACAATCTAAACTATGTCAGTTTGAAAACAACTACTTTCCAGTTCATTGTTTTTAATTAAACGATATTAAGCTGTCGTGCCGGTTAAGTCTTATTCAGGCAACCGGCACAATATATCATGTTATTATTTCTCTTCTGCATACATATTCAAGAAATCGTCAAATTCACTTTCATCCCATTCCATATCTGCAAAATCGCTGGCAACATACAAGTTTTTATCCTCATTTTGGATATAGCTTACTAAATCCTGCACCACTCTTTCAAGGCAATTCACCATCTCTTCAACCAGTTCCTTTTGAGCTTTAGCAGCATTGTATCCAATCTGAATGGAAACTTGTTCAGGACCCTTAACTATATCAACTTCCATAGTATACGGGAGTGAATCTCGTGTGAAATCTTTTAGGCTGTATCTCCTGATTTCTTCATGGATATATTTATCGGGCATTGCCCCAATACTTTCACTATATGAGAATCTGATATGCGGACACTCTTCTCTGTTTTTATCAAGGTATCCTGCACCAGCCAGTGCATTTGTATGCCTGCGGATAATATCCTTACCAGTCCTGATTACTTCATCATACTCTGCGTTCTTATCTACGCTTATATAAAGTTCGAAAACACTGCTTAATTGGCCTATTACATTTTGGAATCCGTTTTGTTTTAAAAGCTCATTATCATGCATTGAAACGCAGTCAACATAAAGACCGTTTGTATAATCCAACTTTTGAAGTGTAAGTGCCAGTGCAGTTAAGAAAAGTTCCTCACCTTTTAGTTTGGCAGTCTCCAAGGCAGAATCCCATTCTGCATTCTTTGAAATATCCAAACAAATATCCTCTAAAGACCCTTTAGAGCTGTCCGGATTACCTAAGTTTAATACCGTAACTGCCTCCGGAAGTATACTTGCTTGATCTCCAGATATCGCATCTGCTTCTTTGCCGGCAGTCAGAAGCCCCTGCCTATACTCCGTCCAGTGTCTGAAATGCTTTGCTGAATTATTCCGTTTGATATCTCCACCTTGCTCCAATTGCATATACACTTCATCAATTTCTTTTAGAATAATCTCGAAGGAGCGCAAGTCCATAATCAACTGATTCCATATAAACAGCAGGTATTGAGTGCTTCCTCTTTCATCGTCAAACATGCAAAGCTTAACAAGTGAACCTGTTGTAAGCTCCTGCTGGTTCTTAAGATCCGAGCAGATTTCCGCTATCAGGTTTTTGGTATCCTCTTCACTCATGCCACTAATATCTACATAATCTATCTCAGGTTTGTTTTTATTTGGTTCGTATGCTTGTTCCCATTTGCCTTCACAGTTTGAGAAATTCACTTGTAGTACAGGATTCCGCATCATTACGTATTGGAAAGCCATTTCCAACTTCTGTGGCTGCAAAGGAGCTTTTACCTTTACAACCGCTGACCAATTAAGTAAGGAAGCAGAAGTCTCATAGGTATCAAGCATCCACTGTTGGGCAGGTGCTAAAGGCAATACTCCTGCCTGTTCTTCCTCTTCTTCCCATTCTAAAAAGCTTACATTGAGCACTTGAGCCAACTTGGCAATGGTAGAATGTTCAAAGAATTGCTGTGGAGATATTTCAATACCTTCTTTTGCCGCCCTGGATATGATCTGGATACCCATAATGGAGTCCCCGCCAAGAGCAAAGAAATTGGCATGAATATCTATCTGGCTTTCATCCTGCTTTAATACTTCTGCAAAAATTGAAACCAGCTTCTTAACAACAGCACTGGAAGGCTTGCCAAGTTCCCCATTGTTTTCTCTGCTCACCTGTGGCTCCGGCAATGACTTGCGGTCAACCTTACCGTTTGGAGTAAGAGGGAATGATTCCATAACAACATACTCATTGGGCACCATATAATCCGGAACCAGATCTGCCACAAATTCTTTCAATTCATTAAATTCTATGGTATTTCCTTCCACAGACACAATATATCCTACCAGTCTCTTTTTATCCCTTGATTCACCAACTGCATTAACAACCGCTGCTTTTATTCCAGGGTACTTCAGCATGGCTGCTTCAATGTCTTCCAATTCAACTCTGAAACCGGAAATCTTAACCTGAAAATCTTCTCTTCCTAGGAATTCAATGTTACCGTCAGGCAGATACCTTCCTAAATCTCCGGTTCTGTACAACCGCTTGCCGATTTCCGGATGGAAAATAAAGGATCTCTCGGTAAGTTCGCGTTCTTTCAAATAACCTAGCGCTACACCCATACCTCCAATATAGAGTTCCCCAGGAACCCACACAGGGCATGAAGACAGATCCGGGTTCAAGACATAGAACTGCTGGTTTGCAAGGGGTTTACCGTAAGGAATACTCTTCCATGTAGGATCTACCTCAACAATAGGGTAGTAATTAGACCAGATAGCTGCTTCAGTGGCACCTCCCAAGCTTATAACCTCTGCCTGTGGAGCAAGCTCTTTAATACGTGAAGGTAGATTAACAGGAATCCAGTCACCGCTCATCATCACCAGTCGAAGCGGTAAATCTGCCTTTTTACTTTCAGCATATTCTACCAGCATCGCCATTAAGGCAGGTACTGAGTTCCATACAGTAACCTTATTTAAGGTGATCAGTTCCAGCCAATGCTCGGGATCACGAGATGTATGAGCATTAGGTATTACTAAGGTACCTCCTGCAGCCAGGATTCCGAATATATCATAAACCGAAAGGTCAAAATTAAGCTCTGAAAGTGCAAAGCCCAGATCAGTATTACTGACCTTGAATTTTTCGTTTACGTCCAGTATAGTATTTTGAGCTGCCCTATGTGAAATCATAACACCCTTTGGTTTTCCCGTGGAACCGGAGGTGAAAATTACGTATGCCAAATCATCCAGTTCCTGTATGGGTTCTAGGGATTCGTCCGAGCTTAGGGCTGCAAGGGTAGATTCTGAAATAACTTCTATATCCATGCCCTCATCTTCAAGCCATCCTAGAGGTTCTTTATATTTTTCCTGTGTCAATATAAACCTAACCTCACTGCTGTCCAGAATAAATTTTAGCCTCTCCTTAGGAAGGTCTGGGTCTAGAGGTAAATAAGCTCCCCCTCCCTGAAGTATTCCAAGTACAGCAGCCACCTGCTCATATCCTTTCTCCATGATAACTGCAACAAGTTCTGCTCTCTTTAATCCTTCATCTCGCAGCTTCCTGCCCAGTCCATTAGTCCAACCAGCCAATTCCTTATAGGAAACCTTCTTTCTTGCAGTGATAATGGCAGCTTTTGATGGATACCATTCAGACTGGCGCAGGATAGGTGTATGCAGTAGTTCATAGACAAATTCCTTTTCTGTGCTGTTTGACTCATTGAAGATAGTAATGTGTTTTTCAGGCAGCAAGCTATGATAATAGCTGTTCCATGTTCCTTCATCATCTGCCAGCCTGTTCATAAACTGTTCATACGCGGACCACATATCATCCAGTAAGCCATCGGGGAACATTTCACTTAGAGCATGCCAGCTTAAAAGAAGTCCTTTTTCGTTTTCCATCGCAGTGTGGTCCAGCCATACCTGCGGTGTTTGTGAAATCAAATAGGAATACCCACCGAATTGGTTATCAAACTCTTCTTCCCCTTCAACTTTTTGAACAATAGTGCTGGTAAATACAACTGGCAGAACAGCTCCTGATGAGCCTCCCCTGTGTTTAGCCAGTTTACGGAGCAAGGAAGTACCACTCAAATAACGGTTCTCCAGGTTCTCCCAACTATTTTGTTGAAGTTCCTGTGCCAATTCGGCAAAAGTCTTTTTATTCTTCAAGTTAACAGCTACAGGTGCAAAGGATGCAAATTCACCAACAATCTGCTTAACCTGCTGATGGAGTGGCAGACGGTTAATAATTGGTGTATTGACACAAAACTCAGGTGTTTTACTCCACCTGCCTAGAATCTGCGAGAAAGCTGCCAGAATTACGGATGACGGAGATAATGCACGTTTTACAGTAGCTTCTTTGATCCTATCCCATCTTTCCTTACCAATCATAAAACTCCATCTCTTAAAGCGTGCAGCTCCTATCGAAGAAATGTCCTTGGCAATAGGAAGTTCCGGGGCAGTGGTTAATGGGAGTTCTGTTACCCTTTTGTCCCAGTATGCATCTGCTTTGGCATAAGCTTCAGTGTTTTTAAGCTTCTTTTCCGCAAGAACATAGTCGCGGAAGGAAAGGTTAAGCGGAGGCAGCTGTGCTTGAGGGTCCTTATATAGCCTTGCCCATTCACTTTGGAGTATACGCATACTGCCAACATCACAAATAAGTAAGTCAAGACTAAAGTGAATCCTTACCTTATTTCCCGGAAGCTGCGTGGTCCGAACTTCAAATAGGGGCCACTGATCTATTGGACGAACCACATGATCCATTTCCCCCCGTACTCTTAATAATTCTCTTTCTACAGTTTCTGTGCTCTCATTACGCAGATCCAGATTCTTTATTTTATATACAAGCCTGCCTTTCAGTATTTTCTGTCCACCTTCCGGCAAAAGTACAGTACGGAGCATTTCATGACGGTCAACCATAGCCTGCCAGCTGTTCTGCAGACGCTCCAAGTCTAGTCCTTCTTTTTCGTTTTCATAATATACATGAGCAGCTACATTGCCCACACTAAAGCTTCCAATCCTGCCCAACCACTGTGCTTCCTGCATTTCTGTAAGCGGGAACGGTTCGTAACGATTATCCAGATCCTCAATAATTTCCGGTAATTTCTCTGTTTCCTGCTCTTCTTTTGAAGCATTTGCGGCTCCTTCCCCCAACTCTATAGACAATGTCTCTACTGTAGGGAACTTAAAGAAGTCATTCAGTTTAATCTCCGTATTAAACTGCTCATTAATCTTTGAAAGCAGCTGTATTGCCAGTAACGAATGTCCTCCGAGCTCAAAGAAATTATCTCTTATATCTATAGGACTTACACCTAATGTCTTAACAAATATATCCATTACCTTTTGTTCTGTTTCATTTCTCGGCCCCTGCTTGATCACTTCCGCTGCACCCTGATCAGCTGATACACTTGCAGGTGCATCTATATGTATATTTTCAAAGCTCTCTTCCTTGCCGCTATCTGCAGGCTGTATCCAATAGCTTTTTCTTTCAAAGGGGTATACAGGAAGTTCCAGCCTTTTACAGGTTCTTTCTCCTTCGAAGCTGTTCCAGTCAAAAGAGACACCTGAAATCCACAGCCTGGCTGCCGCTCCATAAATGTATTCCAAAGAACACGTCGGATCATTGGCATGGGGCAGACAGGAAATTGCGTTGACTTTGGGATCATGGTTCTTCATAAAAGTGCCCAGTGTAGTTCCCGGACCTACTTCCAGGTAAACACATTTCTCATTTTTTAACAGCTTGTCTGCTCCATCACTGAATCTTACAGGAGCAATGATATGACTTGCCCAGTATTCCGGAGATGTTGCCTGCTCTGCAGTCATAAAATCGCCTGTTACATTGGATATACAAGGAATTTGAGGTGCATTCAATTTGAACCTTCCAACAAACTTAATAAATGGCTCATAGGCTGGCTGCATCATCCATGAGTGAAAAGCATGTGAAGTATGAAGAAGGCTGTAATTATGCCCGTTATCCTCCAATACTTTTGTAAATTTGTCTATATCTTCTTTCGGCCCGGATACAACAGTAAATGTTGGTCCATTGATGGAAGCTATGGATAACTTCTCGGTCAAGAAAGGTTTTACCTGTTCTTCTGAAAGGTGCAAGCCACACATTGAGCCTTGAGGCAGGTTATTAATAAGCTCGCCTCTTTTTGTAACAATTGCAAGAGCATCTTCATAAGAAATAACCCCCGCAAGACATGCAGCTGCATACTCACCTATACTGTGACCTACAAGTGCATTCGGCTTAATACCCCAGCTCATCCACAGGCATGATAACGCATATTCAATTACGAAAAGAACAGGCTGGGTTATGTTGGTCCTGGTTAGCGCCTGTTTAGCCTCTTCAGCTTTTTCATCAATAGGAAATAAAATATCCCTGATATCCAGGCCCATAAGCGGTTTTAAAACTTCAGCACCCTTATCTACATACTTTTTAAAGACTGGTTCACTTTCGTATATGGACTTTGCCATTCGTATATGCTGTGACCCTTGGCCCGGAAACATAAAAACAATTTGTGGGTCATTGAATTTTTTGTATGAGGTCCAGCTCTTTTTGGTATCGTTTTCTTCCAATACTTTGCATACCGACTTAATGTCTGAAGCTACTACTGCTTTTCTGAATTCAAAAGCCCTTCGTCCTGTTCTTAAGGTATATGCCATATCTGATATATCAGTATCAGGATTCTGTCTTAAAAAGCGAACCAAATTATCAGACATTTTATTTAGAGCTGTCTCTGTTCGTGCAGACAGAAGTACTAACTCGGAAGGCCTATCGCTTGACTGTTCCTTTACTTTTGGCCCATCTTCTATACCCTCCTCCAGGATTAAATGGCCATTGGTACCGCCAATACCAAAAGAGGAAATAGCGCACCTAAGCGGAGCGTCTTGGACTGGTTTCCATTCCTTTACCTCTGTATTTACATAAAAGGGCGTATTATCTATTTGAATATGTGGATTTGGCTTACTAAAGTTCAGGCTTGGAACCAGCTTTTTATTCTTTAGACAAAGCACCATCTTAATAAAGCTAGCTATACCTGCAGCACATTCAAGGTGCCCCAGGTTGCTTTTAACCGATCCTAAAGCAATTTTGTGATTGGAATTGGCAGAACCATATACCTTATTGAGTGATTCAAATTCTATGGGGTCTCCAAGGATAGTACCGGTCCCGTGAGCTTCAATTGCTGTTATTGTCTCTTTAGGAACTCCGGCTAAAGCAAGTGCGGATGACAGAACTGCCTCCTGCCCCTTCCTTCCTGGAGCTGTATACCCTACCTTTTCAGATCCATCGTTATTTACACTGGAGCCCTTGATTATAGCATGAATGGTGTCACCATCCTCCAAAGCATCTTCCAATCGTTTAAGGGCTACAACACCTGCTCCGCTTCCGAAAATAGTACCGGATGCTTCGGCATCGAAAGGTCTGCAGTGTCCGTCTTTGGATAGTATCATGTCCGGCTGATAGAAATAGCCTGCTTTATGAGGACTGCGCACAGTTACACCACCGGCCAAAGCAATATCACATTCATGGTTTAACAAACTCTGGCATGCATAATGGATAGCTACAAGAGAAGTTGAACAAGCTGTCTGTATTGAAAGGGCAGGACCGTTCAAATTGAGCTTATATGAAACCCTGGTAGCTAAATTGTCCTTATCGTTTAAAATCTGGACAAAAAAGTTATCAGCGTTATTTGTAATACTCCTGCCTTTTAAAATATTATTAAGAAGATAGGAGTTAAAGGTTGTTCCGGCGAAAACACCTATACTTCCCTTATACTGCTCCGAGTCAAAGCCGGCTTTTTCCAGGGCATGCCAGCAAAGCTCAAGAAAAACCCTGTGCTGTGGGTCCATCATGGCAGCTTCTTTAGCACTGTAGCCAAAAAATGAAGCTGCAAATTTATCTGAATCTTCAATAAAGGATGCTGCTTTCACATAATTAGGCTGATTAATTGCTTCACTCGGAATACCCGATTTTAGTAATTCTTCATCCGATAAAGGAACAACTGATTCTACTCCATCCACTAAGTTTTTCCAATAAGCCTCTGGACTATCTGCATCGGGGAACCGGCAATCCATACTAACAACAGCTATATCTAAAACACCCCATTTTGCTTCGTCTGTATAGTTATTCTCCATTTTACCTCTCCTTCTCATTAAATTAACGTTTTTCTTCTATGCCGCAGGTTAAGGATTTTAACCCACGGCATAGCTTCACTATCTATTCAGAATTCTTCTATTATGCATATTTCGTTTCAATAAAGCTTCCCTCTGCCTGGCAGCCTTATCTCTAATAGCTTCCTCCTGCAGATTTGTGTCTTCTCCTTGCTTGTTTAATCCATTGAGGTATGAAGCTAAAGCGGAAATTGTAGGCTTTTCAAAGATTCGGATTACAGGAAAATCGATTCCGGTTTCTTTTACAATATCCCTCCATGCCCTTGTAATGGTCAACGAATTTATTCCCAACTCAAACAAAGACTTATCAACATCAAGGTTGGTGCTTATACCTGACTTCTCCTTAAAAATATTGTGAATCAACTCTTCCATCTCATTAGATGGGTTGAATTTGCAATCTTTTTCTAAAGCAGCTTCAACTTCAGGATCTGGCAGGACTTTATAATTAACCTTGCCAACAGATGTAAGCGGTATATCGTCCAGTATCATACAACAGGTTGGAACCATATAATGGGGCAGCTTCTTGCTGCAGTAATCACGCAATTCCTGAACAATACTTGACCTGTCCGAAGAATTTGTTTCTCCTTCTGTTTCCGGCAGCATCCCTCTTTGAGGATCCTTATAGTCTACTTTTCCGCCTAATAAAACATGCAGAATTATATGATCCTCATCCAGATCAAGCAGATCCCGGACGCAAGCTTCATCCGCCAGAGCGCCAATCTGGCAAAGACCAAGTTCATTCTCTACACCCGAATTTTCCAATAGCTGGGTTATGAGACCTGCTTCAATGAGACAGAAATCTCTGGCCCGACTGCCATACAACGGCCTTATGGCCGAGAGCTTACCAACAAGAAAGACTGTAAAAGCAGAAGAGCTATATATAGCTTGATTAGCTGAAACATGCACCTTTTCACTCATACCTTCCGAATCTTTTATGGGAATCAGTGAATGGTCGAAAGGATGATAATAGTAAAAACCGCCCTTAAAGCCCTCCACTTTATTCTGTTTTATATATATATAGGCCTGAACGGGATATAAACCTCCTGCTGAACCATAGCGAAATCTCTTTAAACCGTCAAGTTCTGCTTTCCTCAAGCATTCTAAAAACCTAGACAGATTTTTTAATGATAAGGGAGTATCCAGGAAACGGCGGCAGCTAATACGTCTGCTATAGGATTCAAGGTCAAAGTCCTCTGTTTGTAATGGAATTGGAGTTCCTAATGTTTTTTCTGCCGGTTCATATCCTGATTCAAATCTCAAGCCAGGGTTCTTTAATTTAAAAAGAAGCCTTTGATGAGGGTCCAGAATAACTTCAGATTCTCCATCACTTATGATTTCAGAGGATAAATCCTTCGTACCTGCATCTTTGGATTTGACTTGCTCCAATTTAGCCAAAGAATTTAAAACCAGGTATGAAGCCAGCATGGCGTTTCCGTCTTTATTTATAATCTTTTTGACAACAGCTCGCCTGACTTTAGGATGACTGTTTAATACGCTCTCAATCTCCCCTAATTCAATTCGAAATCCTCCAAGTTTCACCTGAAAATCTTCTCGGCCAAGAAACTCGATATAGCCATCCGGGTGGAAACGTCCCAGATCACCTGTCTTATAAATCCTGTCCCCGGTCACAGGGTGATAAAGGAAGGACTTTTCTGTTTTCTCCTTATCGCGCCAATAATTCAATGCAACTCCATCACCGCCAATATACAATTCCCCTGGAACCCATTCAGGACATTCGCCCATAAACTGGTTCAATACATAGAAAGTTTGATTTTTAAGCGGCATACCGTAAGGAATACTGGTCCAGGAAGAATCTACGCAATCAACCGGGTAATAAATAGACCAGATGGAGGCTTCTGTTGCTCCGCCAAGACTAATCACCCTGGCATCCTGATGAATTTTCCATATACGCTCGGGCAATGTAACCGGAATCCAGTCGCCACTTAACATAACAAGCCTTAGAGGTACTTTCTTGTCTCGAACTTCTGCATTCTCAATCAGCATTTCCATAAGAGCCGGTACCGAATTCCAAACAGTAACATTATGTCTCTGAATCATACTTTGCCAGTGATCGGGATTACGTTCGGTGAAGGGATCAGGAACTACTATAGCTCCGCCGGCATGAAGCATTCCAAAAATATCATAAACCGATAAATCAAAACTTAATGAAGAAATTGCAAAAGCCCTGTCCTGTGGGGTTACCTCAAACCGTTGGTTAATATCCATAATTGTATTTAAGGCACCTCTATGTGAAATAGTCACACCCTTTGGAAAACCGGTTGATCCGGAGGTATATAGAACATAAGCCAAATCATCAGGCTTTACCTGTGATTCTGTAAAGCAGCTGCTTTGCGCCAGAACAGCCTCATCCACAATAAAGCAGCCAACACCATCCGGCAGCCCCTCCTGATTCTTTTGTGCAAGTATAAGTTTGGCCTGACTATGCTCCAACAAATAGTTCTTTCGCTCCTGGGGCAGCCCCGGGTCAATGCAAACATATGCGCCTCCTGCCATGGTTATACCCAATACCGCAGCAATCTGTTCCCAGCCTTTGTTCATCATAACAGCTACCAATTGATTGGGTTGAACACCCTGATCTCGCAAATAGCCAGCAAGATAACTTGCGCCGTTTATGAGTTCTTTATATGTGACGGTGCGGTTTGATGTTATAACTGAAATAGCTTCCGGTTTACTTAGTGCGTTTTTTACAAATTGGCTGTACAAAAGTTCTTCAGGAAGCGGTCCCTTAGTTGCATTATATTGTTTCCTCTTCTCTTTCTGGTATTGTGGAAGAAGATCATGAATTTCTCTTTCCCAGGTTGATGGATTTGACGCCAGTTCCCTAAGAAAATCGGTGTAAACCTGGAACATATCATCCAACATATTTTTGGGGAACAACTCGTCTACAGAATCCCAACTTAGAACCAGGTGATCCTCATTCTCATACACCTGGTGATCCAGCGAAACTTGAGGAGTCTGTGAAATAATGTTTGTTTCACCAAAAAACTCTTTTCTTGATTGGAAGACCATAGGCCCGTCCGCAGAAAGAGCACTGGTGAAAACTACTGGAAGAATAGCTTCCTGTGGAGACTTGTCCCACTGCTTGGCCAAATCCCGTATAACATTTACTCCACTGTAGTGCCGGTGTTCCATATCTTGTGCCAGCTGTCTTTGCAAGCTCTTCGCAAAATCAGCAAAACGCAGTGCCTTGCCATTATCTACTTCCATAACCAAAACGGATGTAAAATCACCTACCAAATGATTGATATACGGGTGAAGTGCTGGTCGGTTAAACAATGTAAGATTTAGTGAAAACTTCGATGACCTGCTCCATAAGCCCAATATTTTTGAAAAGGCTGCCATCAATACAACAGATGGTGTCACGCCATAGTTTGAAGCCCTTTCTTTTATATTAGCCCACAGATCCAAAGGTAAAGCATCTGCTCTATGGTTAAATCTGACCTGTTTTATATCCTTAGGTGCTTTAGCAAGGGGCAGCGAAGGAGCCGGCGGAAGAGTATTAATCCGCTGTTTCCAGTAGCTCTCGGACTTTTTATAGTCATCCCACTCTTTCATTTTTTCCAGTGTCAGACAATAGTCACGGAAATTTATTTCCAATTCCGGTAAAGGTGCCTGGAAGTTGGTATATAGCAAAAACCATTCCTTAAACAACAGGTTTATGCTCCAAACATCAGCAATCAGAAGATCAATGCTGATGTGCAAAATGCTTTTATCCTGACTCAACTTCGTATGTTGAATTTCAAACCAGGGCCATGAATCCACCTGTATTACCTGATGGCTTAGGTGGCTGCGTATATCCTCACACTTCTGTATCTGTTCAGTTGGGCTGCAATTTTGCAAATCATGACAGACTATTTTATATGTTGGTATATCTTCCAGTATTCTCTGCTGACCATCTTTGGTTATGACGGTCCTAAGCATGGGATGGCGCTCTATCAGCTTTTGCCAGGCTTCACTTAGGCGATTGTGGTCAATATCCGTTCCGGTCACATTCACTTCCATGTAAGCATGGGCAGCTACACCTCCCAATTCAAATCCTTCATTACGCCCCATCCAGTAAGCAGTCTGAAGTTCTGTAAGAGGAAAGTCACTATACATTTCTTCTTTATTTGAAACAAATGCAGGTAAAGAAGCATCATGCTTAACTTCAAGAGGTTTCTCATTTAGCATTTTATCTACAATAATTTTTGCCAGCTCTGTTACAGAGGAATCAAAAAGGTCTGCAATTTCAACCTGGCATAAATACCGGTCCTGGATACTTTGTTTCAGAACTGTTACCGTAATAGAATCCATACCTAACGAGACCAGACTTTTTGTTTTCTTTATTTTCTCTTTGTCTATTTTAAGAAGAGCGGCAATTCGATTGGCCAACTCTTTTTCCACCCTTTCGCAGGCAGCTTCCACCCCGTCTTTTAACAATTCATCATTACTTAGTTCCTTATTGGCTGATTCCATTTCATCTGCATCAATAATACTTACATGAAGCGCTTCCAGCTCACCGTTCAAATAGCTTTCCTTACAGCGCTTACGCTGGATCTTTCCGCTGGAAGTCTTATAAATACGACCATAACGCAGCAACAAAATACCATGCACCTGCAAACCATGTACTTCAGACACTGCTTTTCTGATTGCATCAAATATTTCATCCGGGTCCATATTACTGCTCTCGCTGCGTTTAACTTCCTGTGCTATAAACAGGCGTTCCTGGCTTTTAACCGTAATTGAGAAGGCAGCACAACTGTTGGGTACCAAGGCCGGGTGGCAGTGAGCTGCAGTAAATTCGATATCGTTGGGATAGTAATTAACACCGCGTATAATAATGACGTCTTTTAGCCGTCCGCTGATATAAAGATTTCCTTCATAGAAGAACCCAAGATCTCCGGTTCTAAGGAAAGGACCTTCTCCAGTATCCGATAACCTTGCATTGAAGACCTCTTCATTAACCTCTTTCTTTTTCCAATATCCCGGCGAAACACTTTCTGAGGAAACCCAAATCTCTCCCACCTTGCCTTCCGGACATTTTCTTAAGGTAGACGGGTCTGCAATAACAACGTGTGTATCCTCTCTCGGATGACAATGGCTGCAAAACCTCATGGAGTTGTCGCCAGCTTCAGCAAGCTTTATTGTGTTATTTTTTTCATATTCATCCTTATCTATATCAATGGCATACATAGGCCTGCTTTTCGGGTCGGGATTACGGCTGGCAACAAATAAGGTCGCCTCTGCAAGCCCATAGACAGGGAAAACCACATCTTCTCTTAAACCACACTCTTTAAAGGTTTCATTGAATTGCTCTATAGTTGACCAATATACCGGTTCCGCCCCGTTTAATGCTGAGTCCAGGCTGGAAAGATCCAGTGTTTTTCGTTCTTCACTCGTGATAAGATTCGCGCAGTGTTCAAAGGCAAAATTCGGCATACAAGTGGTAGTACCGCGAAAATCAGATATCGCTTTAAGGAAGCGGTAAGGCTTGGTGATAAAATCTGTAGGAAGCATTAAAACCTGTTTGAATCCCATATATACAGGATGCAGAATAGTACTGATCAATCCCAGGTCATGGAAATGAGGTATCCAGGAAACACTTATAGAATCAGGTGTATGGTTAAAATGCCATTTTAATATATCCATGTTATGCATCACATTCCTGTGTGTCATCATAACACCTTTGGGAATTGCGGTTGAACCGGAGGTATACTGAAGATATGCCAGTTCATTGGATACATTGTTTTCCTCATTAAAATCGTCCGGATTTACATTCAGGATATTATCTATTGTAAACCAGTGGTAACTTTTCCCGGGAAGATTTTTAGCAACAAAAGTTTTTATATTGCTAATATGATGATTGTCACTTAAAAATATCTTTGCCTCAGAATCTTCAATAATTGATAATACTCTTCCAGCCTTTCTTTTTGTAATGAAATGGTAAAGAGGCACGGCAATAACATTGGCATAGAGACAGCCATAGAAAGCAGTTATAAACTCTAATCCGTCCGGATACAGCAATATAGCGCATTTCCCTGACAGGTTGAGCTTCTGCAAATAAGCACCTATTTTTCGCGCTTCAGTATCCAATTCTTTATATGTTAAAACATGCTCTTTCCTTTCGTCTCCTGAAAAAGACAGAAAACAAAAAGCGATATCATCAGGCTGTGTCACAGCACGTTCCTTTAATATCTCCATAATGCTGTTATATTCTCTCAGATCTCTGGAGACAGTATAATAACCTCTCATAATTCTCCTCCCCCCTTATTATTTTATCTTCACATATTGTCTTGCGATGGTTCGCAGCTGAATATTGGATGTACCTTCATAAATGGTACCAATTTTTGCATCACGGAAAAGCTTCTCAAGGGCATTGCCCTTCATGTATCCTTTACCCCCGAATATTTCCAGGCTCTGTGATACTACTCTTTCAGCTACCTGGGATGCATATAATTTAGCCATACTGGAGTGGTGCATAAGTTCCTTGAAGTCACCTTTAGCCATCTTCATACGTGCTGTATTATAGACTAACAACCGTGCTGCATGAAGTTCGGTAGCCATCTGTGCAATAGGGAAATGGATACCCTGGTAAGTGCTTATATATTCTCCAAACTGCTTACGTTTCTCAGAGTATTCTACAGCCGCATTAAAGGCTCCCTGTGCCAGGCCCAGCATCTGTGCACTTATACCAATACGGCCGTCGGTTAAGGTTTCCAGTGCTACCATTAGCCCTCTGCCCGGAGAGCCTAAAATGTTTTCTTCAGGTACAAAAACATTTTCATAAATCGTGTCACAGGTAGAACTGGCTCTGATCCCCATTTTCTCCTCAGGCTCGCATATTGTGAAGCCTTTAGCCTCACGCTTATCAACGATAAAGGCAGTTAGACGGCCTTCATTAGATGTCTTTGTACTGTTGGGTTCCACAATCTTGCAAAACACAATAAAAATATCTGCTTCTGCTGCATTGGTAACCCAATGCTTTACACCGTTTATTATATATCCACCGTCTGTTTTTTCAGCTTTACATGTCATTGTTGTTGCATCGCTTCCGGCTTCTTTTTCTGTTATTGAGAAAGCTCCTATCGTACCATTAGCAAACATACTCAAATATTTTTGTTTTTGCTGCTGAGTACCCCAACGCATTATGGCATTAACTACCAGAGTATTCTGTACATCAATGAATACCGCAACCGCCGGATCAATAATAGCCATTTCTTCTATGGCAAAAACGGAATATATAAAAGGTTTACCCAGCCCTCCGTATTCCAAAGGTATCTCAATCTTCATAAGGCCCTTATCAATAACTTGTCTAATTACTTCTTTGTTCAAACGCGCTGCAGCATCCATTTCATAGATATGCGGTGAAACAAAGCTCTCGGCAAAGTTTCGAACTTCACTCTGAAACTTCTTTTCTTCCTCTGTTAGATAATTGAGAGGCATAGCTTCTGTCCTATGTGCTGTAATAGTTCTCATCTTATTCTTTTAACCTCCTTGTTATTTTTTATTGTTAAAGGGTAAATAGTACTCTCAACTTAAATACCATCATGAGTTCTTTTTTCTAAAAAGCAGTTTTGGTGTATCAATAGTTACAACAGTATTTTCTTCTACAGAACTGGTAATCCAGGTATTACCTCCTATAACGGAGTTTCTTCCTATAACTGTCTTTCCGCCTAAAACGGTTGCATTTGCATAAACTATTACATTGTCCTGTAGAGTTGGATGCCGTTTATTGCCCTTAATGAGATCACCTTTTTCATTTTTGTCGAAAGATAGCGCTCCCAGGGTTACACCTTGATATATCTTTACATTGTCACCTATTTCAGTTGTTTCACCGATTACTACACCCGTACCGTGGTCAATGAAAAAGTATCTTCCTATCTGTGCTCCAGGATGTATGTCTATTCCTGTTTGTGTATGTGCCCATTCACTCATCATACGAGGAATAATTGGAACTTGCCTCTTATAAAGAAGGTGAGCAATACGATGAACAGTGATAGATTTTATAAACGGATAACTTAATATTATTTCATTATAGCAAAGGGCAGCCGGGTCCCCGCGGTAAGCTGCTTCTGCATCCTGGGATATAAACGATCTTATTTCAGGCAGAGCTTCCAGTATCTCAACCGTAACCTTTCCAGCCATCGACCTTAAATCAGGAAACTCCTTGATGCGCTTATCCTCTGAAGTTATTAGATAGGCATTTAAATAAGCCTTAAAGATTTGTTCTTCAAAATTTCTATATAAGCTTTCCAGTACGGAAGCTATATAGTACTTTAGAAAAGCTGTTGTTACTGATTCATTACTGATAAAGCCTGGAAATATAATCCTGAATATATCCTTAATAATCGCCTCAATACTTTCTTTTGTAGGATTACATTTTCCATCAATATGACTTATTACTTTATTGTTGAAATAAGACTCCTCCAGTTCATTTGTTATTTTTAGCAAACTTGCAGAGACCTTTTCAATATTTTCTTCCACTACCCTTTCAATAACCTTTTCTTTTCTGGTATTAATCATACACCATCCCCCCCTTTTACAAAATAATTAACATTAAGGTGAAAAACAACATTATTTGGATATAGGTCTTGCACTTAGAAAATATAACACAGAATTTGTAAGTAATCACTTCTGTTCATAAACTAAAATACAAAATTGTATTCATGTTTATAAACACGTAACCTGCAAACATTTGTCCCGTGTGGCTTTTAAAAAACACAAAAAAAGAGACTTTCTCATAAAAGTCTTTTTCTATCTGCCATAAAATTAAGCATATTAGATCATTTTTAAGATTGTTTTCTGCTATTACGATACTCTGTGGGAGTCAACCCGACAATTTTTTTAAAAAAAGTGTTAAACGTGCTTGTAGAATTAAAACCGGATTCATAGATAAAAGTTATAATCTTTTCCTGTGGGTTCCGGCTCTCATCCATAAGCCTTTTCGCTTCCTGCACCCGATATGAATTGATAAAGTTATAAAAATTTGCTCCAGTGTACCGGTTAATAACCTGTGACAAGTGATGAGATGAAATTTGAAGCTGGTCTGCTAACTGTAATAAGGTTATGCCCGATATTTTATAAGGCTTGTGTTCCTCCATATATTGAACAAGCATGTCATAAAGCTGCTTTGCTTCATCGTCACTCAATCGGTTTCGCTGATATTTATTGTTTAAATCATAGTCGACATCGCTTTGGGAACCTTCACCTTGTTCCACAGAGTGTTCATCATTTGAAGCAGTAGAACAAGTTAAAGAACTCTTTTGATTTTCCAATAAGAATATGGAGCTGAGCAATTCGATTTGCAGATAGCAAAATATCCCTATAACAAAGACTATTACAATAATGCAAACGTTTTGAACAGAAAGTATATGCCTATCATCAATTATTTTCAGGCACGTTGCAGTATCAAATGCAATATCGAGTATAGTCACCAGACCGAAAAATACGATAATTAGCTTTGCCCACATTCTATATGTTTTAAAAATAGAAGAGTAATGGTTTTTAAGATACTGACTGTATTCATAAAGCCATTTTGAAGTAAAAACAATATATGCAATTAGTTGCCCGTGTATTAAAATCTTTAACATACGGTTTTCCTCCATCCAAACGCCATAATCAGACAGAGCCAGTGATACTAATGCAAATATAAAATAAGAAACAGCAGGGATAAAGTGAAAAAAGACCCTGACAGGCTTCAATTTCTTAGCTGTTATGATAGTCCTAATGTATAAATAGAAAAGTGGTCCAAATACCAACTCCAGCACCACAGAAAAAATCAGGCTAAATATTTCTACATTCTTTTCATTAAAATTCAAATATATATATTCATTAAGTAAGGAAAATGAGAATGCCAAAAAAAGCATAGACAGCCATGTGTTATAACTAGATCTGTTCCCTCTTAATGCCATCTTCCTTTTGTATAACAATGAAAAAGATAACATACCGCTCTGGAATGCACCTACTATAATAAATAATTCTAAAATACCCTGCATAATAATCCTCTCCGTAGTACCTTGTTGGTTAGAATACTCTTTGGCTTAGTCTGTCAGAAAAGCCGCAAAAAATATCTCTTTTCTTTATAATAAGGTGTTTCTAACACGAAGACTAACTATTACGTTTTACAATAGGAATCCAACGTCGTACCTTTTCTTTGTATTGAACATATTCTTTCCCGTATTTGGATAGCAAATATTTTTCTTCATATCCTGCAATATAGTTATAAAACAAGAAAATCAAAACCCAAAGACCCATACTTAGTAAAGAAAGTACGGATAAAGATAATCCTAGATACAATAAAAGCATAGCTAGATAAATAGGATGACGTACCCGACTGAAAACACCGTCCGTAATAAGTTTTGCGTTTCTATTCAGGACTACAACATGAGCTTGCCTGGAAATATAGAAGACAAAGTATAGACTTATACCCAAGAGAAGCATACGAATAGCAAGAGGTATATAGCCACTTAAAAAAGTGGTCCATTTAAAAACAAATGAGTCTAGAATCCACAAAACTAAGAAAAAGATAAAAAATAAACCTTGTCCAAAATCACCAAGAGGGTGTTCATCCCCTCGTATCGATGGTTCTATCTGATTGTTCATATTGTTCTCCCCTTGAAATCAACATAAATCATATCTAGTTATATATCTAAATTTGTTAAAACCATTATAATGTAAAAATGGCACTATGTCAATAGATACCTTTCTTTACTTAAACATGTCGATTTGTAATATTTTATGTCGATTTACAAAGAAGTTAAAGTCCGGATAGTTATCAGATAGACTACCCGGATTTTAAATTTAAATATTATTCATATGCTATTATGTCCCTTACAGGAACATTAGAAGCTTTTACAGCCGGTACAACGCTTGAAACAGCAGTTATAGCAATAATTAGTACAAGCCATACAATATAAGATATTAGTGAAAATGCAGTATCAAGCTTTATATGTAGGGCCAAAATACCAATCTGGTTTCCTATTGTAGGAGCTAGAGGGATAGACAGTATGCAAACAATTATCCAGCTTATTGATCCGATAAGCAAGCCTTCAACCAATACGATTTTGATAATATCGCTGTTGGATGCTCCTATGGAACGCATAACACCAATCTCACGCATCCTTTCCAACACACTTATACCCATAGTCGATGCAAGTCCCATACCACCAACAATAACAGTCAATACTGCCATAAAAATCAGGAAGCTTAATACCATAGTCAAGTGATCGAGAAATGACTTCCTGTGTTGATATGTCATCCATGCATCCAGAATGTCTAATCCATTTTTCTCCGCATTCCGCTCAAAGCTGGTTAATAGCTTACGCTGTGTATCATAATCCTTTTTATCCGTTTTAAAAAGGATGTAGTTGGCACTTCCGTTATTTTCTATTACATCCAGATAAACATTCCTATTTATATAGATTGTAGGTCTTGATGCAACTTCTTTGGCTATACCAATAACCGTGAATTTTAAATCCCTGCCCTCCACATTGATGTCAACAGAGTCACCAACCTTCACGTTAGGCTCCTTGTTTGCAAGGTTATGGTTTATAACAATCCCGTTTTTATCTTCAGAGTTATACCATCTCCCTTCCAGAATCGGAAGCTTAATGAGTGTTGCATCAACAGGAACAGCTTTCAGCAGATATTTTTTGCTTGCAACAGAATCCTTCCTTTTTAATACTGCAGCAGAGAAGTTCATGTACTCTATTTTATTTATACCGGCAATACCATCTGAAGCAGCTGCAAGCTCCTCTATTGAATACTGTCTGCTTAATCGCACTTCTACATCATATTGAAGAGCCTTAAAAGATTGTTCCACAGTATTATTAAGGGAAGTAAAGATATTAAGCGATAAAATAAACAAAGAACCACCAAGGACTAACGTTCCAAAGGTCAACAAAAGACGTCCTTTTTTCCTGAAGGTATTCCTTATGGAAAGCATCATAGGTCCGGTCAGACCCATTTCCTTGATCTCATCTTTAGCAGACACTTTGTCCTGTGATATGCCATAATCGGAAATTGCCACTCTTACAGGTACCCTGCATGCTTTTACTACAGGTATTGTCGCAGCCAGCAAAGGTATGAGAATACCTGTTAAACCCTGTATAATAAATGAAACAAGCGGAATGGAATTATCTTTGATATTAAAATTAAGCTCCATTGCTGAAAAGCTTGCACAGCCTCTTCCCAATAGTACCGCTGTTGGTACCCCTATAATCAGGGCAGTAATCCCAAGTACCAGAACCATTGAGTAATAAATACTCACTATCTGCCCTACCCCGGCACCAGTAGATTTCATAATCCCAATTTGCCGTATTTGCCCTGCAAGCAAGTTTGATATCATGTTAACCACTAATACACTGCTCATTAATAGTGACAAAACACCGAAAGCCTGAAGGATAAACATAAATCCGGATATCTCGTCACCGTGAGGGTGCTTTCCTGGGATAGGAATCTCTATACTCCGTACTACATAGCCGTTGGTCTTTAATATTTCTTCAGCTTTTATCGAAACATCCTCTATATATTCTTTGTCGTATATATCTCCGGAAACAACAACCCTAAACTCATTCAAGCCACTTTTATCACCAAGCTGTTCAAGAGTTTTTTGGGAAATGAAGCCATAGGAGAAATGTTCCGCATGTGCCGCTGGCAAACCTGGCGCATGTACACTCCCTGTGACTTTAAGACTTTGTGGAGTTCCTCCGGGTATTTTGATTTGAACTGTTTCACCAATACTGGTTTTAGCTACCCTAAAAGCATCCCTCTCAATCAAAATTTCACCATCCAAAGGAGCCCTTTTTCCTTCCTCATAGCTAAAGGTATCTATCTTGAGGTTGTCAAAATTCTCAATAGCATAAAGCATTATGGTGCCCCACTCGTTTTCACCTGCAAGAATACGCCCTGTAACCGTTTTGCGAAGTTCCATATCCTTGATTTCAGGCATATCTTCTAATATTTGTATAAGCTTGTCATCTGTTTTATCCATCCATAAAATAAACGATGCAGGGTTGGTGTCCATGTAATTACTATTCATTTCACGTTCCAGAATATAATTTGTATTGAGTACAGAACCAACTCCCAATATACCTAGTGCAGTTGCAAGAACGACAAGTAGTGTCCGTGATTTTTTCAACCAAAGATCCCTGTACACCTTTTTGAATCTAGTCATTTCCACACATCTCCTTTACTGTACGGCTTTTTATTGTGTGGTCTTCTTCCATGGCTCCATCATGAAGGTACAGTATTCTGTCTGTTCTTACCGCAAGATCATTGCTGTGAGTAACCATTATTATTACTTTCCCCTCTTGTTTTAAGCTTACCAGCAGCTTGAAAATACTTTCTGTTGTCTTGGAGTCCAGGTTACCTGTCGGTTCATCCGCAACAATAAGAGGAGGATTATTGGCAAGGGCTCTTGCGATAGCAACCCTCTGCTGCTCTCCACCTGAAAGGCTTGAAGGAAGTTTATGAGCATGTTCCTTTAAACCTACTCTTTGAAGCAGCGTTTGAGCTCTTTCTCTTCTTTCTTTTACGGAATATGTCTTACAGAAATCCATGGGCATCATCACATTCTCCAACACCGTTAGTGTAGGTAACAATTGAAAGAATTGAAACACTATACCTATATTGAGTCCTCTCCACCTGCTGATATCCCTTTCTTTCATTTCATGCAGTAAAGTTTTGTTTATAATAATTTCTCCGGAAGTAGGCCGGTCAATCCCGGTAATCATGTTCAACAAAGTTGTTTTCCCACTTCCTGACTTTCCTACAATTGAAATAAACTCTCCTGGTCCTGCACTAAAGCTGATTCCTTTAAGAATCCGGATTTGGCCTGCCCCACTTTTGTAATCCTTAATTATATTTTTAACTTCTAAAACTGCATCTGCTTTTTTGTTAGGCATGATAATGGTTCCTCCTTGTATTGATTGAACAACTATTCAAAAATTTTAAGAATATTGCATCTACCCTTAGCCGGAAAGACTCTCAACTGCATAAATATCCCATTATTTTTTCATATACATTTTATATCCTAATTTTAAATATTTTATAAAGTTTTATTCTAAAAAGTTTTGCTCAAAAGTACAGAATAACTTCTTTCTATTTTTGGCCTTTGTACAATACTAAAGCCCTCTTTCTGCGCTAAAGAAATACTATCTTCAAAGTGCTTTTGTCCAACATGTCCCATTGGCTCTGCTACCAGAAGCTTACCACCAGGTTTTAACGCATTAAAAATTTCTTTAAACAGCACCCCCCTGTTACTGACTTCATGAACAACTGCAAAAGCCAGTGCAAAATCCATCTCCTCCCTGATATCATCTATTCTAAGAGAATCCTGGCTGCATGACCGTATTTTCATTTGTTTATCCAAGCCTGCACTTTTAGCCCTTTTGATCAAATTCTCAATCGTCACTTCCTGCAAATCAATGCATACAACTTTACCATGCTCTCCGACAAGGTGTGCCACCCCATCCACCATGGACACACATTATTCCCCATTGTCATACCACCCTTCATACACTCTTCAAGTCTGCGAACTCCTCATGCTCACTTATTTCATCGAATATTTCGTTAAACCACTCGTTCTGTTCCTCATATGGTAATTTTTTAGTTATGAAAATAGTGCGAAGCAAATTTAGTGCTTCCTGCATTTGTTTCTTTGACGGTAAAATACCTTCCCTTTCAATATAGTCTTGGATTTGCTGAATCTTCCTATACGATTCCGTAACTCCCTGCCTGTATTCTTCAATATCCCAACAAGCATTGGGTGTGGAAGCTGCTGCAGCCAGACACCTGGTAATGACTGAAGGCATTTGTTCCTTCACCCTTCCATCCGAATAAAAAAATCCCGTTAAAGATAATCTGTCTTCCTTACTACCATAGCAGAAGGCCTCAATGCCTTGTGAATTTGAGTTAACCAGGTTACACAACACGTTCTGAGGACCCATTTCTATTGCTATTGTAACACCCTGATCCATCAAAAATCTCATTGTGGCTTGCCACTGCACAGGGTTTGTCATCTGAAGAAGCAGCATTTCAATTACTTTTTCAGGATTATCATAAGGCAGAGCATTATAATTTGAAACAACAGGATATTTAAACCTGTTGCAGTTATACTTCCTAAGCTCTTCCTCCAGGTCCATAACAATAGGTTGCATCAGTGAACTGTGAAATGGAGCACTCGTTATGAGCGGTGTAACTTTGGCGTCCATATCCAACATAATTGATTCTATAGCTTCAACTGCTTCTTTATGACCTGCAATAGCAACCTGGCTTGGCGAATTATAGCAATTTATAATACAATACTTATCATTGTCAGACACTTTTTTACACTGTTCTTCTACTATTTCTTTGTTCACTGCATCAATTATAGTCATTGCACCAATATCATAGTCTATAATCTTCTGCGTAAGCTTCCCCCTCTTGCGTACTATTTTTAAGGCGTCAGAAAACTTTAATGCACCTGTACAAGCTAAAGCAGAATACTCGCCAAGGCTGTGTCCAGCACAGTAATCTGGTGCTATACCAATTTCCTTCATAAAAACCCTATATGCAACCACACTTGCAGCTAATAAAGCAGGCTGTGCGTTTTCCGCCCTGGCCAGCTCCCCCAGGTTACCTTCAAAACACAACTTTGCCAGGTTAAAACCCAATATATCGTTTGCCTCTTCATATGTTTTCCTGGCAATGTCAAACTCGTCGTATAATCCTTTACCCATACCTACAAACTGTGCACCTTGACCTGTAAATAAAAATGCTATTTTATCCATCTTAACACCTCTATATAAATTCGTTTAACCTTTATAATATGGTTTATTTTTATAAGTCATCTCTTACGATTTAAAACTGCCTGATTCCTTAATAAAAATCTTATCAAATGTCTCTGAATTATTTAGAACATTAGGTTCTTTAAACATTGTAAAATGGTCTCCAAGGAAAGTATATGTCTTCACTGGCTTCTCACAGTACTGGTTCCAAATACTTTCATCCAATACTGTCTCCAAGCTGGCTTTAAAAAAGTGTATCTGTGTTTTTATTTTGCCAGCAGGAACATACCAGGAACGTGCATTTGCCAGCGACCTTATGACATTGATATAGTAAATTAGATTTCTTACATCGATGTTTTCATAATAAGGTATAATGGATCTTAATCCTACAGGAACTGCTTCTTTTAGTCTTGTCAACACTTCCTGATTCGGGTCATCATTCTCTGCATATTCTAAAATCAAAGACCATATTTGTTCCTTGCTGTATGAATTTTCAACCAGGCCTTTAAGCTCTTGAATAGGCAGCACTTCCTCAACAAGCTGCTTTTCGGTTTCTATGCTGAAGTTCACAGGTGTCTGTATTATTTCCATCTGGGTTGAACTGGAATTGAACATACCCAAAAATCCTACTTCTTCATTCATCATTTCCAGCTGTCTTACAATTTCAAATGCTATAGTTCCTCCTACACACCATCCTGCAATGTGATATGGACCTTCTTCCTGTATCCTTAACATTTTCTTTAAATATTTTTTTGCAATCTGCTCATCTGTCAAATTCTGTGGACCATGATCCTTAAACCTGTCAGCTTTTACGCCCCAGTAATTGAAGCTGTCATCCAAGTAATTGGTAAATCCCATATATGATTCTGCTTCTCCGCTTCCTGCATGAACGATAAAGAGATTCTTTGTCTTGTCCTTACCCTTTTTAAGCAGTACCATATTTTCATCATCCAGCTTATTTCCTACCTTCTCGGAACGTTCTATATAACTTGCCAGCTCTCTGATTGTCTGATTCTTGAACAGCTCCCTTAAAGGTATTTCAACCTCAAACTCCTTTCGGATATATGTAGCCAATGTTGTAGCCTTTAGCGAATCTCCTCCAAGTGAGAAGAAATTATCCTCTACTCCAACTTTTTGTATCTCAAGAAGCTTCCTCCATATTTCAACAAGCCTTTCCTCTGTGTCGCTCTGTGCATCCTTGTATTGAGTTCCCATCACCACATCTTCCTGTGGCTCCGGTAGGGATTTTCTATCTACCTTGCCGTTTTGGGTCAGAGGGATTCTATCCAGACTGACAAACTGTGCCGGGATCATATAATTCGGCAGAGTCTTAGACAGATACTCTCTTAGCTCTTGTACTGCTACCTGTCCCTCCAGCACAACATATGCACACAGATACTTCTTTCTATTAGCATCAGTTCTGTCAATAACCACTGCATTTTTTACGTTTGCATGCCCCATCAGGTTCTTTTCTATTTCACCTAACTCAATCCTGTAACCTCTGATCTTTACCTGGCTGTCTTTTCTTCCTAGAAATTCAATATAGCCATCTTTGTGTAGAATTCCATAGTCACCGGTCTTGTATAAGTTACCTAGCTCCGGATGTTTTATAAATGCTTCATCGGTCTTTTCCTTATCATTTATGTACCCTTCAGCCAGTCCTATACCGCCGATATATAATTCACCCTGAACACCTGCTGGACATGGATCCTTTTTATAGTTCAATACATAATATTTCTGGTTTGCCAAAGGTATACCGTAAGGAATGCTCCTCCAATGATCCTTTATTTCCTCTACAGGATAATATATGGACCATATCGAAGCCTCTGTTGCGCCGCCCAAGCTAATGACCTTTGAGTCTGGGAAATTGCGCTTCACTTTATCAGGCAAATTCAGGGGTATCCAATCTCCACTTAACAGCACAAGCCTTAAACTGCTGTTTCTAATCGAACTTACGCTACTTGCGGCTATACCCGTCTGAACAGGCTCTAATTCATGCTCTTGTGCTGCAGCAACTTGATTCTTGCTTTCCTCAATTCCCTCTAGCATCAAAGATTTAGCACCGTCAATATCCCGGACTATCTTTGAAGCACTTTCAGACTTTATTCCTCCTTCAATCAGATGGATAAACACCTGGTTTTCATTTAGTTTAAAGTGCTTTTCAATTCTTTTAAAATCCATATCTCCAATGGAGCAAAGACCTATGTTGAGCGTTTCAGCTACATGATTAAGAGTTGCCGTCATAATTCCCGCGTCAAGGATAGAATAGAAATATCCGTTGGAGCCATACTTGGGCATATTGGCTTCAGCATTATAAATAAGGAAAATAGAGAAGGCTGATGACTTATAAATCTCCTTATTTACAAAATAGTGAGCATCTTCTGTGATAAATTCCTCATCATTAACAAGGTTTAAGCTATTGCTCACAGGGTGATAATAATACAATCCCTGTTTGAGGTTTTCTATTCTGTTTTCCTTAATATACACAAAAACGTCAATAGGATATAAACCCCCGGCACTTGCATAATAGTACCTTATATCATTATATTCCCTGTTCTGTTTAAATACAGCTAATAACTGTGAAAAGACATTAAAGGGAATCTTTGCTCCTTCATCAAAGGACCTGTGGGATCGTCTTTCCTTTATTGAATCAGGGTAGTCATGTCCGTCCTCGAGGGCTACCCTGTAATCACTGCAGGGCTCAAATGTTCTGCTAAGCTGCTTATATTTGAATTTATCATACTCTTCCTGTACAAAGTACATTTCTTCCCCGTATTCATTCTTAAACAAGCTATTCTGCGTAGAGAATACTTCATATGGCGATAATAAAGAGCACACCAATACTTTGTTAGCTATGAGACCCTCTATAAATTCCTTAAGCTGCGAAGGATTTATGTTATCAAATTCGCTTACCAAACCGTTTAAGGTAACTCCTTTTTGTGCGAGGAAATAAATTTTCGGGAAAATATCTACTACAAAGCCGGTATAGGATTGTTTACCTATATATATCCTGTTTCCTTCTCTATACCACTGCATAATCGGAGACCAGTAGTATTTTATAGTGTTGTTAAAGTCAATATTCGAAGCTTCACTATCCGTTCCACCCTGTTCTTCCGACCCGGACCAAAGAGACCCGCTTTCTTCATACAGATTATTACTTATATTTTCTACCAGCATATCCATAATAGCAGGAACTGAATTCCAAATAGTGATCTTCTGGTTTTCCACTGTTTCATAAATGTTTCTCATATCTCTTTGGTCACGTACCATGACAAGTACAGCACCGGTACTTAATGCACCAAAAATATCATACACAGAGAGATCAAAACACATGGACGATAATCCAATTATTCTATCAGCCTCATTTACATTGAATTTGCCGTTAATATCAATAATTGTATTGGCTGCAGCCTTGTGTTTAATAACTACCCCCTTTGGCTTGCCCGTGCTCCCTGAGGTATAAATTACATAGGCCAGAGACTCTGGTTCACAGGTAAATACTCCACTATCGGCAGGATATCCTGATATACCCTTACGTATATAAAACTCCGGGTCCAATATAAGCTTGCAATTGCTGTTTGATACTATGTATTTCCTTCTCTCTTCAGGATACATTGGATCTATTGGAACATACGCGGCTCCAGACTTTAGAATACCCATTACATTTACTATTGTATCTACACAACGCTGTGCAACGACTCCTACCAGATCATTAGCTCCTACACCCTGTTCCATCAGATACCTGGCAATCTGGTTGGACTTCTCATCCAGTTCCCTGTATGTAATACTATCATCTTCAAATACAACAGCCTCTTTATCCGGTGTTCTCCTGGCCTGTGCCATAAACATTCCATGAAGCGTAGATGCCTCTATATCCTCTTCAGTCCTGTTATAGCTTTCTATTAATTCAATATCCTTCTGACTTAAAGAAAGTCTGTACTCTTGGTCAGTTTCCATAAGACCCGCTAAAATACCGGTAAACTGTTCAAACATGGTACTGATTACTTCACTCTCAAACAAATCCTCTGCATAATCCCATGTTATGGACAGATCTCCGTTTGATTCCATTACCTGGTTATCTATAAACACCTGTGATGTCTGGCTGACTCCCATTTTCATTGTTCCAAGGCCATTTAGGTCATCTTTCCCGTTACCAAATAAAGCACTGGTAAATACTATTGGCATTATTGCCTTATTCTGAAGTCCGTTTTTGTTGGCAATTTCCCTTATAAACTTTACTCCATCGAAATGCCTGTTCTCCAGTGCTTCCATCAGCACGCTCTGAACACTTTTTGCAGAGTCCCAGAAAGAGCTGTTCTCCTTAAGTTCAATACCCAGCAATATTATGGATGTGAAGTCCCCTATTATCTCTTCTACCCGGGGATAGAATGGATAGCGGTTGAATACAGTCAGATTAATGGCCAATCTGGACTGGTTGCTCCACAGTGACAGCACCTGTGCATATGCAGTACACAATAATGCGGATGGTGTTATATTGTTCTTCTGCGCTTTTCTCTTAAGCTTTTCCCAGACTGTCTTATCAAAGCTCTTGCTCAATCTGCTAAATCGAGGGTTCTTTATACTTGAAGGGTCCTTTTTTAAAGGCAGTAATGGTGCTGTCGGGAAGTCATCCAGCTTTTTCATCCAATAGTCCTTGGCCCTGTGATACGCTTCCGATGTCTTAAATTTCTCATAGGTTATCATATAATCCCTGAATGTAAACTCGAATTCCGGCAGTTCCAATTCTTCATCATTATAGAAATCCATTAGTTCATTAACTATGATCTGCAGGCTGGCCCGATCAGCTATTAGAGAATCAATTCCAATAAAGAGATAGTTGACATCATCAGACAGCCTGAACATCTTAAACTCATATAACGGCCATTCGTCCGTTTTGAACACATCATGAGACATTCTTTCTCTTTCTTTTAGAATGCATGCATCCTGTGCATTCTTGTCAAGATGCCTTAGATCTCTAACTGCAATTTTATACTCTGGAACGCTTTCAAGTATTTGCTGCTCTCCATGGGGGAGAATAACCGAACGCAGCATAGGATGCCTGTTTATAAGCTTGTTAAGGCTTCTATTCAACCTTTCAGGTTCCACACCTGTTTCAATCTCCACGTAAACATGGGTTGAAACACCCCCCATTTCAAACTGGTCATCCCTGCCAATTAAATATGCCATCTGAACTTCTGTCAAGGAAAAGGGCTCACTCATATTCTTAAAGTCCGGTACTAGCATAGGATAGTCAATTTTTTGGTTTCCTAATGAATCATCGCATAGAAGGAGTGCCAGCTTAATAATGGAGTTGTTTTCGATAAATTGGTTAAGCTTCACGTTCTTCCCTGTTTTCTCTTCTATCCTGGATATAACCTTCATCATTGAAATGGAATCGCCGCCAAGCTCATAAAAGCTATCATATATGTTTATTTCTTTAAACCCTAATACTTCATTCCAAATATCTCCTACCAGTCTCTCCATTTCTGTATAGTCATTATCAACTTCTCTTCCACCCAGCCTTACTTCAACAGCCTTTTTATACTGTCTTAACTTTTCGGCCTTTTGTCTGCTATCATCAGCCTTTTCAAGGGCTTCCTCAACCTTTGGTATATCAACCCAGCACCTTTCTCTCTCAAAAGTATATTTGGGCAGTCTGGCCTTGTACCTTTTCTCGTTGGCATATAATCTTTCCCACGCTATGTCGCTTCCCTCTATGTAAAGGCGGCACAATACAGCTAAAATTTCCTCGCTGCACTCTTTCCCTTCAATACTATCAAGCTTAAGCTCCGAAACTTTTGTAAGCTCACGTCTTTCTTCTTCCGTTATTTCTCCTTCTTTCCTTATTTCCTTATCTAAAGGAACAATACTGTGCTTCCCATAATATACATTATCTATATCACAGTGGTTAAGATCACTACAAAAAGATAATTTCTGAAGCTTTGCCTCAAAATCCTTTCTGTCCTTTATGATCATAGCAATTCTATAGTTATAACATCCCCTGCCAGTGTTAGCCGTATAACAGATATCTCTTAGACTTGTGATTGTATCCCTGGCAATAAACTTACTATAAGCTGCTATCAATCTTCTTAATGCTCCTTCGCTTTTTGCCGAGAGCTTAAAGATCTGTGGCTTTTCATCCTCAATTCCGGGTTCTTTTCTAACAGGAGGTGCTTCCTCTAAAATCACATGGCAATTGGTCCCGCTAAAACCGAATGAACTGATTCCGCATCTTAGGGGTATGCCATTTGATTTCCATTCTCTTGGCTTCACATTAACATATACAGGGGATTCCATAAAATCAATCTTACGGTTTGGATTCCTGAAATGAATAGCAGGCGGCAGTGTTTTACGGTTTAATGCCATAATACACTTTATGATCCCTATGACACCTGATGCTTCATATAGATGGCCAATATTAGTTTTTAACGAACCTATGGCACAAAATTGTCTTTTATCAGTATACCGTCTAAAGGCTTTGCTGATTGCATGAATCTCTATGGGATCTCCAAGTTTTGTGCCCGTTCCATGAGCCTCTATGTAACCTATTGTCTCCGGATTGATTCCTGCATCCTTCCAGGCCTTTAATATAACATCCTCCTGTGCAAGTACATTTGGCGCAGATATACCTATTGAACTCCCATCCTGGTTTGTGGAGCTTCCCTTAATAACTGCATAGATGTTATCGCCATCCTTCAGCGCCTTGCTCAAAGGCTTAAGTACAATAACACCAGTCCCCTCCCCAACACCTGTACCGTCAGAACTCTCGTCAAAGGTTTTTGTCCTGCTGTCGGATGACTCTATCCCTACCTTATCGTATTCACCCGATGGAAGTAAAATCGTCCTTACAGCGCCTACAAGAGCCATATCACACTCCTTGTTTCTAAGGCTCTGACATGCTAGATGTACTGAAACAAGTGATGCAGAGCATGCAGTATCTACCAGCATGCTTGGTCCGTTCAAGTCCAAAAGGTAGGATATTCTGCTGGCCAAAATTGATGAGAGATTTCCTGTAACAGAAATTGGTCCTAGTGATTTATCAACATCCAAAATAATCTGTCTGTATTTATAACCTTCAAGATCACTCATATAACCTACATATACACCGGTTTTACTTCCTAACAGCTTTTTTCCGCCATATCCTGCATCTTCAATAGCTTCCCATGCTGTCTCTAAAAATAACCTCTGATTTGGATTCATCAGCTGTGCTTCCTTGGGAGATAACCTGAAGAAGTTATAATCAAACTTATCTATTTCATCAAGAAATGCTCCATTTTCATATTTTCTTTCACTTGAAAGACCATCTCTAAAGTTCAAATAATCATCAATATCTTTTCTCCTGGCTTCTGAAATCGGTCTTATACAGTCTTTCCTATTTATTATATTATTCCAGAAACCATCTATATCTTCTGCCATTGGAAACTTACCGGACATTCCAATGATAGCTATATCCTTTGACGACACTTCCTCAAAATTCGGCAAGCTGTCACTTTTATTGTAGTCAGAGCTAATTATATCTAGTTCTTCTACATCTAGTAGCTTTTTAACCATTTTTACTCCCCCTTATATTCATTACCTTCTATTAGAGTATCTTCAGTACCAATGCCTTAAGAAGCTTTACATATCTACCCAACAAGTCTTTAACTTTTTCCTTTTTAAGTCTTCTAAAGTCATACTCACACGTAAAGCTTATACAGCTGTTTTCTTCTTCTATTACCAGAATTATGTCGTATATATCCAACAGGTCCTTACCTGATATGTCCAGATTCTTTTTACAAAACAGCGGTGCTGCCCAATGTCCTGACTTATCCAAGCCTATTCTACTTATATCCTCAATGGGATAAGCGGCATGATGATTTACTCTTCTCTTAACAGCTGTCAACTTGATCAAGTCTTCAATACTTTCTGCTTCATCAGTGTCAATGCCTAAAGCCAGTATGCATGTATTGTCTTCGGTTGGAGTGTTTACCACGGCTTCCTGACTTTGTGCTATCTGCGATAACAAGTATGCATAAATCGATAAAAATATATCATATATACTTGTATCCTCTTTCTGGGATACAGCTCTAATATCACGGCACAACTCATCATCTATCTTGAATTTAAATTCCGAATAGTCGTTCACTTCACTGCCGTTGGTAAAGAATTCTTCGGGTAAGCTTAGACTCTTAATGGGTATATCTTTAACAGGCACTTTATTTCCCTTGTTTATAAATTCTACTAACTTTGAAATGGTAGGATAAGCAAACATATCAGATACCGTTAACTTACCCGGATAAATTTTATCAATCTGTGAATGCACTTTTATTAAAAGTATTGAATTGCCCCCCAGTTCAAAAAAATTGTCATTTATTCCTATCCTGTCCGTTTCCAGAACCTGCTTCCAAATTCCTGCTAGCTTCTTCTCTATCTCATTTACCGGCTCAATATAGTCTGTATCTCTTTCAGAACTTTTATCAGGCTTGGGTAGAGCTTTCCTGTCAACCTTTCCGTTAGCTGTCAGCGGTATATCATCTACTTGAATAAAGTACGCAGGTACCATATAATCAGGCAGCTGACCTAACAAGTATTCTCTTATGTTTAATGAGGCTATAGGCCTTTCCGCTGCTACGTAGGCCGCAAGGCTCTTCTTTCCGTTTTGCTCCTGATAGTCTATTACGATAGCACTCTTAATATCATCGTGCTTCACTAAGCAGGTCTCGATTTCTCCCAGCTCCACTCTGTATCCTCTTATTTTAATTTGAGAATCCATTCTTCCTAAGAATTCTATATAGCCATCCCTGTGCATAACACCGTAATCTCCAGTCTTATAAAGACCTCCCAGTTCATGATGCTTAATAAATGCAGCACTTGTTTTTTCTTCGTCATTTAAGTATTCTCTAGCAAGCCCAATACCACCGATATAAAGCTCACCCTTAACACCAACCGGGCAAAGATTACCTTCATGGTTTAAAACATAGAACTTTTGATTAACCAAAGGTATACCATAAGGGATACTTTTCCAATTATCCCTTATCTCATTTATAGGAAAGTAAATAGACCAAATTGAAGCTTCGGTTGCTCCCCCGAGACTTATAACTTCAGCGTTGGAAAACACTTCTCTTGCTCTTTCAGGCAGCTTTAACGGTATCCAATCCCCACTTAAAAGAATCAATCTCAAGCTGTCCAATCCGCTTGCAGCTGTGCGCTCCTGCTTATCACCTACATTAGGCAGTTCCTCCATCAAGGCAGCTTTTTGTGTCCATTCTTCGGAAGCAGCAACTTCCCCCATGGTATTCAATGAGGAATTTCCAAAGTTCGCCAGTGTACAATCCAGCTTTAAACCTCCCTCTACCGTGTGAATTAAAACCTGATTTTCATCCAGGTTGAATTTATGCCGGACTTTATTAAAGAACATATCTCCAATGGAACACAACCCAATATTAAGAAGTTCTGCTGCCTGTGTCAGCGTGGAAACCATTATTCCACAATCAATACAGGCATAAAAGTAACCCATGCTTCCATATTTGGGCATATTTGTTTCTGCATTGTATACAAAAAATACTGAAAAAGCAGATGAACCGAATATTGGCCTGTTTCCTGAATAATGATCGCCTTCGGTAATAAGCTGGCCGCTGTTCACAAGATAAAGACTGTTTTCTACCGGACTGTAATAATAGAGTCCCTGTTCCACATTCTCAATCCTATCTTTTTTCACATAAACAAATATGTCTATTGGGTATAGTCCACCTGCACTGGCATAATAGTACCTTACAGAGTCGTTGTTTCTATTCGACTTAAATATTGATAACAGCTGTGAAAAAACCTCATATGGGATAGCATCTTCTTTAAATGTTCTATGAGAGTATCTACCCGTGATAAATTGGGGATATTCCTTGCTTAGAAGCTGTTTCTTTCCACTTTTTACCGATTTAAAAGATCTCTCCAATTGGAGTTTTTTAAATTTGTTATACTCCAAAGGGTTATAGAGTATTTCGTCACTGTATGTATTCCTGAATAATTTCTTCTGGGTGCTGAATATTTCTTCCGGTGTTAATATGGAGTTAACCAGAACCTTATCCATAACCATTTGGTTAAAGACTTGCTCCAATTCTTCCCTGGTTTTATCCGGAAACTCTCTTGCCATGTCTTCTGGAGTTATACCCTCCTGTGCAAGGAAGTACAACTTGGGAAACATTTCTGCGGCCACTCCTTTATAGGAAATATCCTTTAACCAAATCTGATTCCCTTGCTTCTTCCACTGGACTACAGGAGACCAATAGTATTTATCCTCAAAAGCGTTACTGTTCTGCCTTTCCGGGCTTTCCTCAAGGCTATCAACCGTGATATCCAGTATGGAAGGTACAGAGTTCCAGATAGTAACTCCCTTTGATTTTATCGTTTCAATTACATTTTTCACATCTCTTTGGTCTTTGACAACAACTAAAGCAGCTCCCGTACTTAATGCACCAAATATATCATAAACCGATAAATCAAAGCACATGGAAGACAATCCGATAAGTCTGTCTTTTTCATTAACACTAAACTTCTTATTAATATCCTCTATGGTATTTGTTACAGCTTTATGGGTTATAACAACTCCCTTAGGCTTGCCGGTACTTCCCGAAGTGTATATAACATAAGCCAGGCTTTCAGGATCATAATCCATAGAGACTTCTTCACCCGGATAAGCAGAAATTCTCTCTCTGTCAAAGAATCCACCTTCCAAAACGGCTTTACACTTTGCATCTTCAATAATATACTTCTTCCTGCTTTCAGGATAGTCCAGGTTAAGGGGTACATAAGCAGCGCCTGACTTCAATATGCCCATAACGTTAACAATTGCGTCTATACTTCTGTTTGCTATCACTCCTACC
This sequence comes from Bacillota bacterium, assembly GCA_049325575.1. GTDB lineage: Bacteria > Bacillota > Clostridia > Acetivibrionales > Acetivibrionaceae > JBMOLK01. Next base: position 3,822 of record JBMOLK010000311.1, on the reverse strand, counting down.
AGGTCATTTTCCCCTATGCCCTTTTCCCTTAAATAATGTGCAATCCGGTTGGTTCTTTCATGCAGAACACGATACGTAATACTTTGACCCTCAAAAATCACTGCCAGGTTATCCGGCGTCCTTCTCACCTGTGATATAAACATTTCCTGAAGAGTAGTAGGTCTAACTTCCAGGTCTGTATTGTTATATTGACGAATCAATTCTCTATCACAACTACTGATTGCAAGATTTGAAGCTGATTCGTTTTCAAGTATGCTATCAAGAATTCCAATATAGTTTTCAAACATTGCCTTAATAGTTTGGCTGTCAAAAAGCTGTTCAACATAGTCCCAAGTAATGGAGAGGCTGCCGTCAATCTCAATAACCTGATTGTCCAGGTACACCTGCGATGTCTGGCTTATACCCATTTTTATCTCACCCATTTCGGACCAGCCATCCCGGCTTTCTCCAAACAGCATACTTGTAAACACTACAGGCATAGCCGCTTTGGTCCCCATGTTGTGATACTTTGAGATATCCCTTATAAATTCCACACCATCATAATGTCTGTGTTCCAAGGCCTTAAGCAGTGTATCCTGAACACCTTTTGCCTTTTCCCAAAAAGATGTGTTGGACTGCATCTCTATATCAAGCAGCATAACAGAAGTAAAATCGCCCACTATATCGTTTACACCCGGATTAAAAGGATATCTGTTTAGCGTTGTAAGACTAATTGCAAGTTTTGGCTGGTTGCTCCAGAAGGCCAGAACCGCTGCATATGCAGTGCAGAGCAGTACAGACGACGTAATACTGTTTTTCCTGGCTATGTTCTTAAGCCTTTCCCAGTCTTTCTTGTCGAATACCTTTCTTTGTCTCTTAAACCGTGGTTTTTTTACGTTATAGGGTTCCTGCTTCAAAGGCAGTGCTGGAGAAGAAGGAAATTCTTCAAGCTTGTTTATCCAATACTCCTTGTCACGTCTATATAACTCCGAAGATTTAAACTCTTCATATGCAAGCATATAATCCCTGAATGAAAACTCCTGCCTTGGAAGTATCATATCCTGATTATTATAGAAGTCTACCAATTCCCTCCCTATAATCTGAATACTTGCCCCATCAGCAATAAGCATATCTATACCTACACATAAAAGACTTGTATCATCAGTAAGCCTTATTGCTTTAAACTCAAACAGTGGCCATTGGTTTGGCTTTAACACACGGTGTGACATGTCCTCTCTATGATCTTCAATGAAAAGTTTCTGTTCCTGTGTATTCAAATGCCTTAGGTCTTTTACCTCTATCTCATAATCAGGAACTTTAGCAAGAATCTTCTGTTCCCCTGTATCCAATACTATTGCACGAAGCATTGGGTGGCGTCCAATCAATTTCTGCAAGCTTTTGTTAAGCAACTCAATATCAAGCTTTGTCTCTATTTCAATATAAAGATGGGTTGATGTCCCACCCAATTCAAATTGGTCGCTACGTCCTGTATAATAAGCCATCTGAACTTCAGACAGGGGAAAGGGCACACCTATATTCTCAATGTCTGTTTGTCTCTGTGGGTATAAAGCACCCTTAATCTCCCCTCTATTCTCATTAATCAAATTTGCAATTTCTGCAATTGTCTTTTTACTCATAAATTCAGTAAAGCTCATCTCGACATTGAACTCATTATCAACCTTATCTATTATTTGCATTAATGATATAGAGTTTCCTCCAAGTTCAAAAAAACTGTCATTTATGCCGGTGTTGGTATTACCCAATACTTTACTCCATATTTCTACAAGTCTTCTTTCAATATCGTTAGTCGGCAGGTCAATCTGTTTCTTATCCAGTTCTTCTGCTATCAGCTTTTCAAGTTCTGCTTTAACTTGGGCAAACTCTCCTTCCTGATACATTTGGCCCAGTTTATACCTTTGGACCTTACCGCTTGTAGTTTTTGGGATTTTTTTTACAGGTATTACCGCACTGATCTCCAGTCCCATCTTGTCATTAATTAAGCTCCTTAAAGCAGTTGCCATGGAGCAAAATTTCTTTAAATCCTTTTTGAATAACACAAATATAACTATTTCATCACTATGAATTTTTTTGTTTTGAACTCCACAAACCGCAACTTTACCTAATTCCACTTCTTCAACTTCTTCACATATACGTTCTATGTCATGAGGATAATAATTCTGCCCGTTTACAAATATAATATCCTTCGCTCTTCCTGTGATAACAAGCCTTTTATTTTTCATAAAACCCAGATCGCCTGTTATCAGCCATCCATCCTGTGTAATAACCTTTTTAGTTGCTTCCTCATTGTTATAATATCCTTGGGTAACATTTATACCACTAATCTGTATATTACCTATCGTACCCTCCAAAAGAGCGTTATTTTCGTCATCACATATCCTTATAAAGCAATCATTGATAGGATAGCCCACATCAACGAATGTTACAGTGTTAATATCTTCATATTCAACCTCTTTTATTTTTTGCCCTACATTTAGAAATCTTCTGTCCAATCTATGTGTCAATATTCTGTCCCCTACGGGTGGGAAGGACGCACCTACAGTAGCTTCTGCCAGCCCGTACACAGTAAACATGGAGTTCCTGTTCAACCTGTGTTTTTCCATCTCATCTAAAAATGTGTTGCATAACTGTTCGGATATGGGCTCTGCACCGTTAAAAATGACCCTTATACTGCTCAGGTCCCAATCCTCTGCATTTTTAGGGTCATAAAATGTTAGAAAGTGTTTATATCCGAAATTGGGGGAGTATAGGTGTGTAACCTTGTGTTCACTTGCTTTGCTAAGCCAAAGGGTAGGCCTTTTTATAAAGAGTTTGGTTGGCATGATATACTGATTTAACCCCATTAAGGTGCCTGTTAAATGAGCACCAATCAGTCCCATATCATGGGTTACAGGCATCCAGTTTATTATACTGTCATCTTTACCCATATTTGAGCCATGTGCTATGGCACTTGTGTTTGAAACCAAATTTTCATGGGTTACTATTACCCCTTTAGGATCTCCCGTCGATCCGGAAGAAAACTGTATAAATGCTATATCTGAAGGTTTTGGCGAATAAATATCACCTAATTTAGAGAAGTCTCTAGTTTGGTCAATCAGGATAACTTTCTTACTAAAATCTTCAGTATTAGATTTTCCTTTTTCAAAAGGTAATGTAGAGACTGCCTTATATGTATGAGAGTCTGTTATTAAATAAGGGTAGTACAGTATTTCCCATATTTTCACCAGCTTCAGCCTGTGTTCATCGTTGTTGCCTACTGTTACAGGAACAGGAATGATTCCTCCCAGTAGGCATGCCCAAAAAGTATATATAAAATCCTGATTATCCTCTAATTGAAATACCAGTTCATTTCCCGATCTAATTCCATTTTGCTGTAAACCGTATAAGATTCCTAATGCTTTAGCAATCACCTGATCATATGGCAAATACATTTCATCATCTTGCCCGTTAATAAAGGTAATACCTTTATTATTAGTGTTAGTGTTTTTCTTTATTGCTTCAACAAAGTTTATATATGCTGACATTTGTTACCCCCCCCATAAACATTGTAACCAAAACACAAATCGCAGCATAACTATGTAGTTCTACAAAATGGCTATTAGCACTTTATAAAAGCTGCTTGAATCCTAGTGTTCATTAATTATCTTTTTTGTCATTCTTCGACTATATTGAGTTTAATATAGTCAGGAAAAGGCTGAATATGGGTCAGGTCATTTTCAAACACCACCCTATCACCATCTTCCTCCATCTCTTTAAAACCTGCAAACTTATAAGTTACATACATCATACGGTTGCGGTCCGTCTTCACAAATTCCGCTATTAGCC
>JBMOLK010000310.1:0-4181 GCA_049325575.1 Bacillota bacterium | reverse complement strand
ACTTTCTCTATTCCCTGAATTTCCGTTAAGGTGTTTATAACGGATACCCTCTCAACTATTTCATCAAGTCCATTAACTTTTGTATATTCCTTTGAAAAATCAACTACAGCAACATTACCTTCTTTTTTTATACTTAATAATGTCGTTCCATCGGGAATGACTTTTCTTAACTCCTCATTTTCAGGGCCCTCTATCAACGCTTCCACAGCAGCTTTCATTACAGCCCCATCTTTAACCGGAACCTCTCTTTTCTCTGCCAGCACCCTGCTGTTGTCCTTACTAGGAAAGTAGAGGGATAACTCAACCTTTTTGCCATAAGTAGTGTTACTGTCCCCCTGACCTTCCAGGGAGCTATTTTTACCTGAGCTGTTACCTGAATTGGAACTTCTTAAGATATTGTCACACCCGGTAAACATGCTTAAAGCCATGAAACATAAAAAAAATATCAATATTTTCCTCATAAAGTATACTTACCAGGTATTTTTATTTGATACCTGACAAGCTTTTCCCCCTTCCGATGCTAAAAGTATAGACAATCCAAAAACACAACTTCGTACTACATTAATAGTCATTTAGTTTAATTATACTTTCTGGATATTTATAAGTCTATCCCATTATTTTCATATTGGTGCATTCCTAAAATTCTTACCCGGATTGCTCCAGGAACTTAGATCATTATTCTACAGTAATAAAGTCCTTAAGACTGTTAAACTTGCTCTCACCGATTCCCGGCACCTCCATTATATCTTCAATCTTTTTAAAGCCACCATTCTTTTCTCTGTAAGAAATTATTTTAGCCGCAGTAGAAGGTCCCACTCCGGGCAAGGTGTCAAGTTCATCAATAGTTGCTTTGTTAATGTTTACTTTTGCACTTGAACTGTCTTTATTTTCATTTTCTCCAACAACTGATCCTCCACTGTCCTTTATTATATCAGTGCCGGTAAGGGTCTGTTCTTTATTACTATTACCTGAAGCTAAACTTGAAGTTCCGCTTTGGGCAGCCTTACTGCTTGGAGTCTTACTCCCCGCCGCAGTCTTATTTGAAGCATCTTTGCCCGAAACTGCTGTATTGGATGTTCCTGTGTTTGGAGAACCTACTTTCTTTGATCTTATTCTTAGCATAACATTTTCCTTAAGTTCATAGGCAAGATTTATATTTTCAAGATCTGCATCTTTCGTAGGTCCACCTGCCAGATCTATGGCATCTTTAATGATCTGACCCTTTTTTAGCGTAACTACTCCGGGCTTATTCACCTCACCTACAACATAAACTTCTATCTCCTCAACAGGCGTAGTCTGCGGCTCACTTTTATCGGCTGTACCAAACTTAATATCATCACTCGATTTTGGATTAATGTTTTCTTCCGACTTACTGATAATTATATCTTCGTTATTAGCTGCCAGTAAAAATCCTATCACTGATGTTGTCCCAACTAAAGCCAGTATTAATAAGGCAATAAGCCCTTTTTTAACCTTTATTTCCTCATCAAATACATCCCTTAACATAAATTACCCTCCACTGTAATTATAACAAATTTATCTTTCAAATGCACGTTCCCTATAATTACCTTGAAGTTTTTTCATTATTATCTACATTTTTTAATAGTTTTTTGATATACTTAAACTAATGTCCAGACATTTCGTCTTTTTTAGCTTAATAAACAACATCATGTTAATCTGGAGGAGTTCATGAAAAAACTGCTATCAATAATAACACTATCTGCCGCATTATTTTTAAGCGTTATTCAAGTAAGCGCACAGCCTTTAAACATAAATGCCAAATCATATATTCTAATAGATTCAAAAACAGGCCAGGTTCTTTACGGATACAATTCCAAAGTAAAAGCATACCCTGCAAGTACTACTAAAATCATGACCGGAATACTGGCAATTGAATATGGAGACCTGGATAAGTTCGTAATGGTAAATCAATCTGCCATAGATGATATAGGCCCCGGAGGCATGCATATAGGTCTTATGGCCGGTGAGCAGCTGGAGCTTAGGCATGTACTTAATGCTCTTATGGTAAGATCTGCCAACGAGACTGGATACGTTATCGCTGAAAATATTTCTTCATCCCGCCAGGAGTTTTATGACTTGATGAATAAAAGGGCAAAAGAGCTTGGGGCTACAGATACAAACTTTGTAAATCCCTGTGGTATTGATAACGGAAAAAAAGGTGAAAATCACCTTACAACTGCCAGCGACCTTGCAAAAATGGCAAGGCATGCAATGACGCTGCCGGAATTCAGGGAAATAGTGCAAAAGACATCTTACACCATACCCCCTACAAACAAGCATCCTGAAGAGGTTACCATATATACCACCAACAGACTGCTCACTTACTCAAAGTATAAGTCTAATTATTATACAAAGATTACGGGCATTAAGACAGGCTACACCGATAGAGCCAAGTACAATCTTGTTTCTTCCGCCATAAATGATGATGGAATGGAATTGATTGCTGTAGTAATGGGTGTCGATAACTATGATAATGTATTCGGGTACTCAAAGGAATTACTTGAGTACGGCTTTAAGAACTATTCCATGAAGCACATAATTGCATCCAACTCTTATATCAGGTCTGTCCCTGTGGCGGATGCTGCAGGCAACAATAACCTTGATATCCTTGCCGCTAATGACTTAAAATGTTTACTCCCAAACGACAAAGACAAACAGCAATATACAATAGAAGAAAACATAGACAGCAATATAACAGCACCTGTAAAAAAAGGGGATGTTATGGGATTCCTTGAGATTAAAAATAACGATGTCTCCCTTGGAAAAGTAGACCTGGTAGCTTCAAGAAGTATTGAAAAGTTTGTACCTCCGCAAAGCCCTAAAACCATAGCCTTTAAGTCGATTAGTGATCCTTTGCTGAAAAGGGTGTTAATAGGCACATCCATATTCCTCTTAATGTTTGTTTTACTTAGATTCACTCTTCGTAAAATATCACGGACTGTAAACTCAAAGAGGACGGGAAGATGAAATAAGATAAAGCCTTTAGTCGTTTCTGATTAAAGGCTTTGTTTTGTGTTATATATTAGTAAGTAATTCAATATAATTATTGGTAAGAGCCTTATTGATTATTATAGCCTTTTAGCCTATAATATAAGCTGACTTCACACCATAACATTTTTTTAACGTGTTATGTAATGTTGAGTTTTATTGTATAATAATAATAAAGCTAAAGGTTCTATACTTGGGCCTAAAGGAGTGAAATATTATGAAAACCTCACCTGTTTATGAAGTTAGACCCATAAAAAACTTAAAAGATATGATGGAGCAAAGCACCATACTCTTTGGCAGCAAAAATGCTTTTTATATAAAGTTAGGAGAAAATAATTATAAGGGAATTAAATATATAGATTTTAATAGTGATTTAGATGCGTTAGGTACTGCACTACTGGACCTGGGCCTTAAAGACAGGTTTATTGCTGTCATAGGAGAAAACAGGTATGAATGGTGTGTAACTTACCTTTCAACAGTAAACGGTGTAGGAGTTATTGTACCCCTTGACAAGGAACTCCCTCTTGCAGAAGTAGAAAACCTGTTAATCAAATCCAATGCAAGTGCAGTTGTCTATTCCGGAAAGTTTCATGATGAACTTAAAAAGTTATCCTCTGATTTGAGCAATATTCAGTACTATATCAATATGGACAAGGAAGAATCTGAGGATGAAAAGTTTCTATCCTTTAAAGCTCTTATAAAGAAGGGCAAAGACCTTTTAGAGTCTGGTAATACGGACTATTTAAATGCCAGTATTGATGAAAATGCATTGAAAATGTTAATTTTTACTTCTGGAACTACCGACCACGCTAAAGGAGTAATGTTATCACATAAGAGCATTTGTTCCAATATAATGGCTGTTACTTCTTCGCTCTATATCGACAGTACAGACTCAGTACTTTCAATACTCCCTCTGCACCATACTTATGAGTGTACTGCAGGCTTTCTGACCATGATATATAATGGGGTTTGTATTTCCTTTAATGAAGGTTTGAAACATATCGGAAAAAACCTTAAGGAAACCAAGCCTTCCATCCTTATTCTTGTGCCCCTTATACTTGAAAACATGTATAAAAAAATATGGGATCAGGCGGCCAAAAAAAAGAGTCTTAAAATAAAATTAAAAGTCGGTCTTTTTATTAGCGGTTTTCTCTATAATACCTTTAAGATTG
>JBMOLK010000309.1:0-4232 GCA_049325575.1 Bacillota bacterium | reverse complement strand
TCTAAGGATTATTTCATTGATAAGAAAAAAATATAAAAAAACGCCTGTACAAATAACTACCAACGGCACTCTCTTAAGTGAAGAAATAGTAAAGAGCATGGAGGAATTAAGGCATATAGAGCTTAATTTATCCGTTAACTGTATAGACGATGAAAAGAGAAGAACAATTCTGGGCTTAAAAAGGCAGGACAGCATCAGGAACAAAATAGAGCTGTTGAAAGACAGAATTAATTTTAGTGCCAGCGCAGTTCTTGTACCGGGCATAATTGATGCATGTGATATTGAAGAAATGCTGGCTTTTTTAAGTGCTGCAGGGGCAAGCTCCATAAGGCTTTATATTCAAGGGTATACTCGAGAGGCTAAAAGCGGATTTGATTTTGATAAAGTATATGAAGAAACATCCAATATATTAAAGTCACTAAGGCCTAAGTATGAAATCCCTGTTGTACTTGAGCCTTCCTATATAGACGATCTTGACTGCAGGATAGAAGGAATTATTAAAGGATCTCCAGCCCATAGCTCCGGAATGAAGGAGGGAGATGTAATCATTAAGGTTGATGGAAGTGAAGTAAGGTCAAGGGTAGATGGATTCAACAGCGTGTTTAGAAAAAAGAATCCTAGGGTCAGGATTAAAAGGGGAGCAGAAGTTATTGAACTTGCTTTGATGAAGCAAAAGAGTTCATCACCAGGGTTTATTGTTCTCTATGATATTGACCCTGATATTACTCTTGATATAAATAAGCTGGTATCAAGGTATAAGGCAGGAAATGTCCTCTTTATGACTTCGGAGCTGGCTTTTAATGTTCTGGCAGGATTATTTAAGACAAGTGAATTTACCTTTGATTACGAGATTTTAAGAGTGAAAAATTTGTTTTTCGGAGGCTCTATTAAGTGTGCCGGACTTCTTACGGCAGAGGATATTATAGCGGCAGCAAAAGAATACTTAAGTAGAGGGAAAAGACCTGATTTGATAGTTCTTCCACCTGTAATGTTTGATTATAAAGGAAGGGATTTGGTAGGGAGAAATATTAAGGAGATTGAGAATGAACTCGGTATTAATGTTGATATTCCATAGGCAGAGGTTTAGTAAATGTATTATGATATTTAGCTGCTGCCGGAGTACATGGAGTAGTACTGCATAACTTTTTTGACATAGTTTTGTGTTTCGTTAAAGGGAGGTATCCCCCCATATTTCATAACATTACCCGGACCCGCATTGTAGGCGGCCAATGCAAGCTTTATATCGCCATTGAACTTGATAAGCTGGTCCTTTATATATCTTGTACCACCGTTTATGTTCTGTGAAATATCCCAAGGGTCGCTGACCTTTAAAGCATCCGCAGTTCCCGGCATAAGCTGCATCAGACCCTGTGCACCCGAATGAGAGAGTGCAAATGGATCAAAGTTTGATTCCTGCTTGATTATGGCTCTTATAAGGTTTGGGTCTACACCGTGTTTCCTGGAGGCTTCCTGTATACTGTTATTTATAAGCTCCATACGGGCAGTTTTATCCTCCGGTATATAAGCTTTGGTATTTGCCCGCGATAGTTTAGCCCTTTGTACATCCCGGGTTCTGTCATTACCTTCCTTGTCAACGGCTTTTGCAGGCTTTTTCTCAACCAGAATATCATCTTTTGTGATACTGTTGTTAAGAGCATTATCAAGAGACTCCTTGAAGGATACAACAGGTTCACTGCTGTAGGTCCTTATCCTAAGAGGGACCCTGCTTTGGATTTCATTCAGCTTTTCTTCAAAGATATCTCTTACTCTCAAACCTTATCACCTTTTTATAATATATTTACAGGTATTATATCGGTTTTTAACTGAATAAAGATTATAGAAAATAAAGAGAGTATTGCAAATAACCCTTAAGACACTTCCTTCTTCACTCTCTTAAGGAATTTGGAGCAGGTTTTCTTTTTTCTGCCGTCATACTTTCTTACGGTAAACAGCTGGCAGATACCCACAGCCCTGTCCTCAATATTTGCAGTATCAAAAATGATAAAATGCTCGCAATCCACGCATGTATTGATTTTTCTTTTTATAGATTTCAGAGCAGGCATATACCTATGTTTTGAGCAAACGTAGTCAGAGGATACTACCCCTTTTTCTATGCATAGTATATCGCTGTTTATAGTAATTGCTGTTCCTTTAAGGCAATTACTACAGGTCCTTTTTGCTTGCAAAGTGTATTCCTCCCAACCAATATTACTTAAATTACTATTATCTTCACAAGGTAACGGCTTAAAGCTAATAGCTTTAATAGTTGAGACTCTTATAATATTCCAGGGTCGTCTTCTTGTTAAAGTCAGATTCAAAGTTTACTCTATTATAACATTACAACCCTGACCGTGGAAGGATGTGGGAAATAATATTCGCAATTTTTCATTTCAAAATAAGCTTGGCTAATGTATAATAATATAAACTAATCCGTTTCTTTAGGCATATGGAAGGTTATATGAAGATTATTTGAAATAAAGAAATGTTAGATTTTAAAAGGGAGATGAGTATGAAGAAACCGATAGTGTACAGAAAAAGATATATACCCTGTGAAGTAATTGATATAACTGGTGATGAGCTCTTATTTAGAAGCGATGACTTTTTGGTAACAAGATGGAAGCCAATAAGGGAAAGACAGGATATTTCCGGGGGAGTGTCTTACACTTTTCTTAAAGAGGGATACAAAATAAGCAAATTTTTGGGTCCTTCAGGAGAATTTAAATACTGGTATTGTGACATTATAAATGTAGAGTATGATAAAGAACAGGATAAATATACACTGGTTGATTTAATACTGGATGTGAGAATAATGCCTGATGAGAGTGTTGAAGTTCTTGATGCCGATGAGCTTTCAGAGGCATTGGAGAAAGGGATTGTGACAAAAGAAGAGGCCTGCAGGTCCCTTGTAATACTGGATAAAATATTAAAGATGGCTTATGAAGGGAAATTTCCGCCAGAGGTATGTTTTAAGTATGCATAGAAATTAACGAGCTGTGAGATAACTCTAGAAGGAGAATTTATGGACAGATTTATTGACTTGCACACACACTCAATAGCCTCTGATGGCAGCATGACACCGGCAGAACTTGTGAGACATGCAAAAGAAAGCGGGTTGTCGGCTGCTGCATTAACCGACCATGATACCATTGACGGCATAGGGGAAGCCCTTGAAGAGGGCAAGAGAATAGGTTTTGAAGTCATAGCGGGAGTTGAAATAAGTCTCGATTTTGATACGGAAATGCATATGCTAGGCTACTTTTTCGGAGATAATTACCTTAATATAGAGCCTATGTTAGACAGGCTTAGGATGAACAGAGAAGAAAGAAATCCTAAAATGATTAAGAAGCTCAATGAGCTGGGGTTTGACATTACCCTTGAGGAGGTTAGGGCAGAAGCTAAGGGAAAAGTTGTAGCAAGGCCTCATATAGCCAGTGTAATGGTGAAAAAAGGCTATATAAAAAGTATAAGGGAAGCTTTTGATAAGTACATTTCAAGCGGTAAGCCGGCATATGTAAAAAAAGACAGGCTGACACCCGAGGAAGGCATAAACGAAATTTTAAGAGCAGGAGGGATTCCAGTTCTGGCTCACCCTATCTACCTTGGGCTGTCTTTTAGCAAACTGGATGAGCTGCTTTCGCGTCTGGCAGCTGCCGGGCTAAAGGGTATTGAGGCGTATTATGTTGATAACTCCACTGATGATACGGGGAATCTGTTAAGGCTTGCTATAAAGCATGATATTATACCAACTGGCGGTAGTGATTTTCATGGAACTTTTAAGCCTGATATAAAGATAGGTAAGGGAAGAGGAGATCTGCATGTGCCTTACGAAGTTCTTGAAAGGATGAAAAACCTTGTATAAAAAAAGAACCCATTATATGGGTTAGGTTAGGGGAGTAAATAGTTTATTATAAATTTGATTAAGTTGAGACTGAATTTAAAGAAACACATCATAGCTGACTCTTGCAGTAGTAAAAGCTGAAAAACTGTGCCTGGAGCCTTTGGCAAACTTACCGCAGCTGTAAGTCAACTTTCTGCCATTGTTCAGGTACAAATAGTTAAGGATTCCCTTTGAAACAAGTTCCGACTTTAACTGACTGTCACACTGGTTTTCACAACCTTCGCACAAGCATTGAAGTCTTATCATGTTTTTAGTCCTCCATTTGGATTTTATCATTTGTGTAAATTGAAACAATAATACAGATTAATAAACACAATTGGTGCTTATCCATTTA
>JBMOLK010000308.1:0-4239 GCA_049325575.1 Bacillota bacterium | reverse complement strand
AAGAATATTGAAGCACAGATAATACTAAGTAATACTTATCACCTTCACATGAGACCTGGTGAGGACATTGTCAGGGAAGCCGGGGGACTGCACGGGTTTATGAGCTGGGATAGACCAATTCTGACAGACAGTGGAGGGTTTCAGGTATTTAGCCTTAGTGACTTAAGGGATATTAAAGAAGAAGGTGTGACATTTAAATCTCATATTGATGGGTCGAAACGTTTTATTACTCCCGAGATGGCTACCAGGATACAAAACGATCTTGGAGCAGATATAATAATGGCATTCGATGAATGTATACCATACCCTGCAGACTATGACTATGCAAAAAAGTCCCTGGAGAGGACTACCAGGTGGGCAAAAAGGTGTAAGGATGCCCACAGGAATCCTGAAAAGCAAGCTCTCTTCGGTATTGTTCAGGGAGGGATGTATAAAGAGCTTAGGGAACAGAGTGCTTACGAGCTGCTGGAGCTTGACTTTCCCGGATATGCCATCGGCGGGTTAAGCGTTGGAGAACCTTCTGAAGATATGTATGCCATGCTGGAGTGTACAGCACCCTTACTTCCGGAAGATAAACCGAGATATTTGATGGGAGTAGGCAGCCCTGATTATTTAATTGAAGGTGCAATTAGAGGAATAGATATGTTTGACTGTGTACTTCCTTCACGGATTGGCAGGAATGGAACGGTGATAACCAGCAGAGGCAAGCTTATAGTAAGGGATGCTTCAAATGCAAGGGATTATTCCAGCATGGACCCGGAATGTGACTGTTATGCCTGCAGGAACTTTACCAGGGCATACATAAGGCATTTATTAAAAGCCGGAGAGGTGCTTGGAATCAGACTTACTACATGGCACAATCTAAGGTTTTTAATTAACTTGATGAAGAATGTAAGACAGGCTATAATGGAAGACAGGCTGGGTGATTTTAGAAATGAGTTCTTTAATAAGTTCGGTTACAAACAAGGTTAATACTTTTAATTAAAATAAATAATTTAACAGGAGGTCGTTTATGAACAATTTTCAGGAGTTAATTAATGCATTGATATTACCCGTCACTTTCTTTGTTGTTCTATACTTAATCGTTTTTTTACCGCAGAAGAAGAGGGAAAAGAAGAAGAAGGAAATGCTTGATGCAGTCAAAGTTGGGGACAATATAGTTACCATTGGAGGCATAATAGGTAAAGTAATAAATATCAAGGATGATGAGGTAACCATTGAAACAAGTATTGATAAAACCAAGGTGAAAGTGTTAAGATCCGCAATAAATAGTGTAGAAGAACCAAAGGAATCGTAAAACTTTAGTAAATTTAAGAAAAGGCATGGCAGAATTCGTAAATCTGGCATGTCTTTTATATTTGGATATCATTATTTCATTATGAACTGTTTTGTTCCCTATTGCCATAGGTTATAAAAGGTAATATAATTGAAGTGAACGTATGTTCTTTGTTGTAAATATTTGTTTAATTGAAAAGCGGTTGGTGAATTTATGGCAATAGTTATTACAAAGTGTTCTTGTGGAAGTTTATCTGTTAGATTTCCTTATTCGAGAGAAAAAGTAGAAAAAATAAAAGAAATAAATGGACGAAAATGGTTAGAATCTGATAAAATATGGATTATACCAGATACAAAAGAAGCAATAGATAGTTTATGCAGTCTTTTTAAAAATGAAAAAATTGTATTTGAATCAGGTTTAGCTGAAGTATATTCATTTGATAGTATTGAAGAAGAAGTATTTAAGCCTCTAAGGAATGAATTAAAACTAAGAGGGTATAGCATAAAGACACAGAAAGCTTACATAGGGCACGTTAGAAGATTTTTAGAATACTATAATAATTTTGCAGAGATTAATGAAGAAGAGATCAAAGAGTATTTTTTAAAAGAAATTGATGAAGGAAAGTCTTCTTCATATATTTATCAGAGTGTTAGTGCTATAAAGTTTCTGTATAAGGACGTAAAAAAGAGAACTGATCTGGAGTTTGATATTAGTCGTCCAAAGAGTGACAAGAAACTTCCGATAGTTTTAAGCCAAAATCAAGTGTATAAAATTATTAATAGTATTACAAATATAAAGCATAAGACAATAATTTTGCTTATTTACTCTGCGGGACTTAGAGTAGGTGAAGTAGTTAAGTTAAAAATTAAGGATATAGATAGTAGCAGGAATTTAATTCATGTGAAGTGCGCAAAGGGAAAAAAAGACAGATATACTCTTTTATCAAATGTAGCCTTAGATTTTCTCAGGCAGTATTTTAAAATTTATAAACCTGAAGGCTGGTTGTTTCCAGGGCAAAATGAAGACAAGCACATAACAGAAAGATCAGTTCAGAAAATATTTGAAAAAGCATGTTTTAAAGCGGGAATAAATAAGAAAGCAACGGTTCATACATTGAGGCACCCGTATGTCAAGTACACACCGAAAAATAATTTAGGTTTTTTTCGTAAACGACAATGCGGGGAAGAAGAGAGCGGTTATTTCAACCCATATAATCTTTCCATAGCTTTTCTTGTAATTAACCACACCTTACCACTTTTTCGATAATCTAAACCTTCTTGTAGTTCTTCGCCTGTAACCCGATGCCTAAGTGTGCTTGGGTCAATGTTCCAAATCTCTGCTGCTTCCGAAAAAGTTAAAACTTCTGAAATGTTATTGGGTGATGGGAGACTGGCTTGGACTGTAAGTTCAATATGGTGAACCTTGAAATTTGAATCACCATATGCTTCAAAGAGCATCGCTTCGGCTGCTTCCTCATTAATATTTGTGACCTCTCCTGAGATGCTCCTTCCGTTAATGTTTCGGATTGTTAGCTTATCGCCTTTCTTAATTATTATCTCTGCTATCTTTGACCTCTTCCCCACTATCTACATCCTCTTTTCCCGCAAACGTGAATTTTTCATTAATTATATCACGAAAGTGTGAATGAAATAAAGGGATAATATCTATCGTTTATTGTTTTTAACAATAGAATTTAATCCCTTTCTGATACTTTTATCTCTTTTTTTAACTATATTCGGCGGCAATCATAAGTGACATCACAAAATCAAAATCATTGTCCAGAGGGATATCCTCAGAAGTGATAAAATCCTTATCTCCTAAAAGCTGTCCTACATATTCTTCTGCCAGTATGGTCTTTATGCCCATAACGATCATACTCTTTTGGGTTTTTAAGCAAGCATCCCAAATTCTGCAAAGAGTTTTCATTGAAGGACGAATCCGTTGTAAGGAAAGCGACTCCTTTTTTTCTTAGCTGCTCAATCCAATGGGTGGTTTCTAAGACATTACGTCCTATGCGATCCACATTACGGACAATAACTGCCCCAACACGTCCGGCCTGTATATCGGCTTCCAGTCTTGAAAATGCGGGTCTGTCATAATTCAAACCACTGTACCCGTTGTCCATATAATATCCAATGCGGTCATATCCGTGTTCCTTGGCATATCCGCGCAGGTATTCCTTTTGAGCTTCCAGCGACAACTGGTCTGCGGTCGCCACGCGGCAATAGATGGCAACCCTTATTTCTTTCTTCTCCATGCGTATCCCTCCTGTTCTGAAAGTCCGAAAAGTCCGTCACTTTCCAGCTGATTTCAATTCGGTTTCCCGGATATATAAACACCTTGTCAATCAGCAATTCCATAAGCTCCTGCGTCAGGCCGGTTTCCTTTGAAATATCCTCGGCAAATTCCCTTGCCTTGTTGTTTTCCTCACAGTCTGCCTTTAATTTGGCGGCCTGCGCGGAAATTGCAGTGTAGATGCGGTTCAGGTGGTTCAGTTCAGCGTCTAAATCGGCCTTTAATTCCGCATACTGCCCGGCATCGATTTCCCGCATGACATACTGCTCATACAGGCTCCGCTTGTTATCCTGGCACCTTCTTATGAGCTTCCTGTATTCTGCCTGCTGCTCGGAGCGCAGTTCCATTTCGCCTATGTTGTTCAGGTTGTCGGTGTTTAAAATGATCTGTGCCTGTTTGGAGATAATGTCAAACAGCATGGTTTCCAGTTCACGTTCCTTGATTTCCATGCCGTTGCAGGGAGCCGAAGCATCCACCTTGGTATAACGGCAGACGAAAGCCGGTTCCTTTCTTGGTGCTCTGTTCATGGCATGTTGACAGCTGTAGACTTGCGAATTAATCACTTCAGATATTTTAATATTTTTTCAAATTAATTTACCCTAATCATATCACATTAGATAATTTAATATGACAATTTTTTTGCATATTATTGTATACTTTATATTGAG
>JBMOLK010000307.1:0-35617 GCA_049325575.1 Bacillota bacterium | reverse complement strand
CATATTCAAAGATAAATTGTCATGCAGTGAATTGCACAGCATATGAGGATTCAAGAGATTGAATGATAATATGCGGACCTTCTAAAGGCAAATGAAATCTCGTAATTCAGGTTATCAATGGATACCACTGTGGATTGACAAGTGGATATTCGGATCTACAAGGATTGAATGCTCACTGGAAGAAAGGGCAATTTGGATTGATTTTTTGGCGTTAGCGGCAAAAGATGACGGTTACATTAGAGCTAACCATACAACACCATATGCCTTAGAACAACTTGCAGGTCTTCTTTTAATACCTTTTGACATTTTAAAAACAGCTATTGAGACATTTATACGAACAGACAAACTTGAAGAGAATATGATTTCCGGAATTTATCGTATCAAAAACTGGGAATTGTATCAACTCTCAAATGTCCACAAAAGAGTAATCAAACACAGACTTTTGAAAAAACAATCTGTAACGGATAGCGTTACACCTGTAACAAGCTCCGTTAATATAGATAAGATAAGAAAAGAATATATAAGAAAAGAAAAGAATATAAGAGAAGAGGAGAGTATGAGAGGAGAAACAAAAAAATTTATTAAACCTTCATTAGAAGAAGTAAAAGCATATTGTAATGAGAGAAAAAACAATGTTGATCCTCAAAGGTGGTATGATTATTACAGTGCAAATGGATGGAAGGTAGGCAAGAATCCGATGAAGGACTGGAAGGCAGCCGTAAGGACTTGGGAGAAAAGTGAAGAAGAAAGAAAGGAAAGAAGTACAAAGTACATATGATTTCATGGGAGGCTTTTATAGAGCAGTTTAAAAACATTACGGAACTCATGGGCTGGAGGATTACTGAGGGGAGGGCAAGGCTAATCTACGAAAAGGTGATGAATTTTGAGAAAGAAGACTTGCAAAAGGCTTTAGAGAATCTGATAATCTGTGAATTTTTTCAATTCCATCAATTGCTATCTTTACTTAACCGCTATAAGGGAGAAAGAGAGGACAAAAGGCAAAAGGAAGGGCAGGAGAAGGAAAGGCAGGAATTTATGCGGTGGTGGGCATCACATAAAGGGACGAGACAGGAGTGTATTAACAATTACGAATGTTTTTCATGTAAGAGGGTTTATTGCGACATTATTGCTACAGAAGCCCTAAAAGGCATGAAAGACACTATAACTAAAAGAAAAACCCACGAAGAAGTATGTAAGGAACTATGCAAATTTAAAGGAATGGGATTTGAGAAGGATATACCAGAGCGTCAACCATTTTAGGGAAACCGAACACTCAATGCAATCAACACTTTTTAAGTGGGCGAGGCTATATGCAAGGATATACCCTGAATTGGCATACATCTTTGCCATCCCCAACGGGGCAAAGCTACCCTGGAGGCGAAACAAGAAAGGGCAAAGGTATTGCCCTGAGGCACTGCGGCTTTTAGAGGAAGGGATGAAATCAGGAGTACCTGATATTTTTTTGCCAAAACCTAAAGGAGACTGGCACGGACTTTTCATTGAAATGAAACGGGCAGGCAATAAAGTTACAAAAGAACAGGATGAATTTATTGATTATTTGGTGTCACAAAAATATAGATGTAGAATATGTTTTTCGTTCGAAGAGGCACAGGTTACTATATTGGATTATTTGAAAGAATAGGATTTAGTTCTTGTAACCTCCCTCTTTCCATGTTCTAACTTCATTGTCTTTAACAAGCCTATATAACCTTGTATATACATCACGTTTAAGATTTTTTGATTTTGATTCATATCCATATTTAATTAGTTCATCTCAAGCATGGCAAGGGGGTTAAAATTCAAAATGACCAACTACCAAAAAATCAAAAACTATACTAAATTTTGGGGAAGGGGGGATTATAGGGGGGATAGGGTTATTCTCAATATAAACCTATGAATACTAAAAGTGAAATAAAAGATTTAACTATTATTACAGAAAAAGAAAAAAGTCGGTAAATTTTGAAACAAACTGATACTGACTTGACAATTTTTAAATTTTTTTATATGTATATATAGTTGTGGAAGCTATGTTGGCCCAAAAGAAAACAAGAAACAGAAATACAGGATATTCTTCAAAAAGAAATATTGAAGAATATCCGGGAAGAAATGAAGTGGAAAAAGATCATCAAGTTGAATCTCTTGTGGAGGTACAAAAAGAAAGTAGTAAAAAAATAAATAAATCAACTTGTCACGGTCAGACTGGACCTAAAAATATTCCTCTGGAATTACTTATCGCATACGCGGAAAGAGGCCTCGGTTTGGAAGAAATCGCAAAACTCGTAGGATGTTGTAAATCAAATGTCTTTTATCGCCTTAAGGCAGAAGGATATACACCAGAGAGAATTCAGGAATTTGAGAAGTATCATACAAAGATTCTCTTACAGAAAATGTCGCTGTTACTTCAAAATCTTGATCAAGAGAAAATCAAAAAGATGTGCGGTCGTGATACAGTTATGAGCTATGGTATTTTATTCGATAAATATCAAGCACTTACACATACAGGGTTGAATCAAAGGTTAACAGATTCGATTATTATCAATATCCATAATGCCCTATTTGTTTCCCCAAATAAGGAATCCAAAACACCACAAGATCTTGTGGTTGAAAGTGGAAAATGAGGAATTATGTTAAGTGATTCCTGTAGATTGGCTTTGCAAGCCATTTATATAGTTAACATAATCTATCTTATCGGACAGAAATTTGCATTATTCCTCATTTTGGGATACATTCCTCATTTGAGGAACATGGAGGGGGTATGTGCCTTTTGTCTTGGACAAATTTGCTTTATTCCCTTTTCATCGGCATACAAAACAAAAGGAGGAACTAAGGATTCAATGGGATTCAATGCCTAAAGACAGATAGGTGAAAATGGGTAACTATGGATTAAGACCTGATCTAACACCAAAAGGACTTCAGGATACCAGAATGTCAAAGTGGAGGGCTTAAGGCATTTTAGAGGCAAAATATATTATAAAGTGGAGGAAAAAGGAAATATGATATGTCCATTTCTTTCGACCCCTGCTGTACCGATTGAATGCATGGCTGAGAGATGCCAATTGTACACAAAGGGAAACTGTGCCATAACTGTGATAGCAGAGAAAGAGGCGCAGAAAGTTAAAAAGCTACACATAAATCCAGCAGAAAAACCAAAAGGGAAAAAGGATCAAAGGTGAAATTACAGGGTTATAGAACCAAATTGGGAGCGATAAGCCATAGTATAGCTGGGGGTTTGTTTCTCCTCTCCCCCTTTTTGGGAATCCCCCTTGAGTTAGTTCCGCTGGTCGTGGCTTATGGTTTCGTATGTTTGGGAAGGGCATTAGGGATGTGGGGATGCTACGAAAGGGAAAGAATTGAACACAGGGAAGCTCAGGAACTCAGGATGAAACCCTTTGATTCTATTGAGAAGGCCTTCTTCAGAGTGACTCATAAAGGCAAAAAAGTTCCGATAATAGGAGGTCGGATGTGACGATCCTTTATTACAAAGACAAAGATTTAGAGGAATCCTGCGGGCCCCCTGTAAACATTTCGGGGAACGTATCTTTGCAAAGCATTTTTGTAGGAAGAGGAAAACTTCTGGCCGTCGTGATCGGGGAAGTGGACTCCGATGGGACATTTCAACTATTCAATCAAGGCGGTGGGGAGATAACTAAACCCTGGACAACCGCTTATGGAGGCAGGTGGCATCACCCACCTATAGACTTAGAGGATGGATTGAAGATAACAACTGAAAATTTCACAGGGGAATTATCAATTTTCTATAAAGTTTATTCATAGGGATTTGTAAATGGGAAGAAAGAAAAATATAGAAAAGATATTAATTCATACTGCAGATGAAAAAATTTATGAAAGTTTATTCAGAAAATGGATTTTCGATCCGCTCTCTTACATTGAAGAAAGCATAATAAAACCCTATAACGCTGCTACGGGCAAAAATGTTTTCCTTACAATACAACAGAAGGAAGCAATAGAGATTATTAGAAAAATAGTTACAGCAAGATTGAAAAAGATGAAAAATCAGCCGATGAATAAAGAGGAAATTGAACTTAATCAAAAATTCGGAATTTCAATCATGGCAGGTAAAGGTATAGGAAAGGATGCCCTTGCTGCTTGGCTGATTATATGGTTTTTGCATTGTTTTCCTTATGCGAAAATACCATGCGTTTCCGTAAGCGCCGACCAGTTGAACAAAGTCTTGTGGTCTGAAATAGGTAAGTGGTTGCAACATTCACTTGCTGCAAGATTCATGACACTTCAGAATGACAAACTGTTTTTTAACACATCGGAAGAGGATATGAGAGGAAAAAGATGGTTTGCCTTCCCCAAAACGGCCAATCCCAAATCTTCAGTAGAGGAACAAGTTGAAACTCTCTCTGGGATTCATGAAGAATATCTCATGATAGTGATTGATGAATCCTCTGGAATACCCGATCCTGTATTCGATCCTCTGGAAGGTACACTTACACAACCCTGCAACTTTGTTTTTATGATTTTCAACCCTACTCGCTCTAAGGGTTATGCAATAGATTCGCAATTCAAGGATTCTCAATATTGGGTGACGATGAGATGGGATGCTGAGGAATCGGAAATATCAGATAAGAAATTAATAGAAAGAATTAAAGAAAAATATGGGATAGATTCAAATCCATGGAGAGTTAGAATTAAAGGTTTGCCTCCGTTTGTAGATGAACATACATTGATTCCTATGGATTGGATCATGGAAGCAGTGAATAGGGAAATCATACCTCTGGAAAAAGATCCGATAATAAAAGGATTGGACTGCGGGGCCGGTGGAGATAGCAGCATAATTATTACTCGTAAAGGCGGAAAAGTTTTCAGCGTCAAAAGATTGACTACTCAGGATTCCCAAGTTTTGATAAATTGGGCAAATTCTGATTTTCTCTCTGAAGGTGGAGATATTCTGAGAGTAGATTCAATAGGTATCGGTTGGGCTGTCTATGGAGGACTTTTTGACCGATTAGGTTCGAAAGTGGAGGCGGCTGATAGCAGAAGGCAGGCGGATAACCCGGAGAAATTCTACAATAAAAGGGCCGAAATGTACTGGAGTCTCAGAGAGAAATTCGAGAAATCTTTGATTTCGATTCCAGAAGATAGAGATTTAATAGATGCCCTCAGCGTTATTAAGGTTTCTTATGAAGGTGGAAAAATAAAAGTTGTCGAGAAAACCAAAATAAAACAGGAATTAGGGCGATCTCCTGATGAAGCCGATGCTCTTGCACTTTCATATTATGTATCTGATGATATAATTTATAAAACACAATATGGAAAGGCGATTTATTGCCATCAACCGAAACCATTTATGGATCTGATGGAAAATATACCACAAGGATGGTTAAGAGCATAAGGGAGGTAAAAGGATGTCAACATTAGTTCAAAGAAGGGCTGCGAGAAAACAGTATCAAGAAGCGAAATCCAAACCTGTTGGAGAGGGTTCTCGTTTTAAGGCAATCGCAAAATCCGCAAAATTGGGAGGAGCTACTAATCCAGAAGCGGTGGCGGCGGCGGTAGGAAGGAAAAAGTATGGGACTAAGAAATTTGCCCAAATGGCAGCAGCAGGAAAGAGAGGTAAATAATGCCTTTAAAGCGAGGAACATCGAGAAAAGCGATTTCTCAGAACATTAAAACTGAAATGGCTCATGGGAAATCTCAAAAACAATCTGTAGCTATAGCGCTGAATGTTGCTCGGAAGAGTGGGGCCAAAATCCCGAAAAACAAGAAATGACCTGTGAGGAGTGTAAGAGAAAACTGATAGAAGCACTTAAAAAGATTGCTTCTGCAAAGAAAGATATAGAGAAAATAGTATTAAATAAATCCTAAATCTCGATCGGATTGAGAGGAGATTAAAGGCCAAATGGCGTAAAAGCTGTTTGGCCTTCTATTTTTATCGGATTTTATGGACAAGAAAGAAAAAGAAGATTTTTTAAGAATAGCCAGAGATAGATTCAAGAAAATTTTAACTGCCGAATACGATATACGGAATGCCGCTCTGGAAGATTTGAAATTTGTCTATAACGTGGATAATGGCCAATGGCCTTCCCTTATAAGACAGGAAAGGGAAGAAGATAATAGGCCATGTCTTACTTCCAATAAATTGAGAAAATATGTCGCTCAAGTAGCCAATAGAGAAAGAGATCAAAGATTAGCTGGAAGAGTCAGACCAGTTGACGATAAGGCCGATATACAGACGGCGAAAATCATAGAAGGCATGATTAGACAGATTGAATATGCAAGCATAGCCGATGAAATTTATGTTAATGCTGGAGAGCAAGCGATAGCAGGAGGATTCGGTTATTGGAGAATTGTGACTGAAGAAGCCGATGATTCGTTTGATCAGGAAATTTTTATAAGACCTATAGAAAATCAATTTTCCGTATATCTCGATCCGAGGAAAAATTATGCCTTTATAAGAGAAGGAATGTCAAGAGATGATTTTAAATTTCTTTATCCTGATGCTGAGGTAATGGATTTTCCCTTGACGGGAGTCGGCGAAGATTATTCTTTGTGGTATGAACAAGACAAAGTTTTCATAGCGGAATATTTCTATAAAGAAGTTTATGAAAAAACGATTGCTGAATGCTTTGATATCGAAACTGGCCGGATTGTTATTTTAGAACTCACAGAGACTCTAACACCAGAAACTTTGGCAGATAATAATTTTAAAATAATACGGCAGGAAATTAAGAAAGCCAAGAGAGTCAAATGGGCGAAGATAACAGGCAATGATGTACTTGAAGAAGGTATTTGGGTAGGCAAGGAAATTCCGATAATAGAGGTTTTGGGTGATAAGATCAATATAGAAGGAAAACAATATAAACGTTCTCTTATAAGAGATGGAAAAGACCCTCAAAGAACCTATAATTTCTGGCTTACTCATATGACTGAAACTGTAGCTCTTACACCTAAATCTCCGTATATAGTTACTCCTCAAGAAATCAAAGGATTTGAAAAGATGTGGAATGAAGCAAATAAAAAGAATTATCCTTATCTTCTTTATAACCCACAAGGCAACCGTATTCCTGAAAGACAGATTCCCTCACAAATCCCCACAGGAGCAGCCCAGATGCTTCAAATTTCGGCAGGAGATATTCAAGACACAATTGGGATGTATGATGCCTCATTCGGCGAAAGAAGTAATGAAAGAACAGGAATTGCCATAAGATCGAGGGCTCAAAGAAGTGATTTCGGAACCTATCATTTCCCTGACAATTTTAGAAGGGCGATTATAGAAACAACTCGACAATTGATATATATCATTCCGAAAATTTATGACACTGAAAGACAAATCAGGATTTTGGGGGAGGAAGGCATTGAGGACATAGTCACAATCAATAAGGTAGTTCTTGATATAGCCACAGGAAGAAAAATCATTTATAACGATATCACTGTGGGCAAATACGATGTAGTTGCTGATGTAAGAATTTTCTCTACCAGAAGACAGGAAGCAGCAGAAATGATGACCACTACTATGCAAGCTGCCCCGAATATAGCTCCTTTAATAA
Source organism: Bacillota bacterium (assembly GCA_049325575.1). Classification (GTDB taxonomy): domain Bacteria; phylum Bacillota; class Clostridia; order Acetivibrionales; family Acetivibrionaceae; genus JBMOLK01. The sequence continues at coordinate 28,100 of JBMOLK010000307.1, read as the reverse complement.
TGGATTTGATTTTTCAATACAACGATTGGCCTGGTGCTGAGGAAATTGCTAAGAGAATCAAACAATTTTTACCAGCTTTGCTGGGAATAAAAACGCCAGAAGGTGAAACAACGCCTCCGATTGCCACTATTGGAGGTTAGGGAGGTTAATGTGGAAAACAGTGAAGAGATAAAATCTCAGGAAATCACTGACCCTGAGCAGAAAGAAGCCGAAGAAAAAGAAAAAGTAATTGAAGCGGCTGAAGTTACAGAGGAAAAGGAGGCTATTGAAATCTCTCAAGCTCCTTTGAGCGTCGAAGATATTGTCTCTGGAGCCAAAAAGGTGTCTCCAGGTGTTCAAAGGCGTATTGATGAGCTTACAAGAGCAAAATATGAGGCCAGGAGAGAGATTGAATATTGGAAAGAACAAGCACAAAAGGTCAAAATCCCTTCCGAAAGACCAATTCCTCCGCTTGAAAGCGATTTTCCCAATCCAGAAGTCTGCAGAAAGGCCAGAATCGAATATGAAGACAAACTGGATGCCTGGAGAAGGTCTCAGGATAGGGAATTAGCCCAAAAAATTGAATTTGATAGGAAATTCAGTGAAAATTACTCAAAGTTCAATACGAAAGCAGGCGCAATACGTATGAAATATCCTGATTTTGATGAATCTGTGAATCAGGAAATATTCAATATGAAATTGATAAATGAGATTTACGCATCAGATTTCGGCCCTGAGATAGGCTATTATCTTTCCAAAAATCCATCTGAGGCGCTCAGATTAAACCAATTGTCTCGAAATGAGATAGCCAAGGAAATAGGCAAATTAGAATTCAAGTTTTCCGAGGCTATTACGAGAAAAACTTCTCAAGCCCCACCACCATTAAATCCTGTAAAAGGAGAAGATGTTGCCAAAAAAGACCCATCCAAGATGACGGATGTCGAATGGTATGAGTGGAACAAGCAAGAGAGGTTAAAAAAACTGAAATTAGTGAAATAGGAGGTTAATAAATGGCTAATTCATGGAAGACGCTAAGCGATGGTGACATAGTTCGCAGAGCCTTAGCGATATTCCATAACAAGCTCACATTCCTGAAAACGATCAATACAGAATATGATGACAGATTTGCAAAAACCGGCGCTAAAAATGGGGGCACTTTACTTATTAGAAATCCAAATGAATTTACTGTCAGGACTGGAGCTGTTATGGATGTACAAGACATTGCAGAAACCACGCAGAGTTTAGTTGTGGCAACACAAAAAGGCGTTGATTTAAATTACAGCTCCCTTGAAGCCACAATGAGTATTGAGGATTTTGAGCAGAGAGTTCTTGATCCAGCAATGTCAAGATTAGCAGCGGATGTCGAATATACAGTCATATCTAATGTATATAAAGACATATTCTGGCTCACAGGTACGCCAGCAACAACACCAGCATCTTTAGCTGCTATTCTAAATGCCGGGGCGAGATTAAGTGAATCTCTTGCACCGATTTCGGACAGGCATCTGCTAATGAATTCGGCAGCTATGGCTGCAACAGTGGCGGCTCTCGCAACTTACTTTCATAAGGCTTCTGAAATTGAGAGAGCATTTTCCGAAGGATATATTGGTTCTGCTGCCGGGTTTAAATGGTGGGAATCCAACATGATTCCGAATCATACAAATGGAACAAGAACTGACTCAACACCTGTCTGTAATACTTCTACAGGTATAACAAGTGGTACAGCATCAATTGTGACTACAGGGCAGACTTCTGGGCAAACAGTAAAGGTTGGGGATATTTTTACAGTTGCAGATGTTTATGCGATAAACAGAGAAACAAAACAAAGATATTCCTATCTTCAGCAATTCGCCATTAAAGTGGATCTGACCTGTGATGGTACTGATACATTTTCTGTTACACCTACACCTGTGACTTCAGGTGCAAAACAGAATATAGAAGTTGTTTCCGCCGGTGCAGATAAAGCGGTTGTTCATGTAGCGGCAGGTGGTTCAGGTGCAGCTTCGGCTGTTTATGCTCAGAATCTTGCTTATCACAGAGATGCCTTTACGTGGGTTAATGCTGATCTTCACATTGAAGAAGGTCAGAGAATGACCCGTGCCAATATCGAGGGGGTTTCGATGAGAATCTGGAGAAGCGGTGACATCCTCAATGATAAATTCCCTTGCAGGATTGATGTTCTGTTTGGTTATAAAACCATCCGCCCAGAATGGGCTACGAGAGTCAGAGGATAGGAGGTGAATAAATGGCAGTAGATTATCTTGATAATGGAAATCCTGATGGTACTGTTTTAGGTCAATCAACTACAGAAAAGATTAGTTTTTATGGTGTTACGCCGATTGTCCAGCGTTCTGGTGCAGCTCAGGGAACATTTACGACCACAATGACAAGTACGAGCCCCTGGGGATTTGCTACTTCTACGGCAGCTGATGCAGCAGTTGCTTTACTGACAGAAATCAGGGCAGCTTTAGTAGCTCTTGGTCTGATTAAAGGATCAGCCTAAAGTTGAAAAAGGTGTTTTTTGCAGTCCCTTCTTACAGAGGTATAGAATGCGTGCATTTTTACAAATCTCTTGAGGAAACAATTAACCTTTGTAAGAATTCTGGATGGGAAACAGATTTAATAGTATTACAGAATTGTTGTTATATCCAACTTGTAAGAAATGAGTTAGTAAAACAATTTCTGGATACTGATTGCGATAGTCTGTTTTTCCTCGATGATGATATTGCATGGGACTGCAAAGACGCCTTGAAACTTCTTGAAATGTCTGATCCTATTGTAGCTGGTGTTTATCGTAAAAAAACAGAAGAGGAAAATTATCCAGTTGTGATTCATACGGATAAGGATGGGATTCCTCTTGGCAGAGAGGATGGTTGTATTTGGGCTGCTGGAATCCCTTTAGGTTTTGCGAGAATAAAACGCCATGTTTTTGAAATGATGATAAAAGCTAATCCAAATCTCAAATATCGCAAAGATAATACAGAGGAAATTTATTACGATTTATTTCCTCAAGGAATTTCTGAAGGAAGATGGTGGGGAGAGGATCTTGTTTTTTGCCGTCTCTGGAATGATTTGGGAGGATATATATGGGTGGTCCCAGACATAACTTTAAAGCACATAAGCAAGAAAGAAGTTTTTACGGGTAATTATCATAAATATCTTTTGAAATTAAAGGAAAATGAATGGCAACAGCACAAACAATCATCAATGCAGCCTGTAGGCGCATAGGCATACCATCGGCAGGGTCTTCTATTTCGAACATAGGGCTTGAGACATTAAATAATATGATAAGTTCTTGGAGCGCTGAGGGACTCATCATACCTTATTATACGACTGAAAATTTTAATCTCACAGTAGGAAAATCATCATATACAATCGGCTCTACAACTGGAGATTTCAACACTGTAAGACCATTAAGAATCATAAATGCATTTATCCGTGACAGTGATAATGTAGATTATCCATTAGATGTGACAATGACCCAACAGGAATACAATGACATTTCAGATAAGACCGTTGATGAAAGACCTTCAAAACTTTATTACGATCCTCAATACACTCCTTTAGGAAAGATTTATTTTAATTCAGAACCGAGTGAAGTTGAGGCTTTGCATCTTATTTCAGAAAAACCATTGACTGAATTGGCGGCTCTTAATACAGAAGTATCATTGCCAGATTTATATAAAGAAGCCTTAATTTACAATTTGGCCATTAGAATGGCTGATGATATAGAGAAAGAAGTTAGTTCTCAGGTGATACAAATAGCAGTAATGAGTAAAAATACAGTCGAAAATCTAAATGCACTTAATAAATTAATGGAAACATCCAAAATGGATCAGGCAATTACTTATATTCTGGAAAGAGGCTAATGGCAATCAAAAAAGAAAATACTGTAGTTTTGAATCTTCCCTTAATAGGCAGATGCAATAATTCTGATCCACCAATATCAATAGGTACAAACTTCAGAAATCTCAAAAACTTGAGATATATCAATAATGCCCTAAAAGCAATTTCTGGAATGACAAAAATAAATAACACTGCATTATCAAATTTTCATAAGACAAAAAATGCTTTTCAATTCAGGAAAGAACAACCTTCAGAAAATCATTTATTGGCGCATATATATAATTCCGATGAAGATGCTTCGATTATATTACAGAATACTACTACGATACCAAATCAAGGCGATTTCGTTTCTGAATCATTAGGTTCTGAACTGGTTACAAATGGGACATTCACCGGTAGTCTTAGCGGTTGGACAGCTTACGATTCTGTCTGGAGTTATGGAACAAATAATGCTGTATGTAATGGAACAACAATCTCTTACATTTATCAAACTATATCATGTAAAAAGAATAAGGTATTTAAACTTATTTATACAGTATCAAACTATATAAGCGGAACCCTAACACCAGCAATTCAAAAAACTACAGTTTTACAATCTGGAGATATATTTTATGGTACATCCAGAACAGCAAATGGCTCATATGTTGATTATATGATTAGTCCAGATGAGGGTTCGGTTGTATTGACGTTTAATAATTCCACAGATTCCAATTTCGTATTGGATGATGTCTCATGTAAGGAAGTAACAACTATCTTATGGGGCGATTCTTATGGTGCTGCTGAAGGAAGATTCGCCCCTGCTCCTAATGGACAAATGGTTTATTGCAATGGAGTTGATACTTGTATCTGGGGAGGCGATGAAACAAGAATTGGTGGATTTATCAATTTTGACCCAGATGGTAGTTTTTTTTATGACTTTACTGAACAACTCAGAAATACCCTCGATGATTCCAAGAATATAGCAGTTTTACACTCTCCCTCGGCTTCAGCGGGAATAGATTCCTATACAAAATTGATGCTTCATTGCAATGGAGCAGACAATGGTACATCTTTCCCTGATAGCTCAGGCAATTTACATGATGCTACCGCAGTGGGTAATGCGTGTACTAAAACTGGAAATAAAAAGTTTGGAACAGCATCTGGTTATTTTGATGGGACAGGAGATTACCTGACTGTGGCAGATCATGCAGATTTCAATCTCTCTGGAGGAACATTCACTATTGATCTCCAGGTCTATCAGACTGCCCGCACTACAGGTGGCGCTCCGATATTTTTCCAGAAAATCGATGATAATAATTATATGGGTATAAATATTCTTTCTGATGGAAGAGTATATTTAGAAATACGTTCGGCGGCCAATGTAGTTGTTGGTCTTACCTCCAGCCAGGCTGTACCATTGAACACATGGACGCATGTGGAAGTAAGTAGGGATAATACAACTAATACTTATTATATATTTATAAATGGACAATTAGCTGGTTCGGAGACTGATACGGATAAACCTGCTGATTACACTCTATCCATAGAGATAGGTCATGCCAGTTTGTATTACACTGGTTATATTGATGAATATAGAATTTCTAATGGTGTTTGTAGACATACCTCTAATTTCGATCCTCCTACTTTTGAATACAGCACTTCGGCAACTGGGCCTTGCTACTTTTATATAGGAACGACAAGACCCGCCAAAGGCTTCAAGATTTATATGAAAGTAGCAAATACATCTACAAGCACGATGTCTGGGTATTACTGGGATGGAAATAACTACACATCTCTTTCTAATTTTTCTGATGGCACATCTACTGGAGGGAAATCTTTAGCTCAGACTGGTTCTGTTATTTTTGATAGCACAGTCGCCACAGCTAAATTAAAAATTATTAATGGAGTACAACTTTACTGGTATAAATTTTCTGTTAATGTTGTGGATACTACTACTTCAATCAAATATGTTACAGCTGATATGCCTTTTCAGACAATAAAAGATATCTGGGATGGAAATCTGAGAACAATAGCATCTTTTAGATTTTATAGATCAGCTAAGAAAGTTTACAAAGATTTTAGTGTTTGCGTTGCCACCGATAATTATGAGTCGACCAATAATGCAACTTTCGCCAAACTCAATGGAGTTCTGGCTAATGATGCACAATATTTCGGATTCACAGAACAGATATGTGGCTTGGCTTTAAATTTTGCAGAACAATACACAAACGAAACCAATAATTGTAGTTTATCCGTATATTATTGGAATGGGAATTCTTGGACTATGGTTTCTGGATTAGAAGATGGAACAAAGAATGAAGGTATAACTTACGGAAAGAATGGTTTTGTCACCTGGACTCCGCTTTCCTCTGATGTCGAATATAAAAAATCCATTGGAAGCAATGATAATCTCTTTTATTTTTATAAAGTTACCTTTTCCAAAGATAGTTTACAAACTGCAGATGATAGTATCAGACTCTATTATGTAGGCGGCATTCCTGCTCAAAAAAATATAAGAGGCTATAAATTTCCCATGTTTGATGGAGAAAGAGTCTGGCTTTGTAACAATACTGATGGAGACAAAAATTCGGCTATCTGCTCAATGGCCAATGCTCCCGATGTCTATAATGGTGAGGATTCTATGAAAATCTTTTTCGGAGACGAATCTGAACTTATGACTGCGACTTCACTTTATGTGAGATTAGCAAACGATATTTTCTTTACCAGACTTTTTTTCAAGAAAAATGAAATCTGGAGTCTCACAGGAGAAATTCCAGAAAAATTTATTAAAAGAAGAATAAGTGACAAATACGGGTGTGTAGCGCCGCTTACTTTAAGAATAGCGAATGCTATCATTCAAGATATTCCCAAGATAGTGGCGATCTGGCAGGGAGCAGACGGTATTTATATATTCGATCAAAATTCGATAATTTGCATTTCAGAGGACATCAGATCATTTTTTGATAAAGTTGCCTCTGTTAAACTGAATACTTCAAAAATATCTGATTCCTTTGGTTTCTATGACTCTGAAAAAAATGAATACCATTGGTTATTCGCAACTGGATCATCAACGACTTTGAATAACGAATGGGTCTATGACATGAATCGTGGCAAATGGTTTGAGATAGCAAGAGGCACCGGAAGACAGATACAAGCGGCTTGTCCGGTGGAAGATACAAATGGAAATCACTATTCTTATGGTTTTATTGATACTGGTTATATAGAACGACTTGAATATGGAAATACGTTTGATGGGACAGCATTAGATTTTGAATTTCAATTTGGAGATTTTCCTCTCATTGACAACATTATGTATAAAACCAAAATGACGAGAGTGAAATTGATTTCAGTTGCAAAAACATTAACTTCGGCTAATATTAGCATATTCCATTATGGAGATGCTTCTTCTACAGTCAGTCAAACTGCATTCACTCAAACTCAACAAAAAAGCGGTTATGAATTAATTCTTCCAGTAGATAAGTTCAATCACCATGAATATACTTTCCATTCTTTGAAATTTACGGTTTCGACAGACAATGAGACATTTGGATTTGAACCTGTGATGGTAGGGATTTTAGGAGAAGTTTTGAGAGAAGATTTAGAATATTAGGAGGAAATATGCCTTACGCATTAGGAATAGATTATGGAAGGATTGCAAGATTAGCAGATATTTATCGCTCACAATATGGCGTTGATCCTCCCACTTCAGTGATACAGACATGGATGGCAAAAGAGACTGTGCCAGCTTATGAATCGCATATTTCGGAAACCACTTCTGCGGTGCAAACAGAAGAAATCAAAAGGAATATAGAGTTAGCAAGAGAACGTCTTGATATAGAAACTGAACAATTGAAACAACAAAAGGGCTTAGTAGGCGCTCAGGTTATAGGTTCTGGTATAGGGTTAATTGGAACTGGCATAAGGGCTTATCCTTTATTGAGAGGATTACTTGCTCCGACTACACCGACTACTCTTATGGCAACTCCAACTACTTTAACATCTCCAGCGATAGCTGCAGCTTCTTCTCTGGGATTGAAAGGGATTCCTGCCTTAGTTGCGCCAGGAGCTGAGGCATCTCTGGCAGCAGGAACTGAAGCAGCCGCAGGAGCTACGGCAGCAACTGGTGGAACTGCCTTACCAGTAATTGGGGCAGGATTGATAATAATGGGCTTAATCGCAGCTCTGGAGAAATTATTTAAATAAGGAGATTTGAATGGTCAAAAAATATTTACCATACGAAACGCCAACTGTTGAACAACCTTATATCGGATTATGGCCTTTGTTTAAAACCATTCCAAAATCTGAAATCTCTAAGGAATTTCAGCCTTTTGGCGGATATGCAGGTTTTTCCCCTAATTGGCAAAGAATATCTTCTCAATTAGGTCAGAGAGCAGCAATCACAGGTTTAGAATCCTCCCAAAACCAGTTATATGGTCTTCTCACAGGACATTTTGATGTTGCGACAAAAGCAGCAATGGAATCAAGAAGATTATGGGAAGAGAAAAAATTAGCATATGAACAATACGAACTTCAGAAGGAAGCCCTGAAACAACAAAAGGAAGCTGCTGGAGGGACTGTTATCTGTTCGGAGCTTTATAGACAGGGTTATCTTTCTAAAGAGATTCTGATTAAAGACCACATTTATAGACTTTTCTATATAGATGATGAAACCTATCAGGGTTATAGGTTATGGGCTGATAGAATAGTTAATATGATGCGGAATTCAAAATTCATAACCAAGATTATTAAACCTTTTTGTATAGCGTGGGCTTATGAAGCTGCAAATCAAATTGATTCAAAAGTAAAAGGCCATTGGATGGGTAAAATCCTGATGAAAATAGGTATTCCGATTTGTCGGAATTTAGGCAAACAGATAAGGAAGGTATGCTATGGACTATAAGACTGGATTGTTATTGAAAGGGATAACCAGTGGAATAGGAGATATAGTTGGTGCTTTCACAGACATCGAAAGATTAAAACTTGCAAAAGAACAACAGGTGATGGAGCAAGAACTTTTCGGGTTAAGAAAACATGAAGCAGAAATAAATTTAACCAGATTAAAAGATGATTATACTCCTGTCACTCTGGATGAAATTAAATCAGGAATTAATTGGGATAATTTAGGGCCGAGGCAACGTCAATTATTCAGTGATTGGATAAATCCTTCATTAATGACAAATGAAAATGGAGTCCAGTTCATCTATAGAAAACGAGGCAGAGAATTTAGGGAAAAATTTGCTACCGATGCAGATTTACAGCTCAGGGTTTTAATAGCAAAACAGGCCGATGCCTCCGAGAAAATAGCACAACTTAAAGAAATGAAAGAGAATCCTGAAAACCAGAAAAGATTACCAGATATAAATGCTCAACTTCAAGCAGCGATCAAAGAAGAAGCTGATGCTACGAGGGAACTTGAATTTAATTCTAATTATCAGACGAGGAAGAGACTTATTACAGAACAAGAAAAATCAGAGACAGAAAAAATTTCTATCCAAAAAATAGCAAGAGTAGCATCTGAATCAGGTATGACTCCCTGGCAAGTCTCAGCTATAGCAAATGCACCAACTTCAGATGATGCAAGGCAATTATTTACGACTTTCCAGGGCGATATAGGACAAAAACCACCTGCCGATTTAAATGCTATTGCAGAAGCAGAATATAATAAATCCTGGGATCAATTAACACAAAGCGAGAAAAAGAAAGTTCGTGCCATTGACCTTGCAGAAAGAGAAAAATTAAAACTTACAGTACCACCAGCTTATATTGTCATGCCTGGTTATCAAACAATAGAAGGACAACCGCTGATATTAAATAGTCGTACAGGAAAATGGGAAGTAAGAAAAACAGATGTTCCAATTGAAAAAATTCCAACTGAAACCGATATTACATTCGAGAGAAATTATACTGCTGCTACTGCTCTTATAGATGCTTTAGAGAAGAAATATAAAATTGTTGAAAAAAAGATGGCTAAGACATGGACTGAACGAATAACAAAATATCCTCAGATCAAAGCTGAAATTCTTTTACAAAGTGATAAGGATTTTACTACAACAAAATCATTGACAGAGGCTACTCTGTCAAAATTGATTAGATCACTTGGTGAAGTTGGAACATTAACTGACCAAGATGTTGATAGAGCAAGAAAATCGACTCCATCACCTACAGATACAATTGAAGTAAAAGATTTAAAAATACAAGATTTAAGAGATTTAACAAAAGAAATATTTGAAAGAGGACGCAGACAAAGAACTGTTCTTTCTCCACCTACACAAACTACAACTTCTAATTCTATAAATGATATTAACAATATACCTCTAAATACAAGACGATCATTCTCTAATGGGGAAATTTGGGAAAATCGCAATGGTACAATAACGAGAATAAAATGAACAATGAATATATAGATGAACCTATAAGTTTCACGGATGAATCTATTACTTCTCCAGAACCTATCAATCTGACATGGGGGGAAACTATATCTACAGGAATTAGTAAAGTACCTTCTGATGCGATATATCAACTTAAAAGTATATACAACGTTATTAGACATCCAGTTGAAAGTATAAAAGGATTTGGACAATTAGGACTCGGAATTATAGAAAAGTTAATACCCGGTGATCAAGAACATGAAAAAGTTGCAAATGCAGTCTGGGAAGAATTGAAAGGACAATATGGAGGAATTGAAAATATCAAAAGAACTATAGCAGAACATCCAGTACAAGTAGGATTTGATATATCAACATTACTTTTAGGTGGCGGAGCCGGTGCAACAAGATTAGGTCTTAAGGGAACTGGTAGTTTTCTTACGAAAACAGGACAAGTTTTAGAACCTACCAATATAATATCCGCTCCTGTGAGAGCAGCAGGAAAAATTGTTCCATCTTCTTCTATCGAAAGGACATATTTAAGGGCACTAAAGCCAAGAGTAGAAACACCTTTAGAAGCCAGAGATATTGCAAGATTCGGATTAGATAAAAATTTTACTATTCGTTACAAAACATGGCAACAAGTAGAAAATAAAATTAAATTTCTTAAAGACCAAGTAGAAACAATAATTAGCAAAGGCGCTGGCGCTGGTGGCGTAATAGATACTAATCAACTTATGAAAACATTCGATGATATTAGAACAAATGCCCATTTTATTGATCCTGAAAGACCAGATATGGTTATAAAACGTATAGAATATGCTAAAAAAGCATGGTTGGATTATTTTAATAATTTGAATGCTGGGAAATTATCACCTATGGATGTTCAAAGGATGAAAGTCAGATTACATGAACTTATAGGAGAAGCCTATGGAGAATTTAATCCTGCCTTAAAGAAAACTATACAAAAAGGATTGGCTTATGAAATGAAGATATCTCTTGAAAATCTTTATCCTGATCTTAAAAAGATAAATATATCAGAAGGTGAGTTAATAGAATTTAATAAATATTTAGGCAGACGAGTAATGATACATGAACAATCAGATCTTGTTAGAAATATTGCTTTTATGATTAAAGCTATAGTGGATCAGCCATATTTAACATCTAAGCTTGCAATTTGGTTAAATAAAGCTAAAAAAGGCCACCCCTTAGCTAATCCACAAGCACTTAAAAAAGATTTATTATTTCAATTAGGAAGATTCTCTAAAGAAATAACACAATCTGAAAATATAAAAGGTGGCGGTGGAGGAGGCTATGGAGAAATACCTAATATTTTAGATTTAGCAAATAAAACGGCAGGCGGACTTTTAGAACAACAAAATAAACCAGTTTTAGGAATTGATCCTATGGTTTTACAACATAGTATTTTATTCGGCCTGAATAATCCTACAGTCATAAATCAAACTGTAGAATATCTTAAACAAATAGCAAGTGAAAATCCCGAAATTCTTAAATATATGGGGATAGGTTTAACACAAGCCGAACAATTGAAGGCATTAATGAATCTTATAAAAGAAAGAGGATTAATTCCTACTAAATAAGGAGGTATTATGAAAAAGGTCATTATTCTTATTCTATTAATGTTAGGCTTCGCAACATATACTTTTGCAGCAGGATCATCCAATATCACATTTTTTGATGTCATAAAAGACAAAAAAACTATGACAATCTCATGGATAGCAGATGCCTCTAATGCTACTGTGCCTGATTTAACCATTGATGCTTCCCTTTATGAATTAAAAGGATGGTATCTCTATTCAGCCGAAACTGACCCTGGAGGAATTGCACCAACTGACAATTACGATATTGTTTTGAATAATACTAATGGAATTGATGTTGCAGGTGGATTGCTTGCAAATAGGGATATTTCAACTACTGAAATGGTGAATATAAGTTCATCAGCATTTGGATATCCGATTGTAAGAGGAGATTTAACTTTTTCGTTATCAAATAATGCTACAAATTCTGCTACCGGGATTTTAATTTTAATCTTCGTGCCAGAATAAAGGAGGGATTATGAAAAAATATATATTTCTTTTAATTTTTCTTTTAATAGCCATAAATGTATGGGCTATACCACCAAAAGGTAATGTTACTGGCCCCTCCTCCTCAATCGACAATGCCCTTGTAAGATTTGATGGCACAACGGGAAAACTTATTCAAAATTATACCTCAGGTGATCCTACCTGTGGGGATACTGGGGAATGTATTTTCAAATTTCTTGTTAATACCTCAGAAATTGATAACGGTAACTGTGGTTCAGCCGATACTATAGATTGGAATGCGGGCAATAAACAAAAAACTACCTTAACTGCAGCTACTTGCACTTTGACCTTTACAGCCCCTACCTCTGGAGTAGCTTCTTTGCTCTTGAAAATAGTACAAGATGGAACTGGCAGTAGGTTAGTTTCTTGGCCTTCTACTGTAAGATGGCCTGGTGGGACTACTCCAACATTGACAACGACTGCTAATCATTGGGATATTTGCACCTTCTATTGGGATGGCACTGTTTATAATGGGGGGTGTAACTTAAACTATGCTCCGTAGAATACTTTTAACATTAATCTTTATTTTGACTTTTACAGTAACAGGGTGGGCAAGTACCTATTATGTCGATCAGAATTGTGCAAATAATATAACTACGTATGAGCCTACAGGTCATACCTGTACAGGAGGTTCATATAGAGTTTTTAGTACATTGCAGAATGCTAATGATTATGCAGGATTAAGTGCCGGCGATACGGTTATTGCAGTAAATGGAACTTACACTTCAGCATTACAATATATCTTAAAAATAACAAAATCTGGTTCAGCAGGTAATTATATAATCTTTCGAGCTGAAAATAAATGGGGAGCGGTTTTAGATGGACAGAATAATACTACTGACTACTGTTGGATTTTTGATTCTAATGCGAACTATATTAGAGTGGAAGATTTTGAAGTAAAAGGGTGTGATTGGGGTGGATTTTGGTCCAATGAAGGGGCAGATTATATTTATTTCTATCGAAATAAAATACATGATATAGGAAGAAAGGTAGATTGTAATTTAGCTTGTTGCAGTGGTACCTGTACATGCGGGAAAGCTGGTGTTTACCAAGGTGTCTACAGCACTAACTACACTTATGATAGCAATATATTTTACAATATTGGGCGTTATTCTTCTGGTTGTACGCCAGAATCTGAAGCTCCTTGGAAATACTACAACCATGACCATGCCCTATATTTGTGCAGCGATGATGTGCTTATAAAGAACAACATTTTCTATGATAATACCTCTGGGTTTAGTGTGAAAATAAGCGGAGCATACGAATCGGATGGTGTTAGCAACTGGCAAATCATTAACAACACTTTCTATAATTACAATTCCTCTTTTCCTACTTATGAATACGATTTTGGTCACATACTGGTTTGGGGGAAATGTAACAATATTCTGATTCAAAATAATGTGTCCCACACCCCAGGGAAAGCATTTGTAAAACAATACGGGTCTCATAGTGATGATACAGTGGATATAACGTATAATTTAATGTATGGCTCAGGCTATCAATGCTCTGCTATAGATGAAACTAAAAGCTGTGTGACTCCTACTGGATGGACTTTCTCAAACAATATTGAAAATCAAAACCCAGAATTTGTAGATTTGGCAAACAAAGATTTTCATCTTTTATCTTCTTCTCCTGCTGTCAACAATGGTTATAATGTTTCAAGTATAACAACTGTTGACTATGAGGGAGATACGAGACCTCAGCCCGCAAATGGAATCTTTGACATAGGTGCCGATGAGTATGTAATACCTGCGTCCACATCAAGAACTTATTATATCAGTAACTCCGGCAATGACAATAACGATGGCGAGTCAAAAGCATCTGCATGGAAGACACTGGCGAAAGTCAATGGATATACAATGCAGGGAAATGATACTTATAGATTCAAAGGCGGAGACACTTTTCAAGCACAATTACTTGTTCACGATTCAGGAACTTCAGGAAACCCTATTACCTTTACAAATTACGATAGTGGTCGGCCAATTATAAACACTATTGAAAATTTAATTAATTGGACTGAAACAACTGGAAGCGGGTCATTAACCGTTTATTCTACAGACGCTGATACTATATTACGTGAACAATATCCTGATATCAATTATGGAGATGACACAGAATGTATACTTCAAGATGGAACTAATATAAGAAAAAGACCAATTTTGAAGTTTGACTTTTCTTCTTTACCGTCAGGGGCAACTATAACTTCAGCTAATGTTTCTTGTTACTATTGGGACTACTTAAATACCTCTCCAGCTGGCTTGACTGCCAAATTTTATAGATTAACTCAAACAGGATGGACAGAATTAGGGGCGACATGGAATAAATATGATGGTACAAACGCTTGGGCAAGTATAGGGGGGGATTATACAACAACTGATGGTGCTGCTGCTACAATTCCTTCAAGCGTTGGATTATGGGTTAATTGGAATGTGACTATCTTAGCTCAATATGCACAGGCAAATGTTAATGAGATTTTACATGGATTAATTAGGTTTGAAACAGAATCTTCAACCCAACATTCGGCACGGTTTAAATCAAGTGAAGAAGCTGGCACTACCTATGATCCAAAACTTGTAATTGACTATACAACTGGTACATCCAATGTTTACAAAAAGACGTCAATATCTGTTGCTCCTACAAAAATGTGGTTTGATTCTATTTTAGGGACTGAAGATAGTGCAGATTGTGGAGTAACAACACCTAATGCAAACAATGAGTGGTGTTACAAGTCTGCTACATCTGAACTTTATATCTATAGTACAACTAATCCTACTGGTAGAACTATCCAAAGAGATTACCCTTATGGAGTTGATGTTAATGGAAAGAGTTATATAATTCTTGAAAATCTTGAAGTCAAAAATGCTGGCACTGCTGGTATTAGAATGAACGGCACTAATGGAACTCTAAGGCAATGCAATATCCATGACAATACTGGCGACAACATTTTGGTAAATGGTAACAATAACAAGGTTGGTATGAATATTGTTTATGATGCAACAGATGATTGCATTTCTGTAGAAGGTGGAACTGGTATAGAAGTTGATAACAATGTCTTGTATAGCTGTGATGGGGATGGTATTCAGATAAGTGGCACAGGTACAACAGCTACATTAAAGAACAATATTAGCACAGGGCATACTGGTTCAACAATTAATAAGACATCGGGTACAGGAACTATCACAATCAACAAGAATGATTATATGCCTTCTACAGGAACTCCTTTTATGTGGGAAGGAGTAGCTAAGAATTTCACTGATTGGAAAACAGCCTGTTCTTGTGATGCAAATAGTTATAATGCTGATCCACTCTTTGTTAATGCCACAAATAAAAATTTCCACCTATTACAAGGTTCTCCTTGTGTAAATACAGGAGATACTATAAGTTGGCTATTGATAGATTACGATGGAGTAACATTAACAGGACAGCCTGATATAGGAGCGTTTGCTGAATACTTTCCTCCAATGTCAATGAACGCAATATTTTGTCTTGGAATGGAGTTTTGATGCCAGACCCAGAAACAATTGGTGGGAGTGCAGCAGGTGGAGGATTGCTTGCATGGTTTGTGCATCTTTTAGCAACAAAAAGGAGATTAGACAAATTGGAAGATAATTCACAAACTAAAGAAATCTGTGAAATTAAACATGGCACTCTTGAAAAAGATTTAATTGAAATAAAAAGTGATATTAAACTTTTGCACAGTAAGTTTGATACTTACTTATTGGCAAATAAAATAAAGAGAGTTGAAGATGACTCCTAAAGAATGGATTAAAGAATTCCAATACATGGATATAGATGGGAGAAAGGAGGCAATACTATTGCTGTTTAGTTATTATGATGCCTTGCTCTGTGGCACATTATATGAGATAGGTAAATGTAAATGTCCTGATTTCTTGGAAGCCCAGAAGATAAAACGTGGATAAATTATAAATAAAAATAGAAGATGAATATTGAGCTAACTCAACCAGACATAAAAACTATTTCCGAAATCATAGCAAGAAATGGTTATCTTGAGTGGACATTAATAGGTTTTACTCCAGCAATGGATTATGGTGTTTTTTCTTATATGACATGCCCCAAGATGATACCTTTATTCAGAAAAATCTTAGTTGCAATGGTAGAGGCAATTGACAGGAATTACTATAAGGAGCATTTGGATGCCTGATGCTGTAATTGAAATAGAAGGCAAGCACTTTATTGTGGATGAAGAAGTTTTAGATTTAATCTTAAAACTTTCTACTGAAAAAGATTTCTTAAGAGAGCAATTAAATTTAGAACCTACAGGAATGTGGGTTAAATTAGATGCGTGAGACCTTTAAGAAGGCACTTATTTTTACTTTAACTTGGGAAGGTTATAAATCCGAAGATCCTGATGACATAGGTGGAAGGACAATATTCGGAATTTCTGAGAGATCCCATCCTGAAGAAGTAGCAAAGATGTGGGATATGCCAAGAATTCAGGCTATGGACATAGCTGGAAAAATTTATCTGGAAAAATATTGGATACCAGTAGGGTGTGATGACATTGAATATAGTATGGACATCATAGCTTTCGATACTGCTGTAAATCAAGGAGTTGCAGTTGCTAAACGATTTCTAAAGGAAGCGACAAGCCCTGAAGATTATCTTTTTAAAAGAATAGCAAGATATTGCGATGTGAGTCATCCTAAATATTTGAAGGGACTTATCAATAGAATTATAGCACTTTATAAAACTATAAAAAGAAGTAATATTTAATGTGGCCTCAAGGCTGGAGCTGGACAAAAGAGCATTTAGCAATAGTTAAAAATCCAGATAGGATACTGGAGAAGATATGGGTACATTCAGGACCTTTTTATTACAGAAAATGGAAATTACCTTTTAAAATTGGGAAGAGACAATATCTTGAATTTTATTGGCTTTTTCGACCAACTCCTCCCTGGAGTAAGGGGGGCAATGAGGGAGTTTTCCCTTTCATTAAAAGGATACTTCAAAAATTGAATATGAGTAATCTGGCTTTATTGCCAACTATAAGATTGAAAAGGGGGTGAAAAATAGGTTTTATTGAAAAAATAGCTTTTAAACTGTTTAGAAGGAGGTTATTAAAAATGATGGGAGGTTGGAAATCCTGGGTTGGAGGGCTTGGTCTTATACTTCTGGGTATAGGACAAATTATTACAGGTTTAATGAAAGATGATTTTGAAGGTGTAAAATTGGGTTTTGCAAGCATTAGTGGAGGATTCGCTGTGTTAGGCATTGCCCATAAAATCGAGAAGGCTAATGGAGTTAAGTAGATGAAAAGATTATTGATTATAGTTTTTTTTCTCTTAGGATTAAGTAGTTTTGCTATAGCAGGGGAAGATCAGCCCTTTTCTCTGCCTTTTAAGATTGACGTTAACACTTTATATGACTTTCAGCACAAGACTCTGACAGGTGGTCTGAGTATTGATGCCATATCAGTTTATGACATACTTTATATAGGAATTCAGGCTGTAGGTGCGGCAGAAGAGAACTTCTTCAAAAATGGTATCTTAGGTGGACAGGCCAATGTAGATGTTAATAAAGGAGTGATGGAACTGAGCAAGCTTGCAGGTCTGGGTGAAGGGAATGTGAAATGGCTTTTGGGAAAATATACTCCGAGATTAGGTGTTGCTGTGACTTACAATTTTTTTAAAAACGATTACTATAAAGACTGGAATGTCTTTATGACAATGAGGCTTTTGAGCTTCTAAGAAAGGAGGAGATATGAGAGTCAAAAATTTAATTCTGGGACTGATTTTAGTATTAACTTTTTGTTTGCCTGTTTATGCTATTGATGATGGTTTAGGACTCATAGACCAAATTGCCATTAGTTCAAATAAGGCAATCCCTGCACAAATTATCCTGAGGGGTCACTATAAAATTGTCCTGAAAGGCTCTAATGGACAAATTAAAGAAGTAAGAGAAGGTTACAACACTGTCGTCAATAATGGCAAATATGGAGTCATGGATCAAATATTAGCATCACCAACATTAGCAAAAGCCGCTTATATGGCAGTTGGAACAGGTGCAATGACTTGTGCTGCTGCTACCAATGCCCTTGTGACAGAATTAGATAGAAATGCCTTAACTTCTAAAACTCGTTCCAATGCAGTGGTTACAATGGTAGGTGACTGGGCTGCTGGAGATGGCACAGGTGCATTGACAGAGGCAGGGACTTTCGATGCTGCTGCCGCTGGGAATATGTGGATGTGTGCTTCGTTTTCGGTTATTAACAAAGGGGCATCCGACACATTGCAAATAACTTGGACCTTAACTGGAAGTTAATATGTGTTAATAAGATATTTTTTAATTTTTTTTATTTTACTATTTCCTAAATCTGCTTTTGCCTTTGGCGATGGCAGATTTGGTGAAGTGCGTTTTGGTGACACTTATAGAAAGGAATTTATGCTATCGTTAGATGATACTTTAACTCTTTCAGATTCAGAAGTAAATTCCCCTATAAAGGTACTGGATGATACTTTAAGTTTATCTGATTCGTTCAGCCGAACAGTGGCCTTCTATAGAACCACTACGGATTCTATTGTATTATCAGATTCAACATCTTTAAAACCTACCAAAATGTTGGCAGACACAATTAATATAACTGATGCCATCTTCTCTAAAGCTGTGGTTAAAAACTTTTCTGATACTATTTCTTTTTCAGATAATTCAACTTATAGCCTTGGATTTCTTAGAACATTTTCAGATTCTATTACACTGTCAGATTCGTTCAGCCGAACAGTGGCCTTCTATAGAACTCTTGCAGATTCCTTAGCATTAACAGATTTAATATCTTTAAAACCTACTTTATTTTTAAGTGAAACTTTGAATTTAGCTGATGAATGCATTACTGCTTTAAATCCTCAAGAACTTACTAAACTTCTTGAAGATGTCATTAGTTTTACTGACTCTATTATCAAAACTCCTTTAAAAAATCTTTCTGACCCTCTTACTTTAACTGATTCCTATACAAAACATGCAACAAAAGCCTTATCTGATACTATAAATTTAATAGATAATATTGTGAAAGGAATTGGTTTTTCTTTATCTGAAGCCTTAAATTTTGTAGATTCTGCCATACGCAGTACAAAATTTTATCGTTCTTTTTCTGATAGTGTTGGATTCGCCGATAGTCATACAAGAATAACAGGGAAAAACATTTCAGATAATTTGGTCCTATCTGATTCATTCTCAAGAACTATTTATTTTTATCGCTTATGGTCTGATAGTTTGTATTTTAATGACAATATCACAAGATTATTAAACCCAGCCGAGGGACAGAAAGTCCCTATGGGCGGAGGTCTTTTTGACAAAGGAGGTAAGGTACTTCCGTGATTAAAAAATTATTCTTCACAGTTATCTTTCTCTTATTCGCTTCTTATTCTTTTGCAGGAGTGGAAAACTATGTTACGGGTACTGTCTCCTCTGATAATGGGACTACTATTGTTGTCACTATGGGAACTAACGCCAATAATTTTCCGTCTAGTGGTGGTAGAGTCTCTATCAGGAATAGTTCGTGTTCTAACTATACAAATTGTGCCAATACAAATAGAGAAATTCTCTTATATGGTTCTGCATCTTGTTCGGCTGGTAGCTGTACTTTATCTACTCTTACGAGAAATGTAACTGATGAGCCTACTCCTACTGCCCATTCTGGTAACTGGAGTGCTGGGGCTATAGTTGATTTGGTGCTGACGGCTAAAATGTTTAATGATAAACTTAATTCCGTTGCTTCCGATTCGGATTGGACAGTACATAATAATTATCCTACTGTCTGTGGTGCGGGAGAATTTGTTAGAGGTATTGGCGATACTCTTACTTGTATAGCAGAAGATGTAGCACCTTTAGGTTTAGATTGCAAAAATGATTATGGCGTCACTTGTAATGGAAGCACTGATGATTCAACAGCAATACAAAATTGTCTTACCGCCGCTGGAAATGCCTCAGTGAAAATAGCTCGTCTGCCTGGAGGAACTTGTCGGTTAGGATCAAATGTTTCAATCCCATCAAATACTGCTCTTATTGGTGTTCAAGGTCAAACTATATTAAAACCATTGAATACGAACATATCAAATCCAGTTCTCCTTTCTGAATCTTCTAAAAGCTACGTATATGTTCAAGATATAACTTTTGATGGGAATGTTTTCTTTAGCGTAAGGAATGCATCTTACAAATGGGACGCCTCAAGTGGGGATACAGGGGCTTATTACCTACAATTGTCAGGAGGTGGGAATCCAGGTTTAAATCAACCCGAGACGGTATTGGCTAATGAGGTAGCATTAACTTTAGGGACTTGTAGTACCTTGAGCGATGGTCAATGGTGTTGGGGAGATGTTGATACGTTGGGCTATAGTACCATTTATGTGCAATTAGCGGTGGGTGATCCAGATGGGCAAGCTGTTGATTATGTTAAATCTTCAATGGACAAAGATAAAAACGTGGTTACTGTTTATCAGTCAAATCACGTGGATTTCTATAGGTGTAAATGGCAAGAAACGGCTGGAATAGGAGTAATTTTTTCTACAGATGTCAGTACATCAGGAGTTAGAAATTCTGAATTTTCTTATGTAGGACGCAGAATATATGATAAAACTAATGTTAGTACTGATAGGAATCAAGGTATAGCTTACTGTTGTGGTACGCAGGCTAATAATTACGATAACTATGTGACTGATAATGTCTTAGACTATGGTGGTGAAGCTCAGATTTCATTCTTAAATCAATCAAACGGGATTGTGCTTAGAAATACTATGAAAAATGGTGCATCTGCTGGTCTTTACATAAGTACAGATAAAAATATAAGGGCACAATATAATGAAGCTCATGACAATACGGGTAATGGATTTGATTATCATGGTTGTGATCATTGCACTATAGTAGGTAATCTTTCCTACCGCAATGGTGCGGCAGGATTGATGCTTTCTTACACTGATTATACAACGATTGATGGTAATGTACTTATGAATAACTATACTGGTGGAACAGGTTTACATCATGGTGGTCTTTGTATAGATATTTATGAAGCTGATGCTACTCATTTAACAATAACAGATAACATTTTAGCAGATGATCAGGCAACGCCTACGCAAGACTATGGATTGTATGTAAGAACTGGTGGAGGCTTTAATTTGGTTGATGTACAAGTTGATGGAAACACTATCTACGGTAATTCAGTAGGGAACACAAATGGATATTTGTATCAACCAATTTATACTGATGGAGTAAATAATATAGTAGGTATAAATACTACATCTCCAGGATCTTATGCAAGAAGCTTGGCTTCACTGTTAACGCTTTCAGAGACGGCTGCTCAAACTTACAAAAATACAGATATTAGACTATATAATAGTGACACAACTCCAGATGCCGGCAGCGCTATGAGAAGTTTAAGTAGTGCTGCCTATCAAAATGCAACTAGTGGTGATTTTCCATATATGACTGGGCTAAATGGTTTTGCTTACAACATAAATGCTGGCAACGTTTCAAGTGCCTATGCTGTGTTCGCTGGAGGTGGTACAACGAATACTGGTAGTATTGGAACTTATATAGCCTTTAGGGCCGATAGTCCCTCTAAAACAAGTACTGGGAATATGACTAATACTTATGGATTTTATGCACAGAATATGGGTAAGAGTGGAACAACTGCTACATATGGATTAAGAATACTTGCTCAATCCGGATCAACAACAAATTATGATGTGTACTTAGATGGGGGAGAAATCTATGTAGGTGTTACAAAAGCGGCTGTTGGCTCCTCTAATCTTTGTTGGGATGGTACAGGTGGTTCTTATTGGGGAGCTTGTAGTTCATTGAGGGAATTGAAAGAAAATATAACTTACACAGAATTGGGATTAAAGGACATTTTAAAGTTACAACCAAGAGAGTTTGATTGGAAAAAAGATAAATATCATGAAGCAGGTTTTATAGCAGAAGAAGTGGAGGAAGTTAACAAATTATTTGCAACTTATACTACTGGAACGAATGGAGTCCGAAAATTGTCTGATGTAAACGAAAGGGCAATTATTAGTGCCTTAGTTAATGCTATCAAAGAACTTAATGCCAAAATTGAAAAGCTTGAGGCTTTGTGTAAATAGATGCCAATAGATAATGATAGGTTTGGTGAAATAAGATTTAAAGTTTTTTATATTTCTTCCAATCGTATTTATGTTTATGTCCCAAACTTTTAGGTAGTGTCCTAATTTGCCTTCATTAAATCACGGATTGACCATAGACGCTCCGTAATTCCCGCTTGCATCGCAGGAGTCATCCTAAGACTACTGTGTATCCTCACAAAATTATAATGAGCAAAATGTAAAGCAACCGCAGCTTTTAGATTTTCCAGTTTTTTACTAAAAGCATTAGTCAAACGTGTAAACCGGCGTATTCCAGTCATACGTTCAATAGACCGGATAGAAGCTCCTTCAACTAATGCTGCTATAGCTGTTTCTTGTTTTTCTGGCCTTAATATATTCATTTTGTAAGCTCCATATTGACATTTTAATAAATTTTCTGTTATAAAGGAAAAAGGTGGAGCGCCGGGGAATCGAACCCCGCCTGGGATGGGTGTAAAGTCCTCCAGGGAAACCATTCCCGCCCCATTGGGCGGATCGCCATGACCCTAAGTCTGGTATCTCTCCAGGGATTACAGACTTGGGGTCTTGTCGTTCCACCTATAGATTCTCCTGAAAAAGCTATTAGAGTCTCTATTGTCAAAGATTATAAAAGTGGAAAAATTTAAAATGGATATGATTACAGAAGATAGAGAGATAAAAAAAGACCTATTCTTTAGTGAGAATCATGTTTCTATTTACAACGTAGATATACTTAAAACTGATTGTATCCCGGAAAATTCCATAGATTTAATAGTTACTTCTCCGCCTTATAATGTTGATATTCACTATAACTCCCATGCTGATAATCTATCTTATGAGGACTATCTTGATTTCACAAAGAAATGGTTATCAAAATGTTTTGGATTCCTTAAAAATACTGGCCGATTTTGTCTAAACATTCCTCTTGATAAAAATAAAGGTGGACAACAAAGCGTATATGCAGACATAACAGGCATTGCCAAAAAAATAGGATTCAAATATCATTCTACAATTATTTGGAATGAACAGAATATATCAAGAAGAACTGCATGGGGGTCATGGTTATCAGCTACAGCACCTTACGTAATAGCTCCTGTTGAGGTAATAGTAATTCTGTATAAAAAAGAATGGAGACGAAAGGCAACCGGAAAACATTCAGATATTAACAAGAAAGATTTTATGGAATGGACTAATGGAGTATGGAACTTCTCAGGAGAAAGTAAAAAAAGAATCGGTCACCCTGCACCTTTTCCTGTAGAACTTCCACGTAGATGTATAAAACTATTTTCCTTCAAAGAAGATATTATCCTCGATCCCTTTCTTGGAAGCGGATCAACCTTGATTGCGTGTATTAAAACAGGCAGAGTAGGCATAGGCATTGAAATAGATAGTAAGTATTGTAACTTAGCGAAAGAACGTATATTAGATGAAATAAGACAATTAAAATTACCAGAAAGCAATCAAGTCAGTGCCAACTATCAGCGACCTAATAAAAGAATATTTTAAAAGCCATCCTAAAGAAGATTTACCTCATAGCCCGGTTGTTGATTGGGTAGAAGAACAATATTTCAAGCAGTACAGAAAGAAACCACTTGGATTAACAGAATACTTAATTTATAAAGAAGTAATATCGTAGTCACATCTTAGTCACATTTATTTTTATAGCCTTTTGTTATTTTATTTGTAAACTTTTGATACAGTAGGTCGGGGCGAGCAGATTTGAACTGCCGACCACTCGCACCCCAAGCGGTAAAGATAAAAATAAAAAGCTATCATTTCATAGTAATTTCAAGCATTTAGGAAAATAGGTCATATACTATAATAACCTAATTTATTTTAAATTTGATTATCTTTTTCTAACTATAAGCCCCGTTTTGGACACAACAATACTCTTGACATCCTTACCCCTCAGAGTATGAATTTAGATAAGATTGATAAACTATGCGGACAAGTTTCACGATATTTTAATTCTTTAAAGCAATGCCAAATATTTTATATTGTTTTACCTTTTGGAAGACAGCACTTTTTAAAGCAATTATATAAAAGCTTAAAACATTGGATTGATAAAAAACGGATAGAAGTCTATCAATTTGATAGAACTCTTTACAGTAAAAAATATTCTTTCCAAAAAGTAAATTTCGATTCTTTCACAGCTTAATCATGTCAACTGTCTTTCTCAACTGCTCTTTTACCGCATGAGTATACCTCATTGTAGTTTTAATGTCTCTGTGACCTAACAATTCCTGTACACTTTTCAAATCTGCACCTTTCATCAGAGCTATTGTAGCAAACGTGTGCCTTATCATATTAGGAGTTATCTTTTTCTCTATGCCCGCCTTTATTCTTGCACTATCTATTGCTCGCCTTACATTTAATACCGGTCTATCATTATTTGAGAACACCCATTTACTTTTTGCGTATTGATAAAGTTCTTTCAATATTTTCAATGCTATTTTATTCAAGGGTATCACTCTTTCCTGTTTCGTTTTTATAATCCAAAATGGGGGCTTTGATGTTACCTTTGCCATTTTCATTTCAAAATCTATATCAGGCCATGACAGATAAGCAAGCTCTGCCGGCCTCATACCGGTAGCAAAACCAAAAAGGATGCGCTTATAGGTCAGATTATCAGAGAATGCTTTAAGGAATCTTTTAACTTCATCTGGTGTAAGAAACGCATGAACTTTTTCTGATTCAGGAAGCATAGGATATTTTAAACTGAGTTCGGATCCGTAGCCGTGATCTTTGGCGTAATTCACAATCTTTCTTATAAGGCCGATGTGGATATTAACTGTCCTGTTTGAATAGCCTTGTTCTTTCTTCACTGCTTGATATTTAAGCAAAGACTCATTGTTGATGTCATCAAGTATATATTCACCAAAAATAGGTTCTATGTGTTTTTTATAATCTGTATCCTCAAGCTGATAAGTCCTTTTTGACTTAATGCTCTTGCAGTAAAATAGATATTTCCTTGCTATGAAATCAAAATGGACAGGGTTCTTTATGTTCTCTAATCTTAATTGTTTACGCTTGATTTTCCATTTGAGCTCTTCTTCTACTTCCTCTGCCTTTTTCAGACTCTTTGATATTGCACGCCTGAACCTTTGTCCGTTTATATAGATGTCGATATACCAGATACGGCCTCGTTTGTAGGGCATTACTTGACATATCCTTCCTTCTTAAGCTTTTCAAGTATGAACTGATATATTTCATTGTCTGACTTCAACTTTCCATCTTTTTAAAGGTCACTAATCACTTGCCCTTTTATTGTATCACTAACATTTTTAAGCCCATCTGATGAAAGATTGTCACAAGTAGAGGCTTTTGCTGCATATCCAACAGTAGCGGCCCCCGCAGCGCAACCAGCACTTAACAATAATAACAATAAGATAATAGATTTCATTGCTTCACCTTCTTTCTCTTTTTGATTTTTATGTCCTTAGAGGGCTCAATTAATTTAAGTATTATTTTTGAAATGCTCCTTGCCAATTCCTCTTCTGGTTTTTTCTCTTTCTCAAATAAAACAATAGGGTCAATGCCTAAGACATCGCATATCATTCCTAATTTCTTTAAACTTAAATTGCTCTTTCCATTGACAATAGCACTCATATGTTGTGGACTAATTTTAATCTTGTAGGCAAATTCATAATTCTTCATGCCTCTTTCGTCAATAATACGAGCAAGATTTTTGCCGACTTTTTTTAAAATATTTTCATTCATCAAGATCCTAATTAATTCCCCTGCCATATCTGGAAATGTCATACCCAATATTATCCTAAATATTACTATTTTTTGTATAGCCTTGATATTTGTCAATGAAAGCAATAGATTACAATCTTAACCTGTCACTTTAACTAATAAATTCTATAAAAAGAATTTATTTGACAAATTAAACTGTCAGGTTTATTCTATTTCTGATGGTTAAAGGGAATTTACATAAAAAACAAAGCGGGGAAGGGGAAGGTGTTTTTACCTGTCAATTTCCCTTTAACCAGGTGCCTTCCTCTATCCCTCATTTCTATATTTCAAAACTTATGTCAAGTTTAGTCAAGACAGAAAAGGTATGGTGTTAGATAAAACTATGGTAGTAAAAAACAATAAAACTAAAGTGGGGAGTGGCGAAAGTGTAGTGGATAGGGAGGTACTTTTAGTTGTCAGTACTTCCTCAGTAGCTACTATTCACGAGAAGACGCAGCCTATGTACAGGGTAGGGTCGGCCCAACAGCCAAGTATACCCGTGCAGGTAAGGAAAACTCCAAATCCTGCCTCCCCACTAAAACCTAAAATATTAACTCCTCCACTAAAGAGTACATTTTACAAAAAAGAGGTTTAGATGATGCCAAGGTCGAATAAATCCGTTTCAACCCGTTTTACGCAATTTGGGGCTTATTTATGAGGCAATTTAAGGACTATCCGGAACAGAAATGCACATATCCAAAATGCGATATATTTTTCAAGCCTAAAACCTCGCATCACAAATACCACAATTCTAAGTGCAAGATTGCAGACTTCTATGAAAGGCACAAAAGTAATCAGTATAGATGCCCTATTTGTGGTTATGGATTGAAGATAACAATAGAGAAAATCGATGGATAACACACGGATAGACGACCAATATCTTATCCAAGTCTTGAAACTCAATCCCGGCTTCATTTCCCGTCATGCTAAAGCGATGGGTAATAGGACTCGGCCTCGTTCCTATTTTCTCGATACGGTCCTGGCTTATTTGAGGAAACTTGAGAAAGACAGCCAGAGGGGATCAGCTTTCGCAAGGCAACTGACTAAAGAGGAAGCCATACGGTTTATTGAGGAAAAGAAAACAAAGTGGGAAAAGAAGAAGGCAGGGTGAACAATAAATTTCCCG
The DNA here is from genome assembly GCA_049325575.1 of Bacillota bacterium. Lineage (GTDB taxonomy): Bacteria > Bacillota > Clostridia > Acetivibrionales > Acetivibrionaceae > JBMOLK01. The sequence continues at coordinate 874 of JBMOLK010000307.1, read as the reverse complement.
TCTGTAAGAAATGTCTTATTAACGGCAATCCACATTTCGATTGTAAATTAAAAGTTCCCTGCAAAAAGCCCATGTATCCTATAGCTGAAAAGAAAGTCTTATCAAATGACGAAATATTTAACAATGCAACTTTTTCAGATAGGCATATGGCTAAGGTTTGCGGGGGGAGAAGAGGAGTGTTATGAAGATACTAAATCGTTTTACTGGTCAATTTCAAAAATTAATTGGTTCCCCTGTAACAATAAAATTTAAAGAACCTTTAAGCAAAGAGACTTTTGACCATTGGATTAATTCAATTTTTGGACGTATAAATGAGCCTCGTTTTAAGCTATGGGGCAATCCTATATTTTTAGGTCCTAAAAAAATTCATGTCTATGGCGTGGATAGACATTTATGGAAATCTATTTTTCTTGAATTAACCGATAAACATTTGATAGCTATTGTGCCCAAAGGGACATGTGGGAATACAATTCATCGCCTCATTTGCAATATTCAGAGATATATCGATCCAGCAGCAAAAGCATATATCGGAGATATAGAGTATAAGGCTGAAGAAATTTTACAGACCTTAGAGGAAGCAAAGTTATAAGAGTAAGAAAAGGATGAAATTGAAAGGAGCGTTATGATAGAAAAAGGTAATCCAGAAATTATAAATCGTTTTACCGGCAAAGTAATTATTGAAGCTGGCAAATATACCAACATTAAAGAAGCTGTAGAGAAAAGTGAAGCCGATCTCCATGGAGCCGATCTCCGTGGAGCCAACCTCCATGGAGCCGATCTCCATGAAGCCGATCTCCATGGAGCCAACCTCCATGCAGCCAACCTCCGTGCAGCCAACCTCCGTGGAGCCGATCTCCATGCAGCCGATCTCCAT
>JBMOLK010000306.1:0-4266 GCA_049325575.1 Bacillota bacterium | reverse complement strand
AAAACAGCTTCATAAAGGAACTTGATGGCACTGTAGCAGGAATTAACGTACTCACTGCTAAGTTTTCTTATATTGATTGCATGTTGCAAAAAGTCTCTTACATGGTCATAGTTCATATCACTAAATTGGAGAGAGAAATGGCTTGTGAAATGCCTTAAGTGCATCATGTAAGTTTTTTGTGTTGATGGAGCAAAACCCCTTAACTCCATCAATTGTTTCATTTTCTTAAATGCTTGGTTATTTGTTATGGTCAAACACCTTCCTTAAAATATATTTGATTCAATTCTAAGGAAAAGTGTGGTAAAATTGTTGTAGTATATTTGAATGTTAATAAGCCACCGCTGCAAGCGGTTTAGTTCAACAAAGGGTATTCGCGAGGATGCGGACTAGAAAGAACATGCAGAATGTCTTTGCATGTCATCTCACGTAGTATGCCGCACCACAGTCCTTCATCGGGAATAAGTTCCGCCAAGGAGAAGGGCTACGTGGGTCCGATTTAGGACCGTCGCATACCTGAGACGATATCTGAAAGGTCTAGGTAAGAGAGGTGCGAAATGAAAGTTTTTGATTTAAAAGATTTTAGTCCTTGTACCGGGCCTCAAAACCGGGTAGTTACACCATTAGGCAAGGTATGTTTTAGTTTAAAGCTTGGTAAAACAGATTTAGCTGATTTTTCGTCTGCATTTACTAATAATAAAGGAGATTACGTTTTTGGATGGTATTCAGATGGTTTTGATGTTGAGTTACTAATCTGCAGTCCTAGGTTGCATTTGCCGGATAACATGCAGGTAGAAGGTTGTCGAGCAGCTATCTATAGAACCATACTTCGTGATAAGGAGCTTGCATGTGAATTTTCGGCTAATTGGTGTTCTGATTATTTATGGACAGATGGTGGACCGGATAGTGGTGAACATCTTGAGGCACAGACATGGGAGAATGATAATTATGTAGTTTCTATTGGTACACAAGATGGTGAAATGCTTTACTCACGTGCAATGTACAACGACATGATGCCAGCAATGTTAAATTCAAGTGTTGATCCATTGGCTTTGGTGGAGTGTACTACTACAGGGCTATTAGTACCAATTGAAAGAGTTTTTCTTAATCAGATTTGTCAAGTTCATTTTGTTGTTGCATGGGCACCTAAGAAACCAGATGATGTATCTACTTGGTATGCAGTTGATATGTCACATAGAGATTTCCCAGGGTGTTTATTGGGGTAGTACAAACTAGAAGTCAGTGCATAGACCCTTCAGATATCAACACATGCCCGTAAAGGTGCGGATAGAAAGTGAGGAAGAATGGCTTCGAGGGTAGTACATGTAGAAGTTCCGCACCACACCGTTTCGCCGGTCGCGTAGCGGCTCTTACGGGCTGTTCTCTGGGGTCCGGCTCAAACGGCATCGGGCATGTACACGTTGGACGAAATGTGGCGGTTTTATGCGCACCATCCTTGGTGCGCGAGAACTGCATATAAGCTATGGACAAAAGGGGATGTGTTAATTTGTATTCAGGATTTTTTAGACGATTATTGGCATTTATAATTGATTTACTCATATTATACTTATCTGCATTACCTTTTGCTTTCTTAATATCAAAAATTTTAGAGTATCTAGGATATTCTGAAGCAGGTTTATTAGTAGATAAAACAGTCCCATTAATGCTAATCGTGGGTTATGTTTGGTTGCCACTTATTATTGGAACGTGGATATACTTTGCTACTTTTGAAAAATCAAAGTTTCAATCTACAATAGGAAAAATGGTTATGAGAATTAAAGTTGTTGATTTAAACGGTAATAGAATTTCACTTGGAAAGTCTACAGTAAGATATTGTTTTAAAATGATACTATTTATATTAAATTTAACCTGTGTTTTTTATGGATTTAAGAATATACAAGAGCGTGGATTAGGTTTAGTAGTGTGTGTATTAGCCACAGTTTTTATTATTTCTTTCTTCGGATTTATAATGATGGCTTTCAATAACAGAAGACAAACCATATATGATATAATTTTAGGTACACTAGTTATAAAAAAAGCTACAGTTGGCGTGGAAAGAAGATATTAAAGGCACCGCGTCCATGCGGCTCTGGCTTCGCGGGCCCGCCACACTTCGTCCAACAAAGCACTCATACAAGGGCCCATCAGGAAGAAAAGCTAACGCGGGTCATCCCAGAGGTCATCCTGCCATATCGATTCGTCGGGCACGGAGTGCCGCCAAGGGGTTTTCCTATGGGGTCCGGCTCAAACGGCATCGGGCATGTACACGTTGTACGAAATGCCTCTAAATATAAAGAGTTTCTGGCGTTTTTGCACAGTTTATTGATAAGTACCATCTAAATAATTTATAATATAATTATAGGCACTTAAAATTTGAGGTGATAATTATGGTGGAAAGTATACACGAAATAAATACAAAGTTTAATGGTGAATGGGTTTTCTTAATCAATTGTAACGTTGATGAAGATGGCAATTTAATAGAAGGTGAAGTTGTACTTCATAGCAAAAGTAGGGATGAAATATTTAGAAATATGAATAAATACAAAGATAGTCCTTCTATGATTTCTATAAGATATGCAGGGAAAATACCAGAAGGAGTTAACGTACTTTTATGAACAGGATAAAATTTGATTTTGCATCGAATTTAATGATGGTTAATGTATATTTATGGAATATCAGAATGGCTAAATTTGAAAACATGTTAATTACTTATGATACAGGTGCTTCAAATACGGTTATTTCAAAAGATATTCTTTTTTTATTGGGATATAGTTTTGAAGGCGTTGAGAAGACAAGAATTATTACTGCAAGTAGTGTGGAATATGTTGAGCCTATCATTTTGAAGAAATTTAAGATTGGGAATTATGTTTTGGAAGATGTACAGGTATATGCACATACGTTTCCGGAAGCTAGTTTTTCATTAGGTGTTTTAGGTCTTAATATTATTAGACAATTTGATACTTCAATACTTTTTAGTAAAGGTGAAATGATTCTTAACAAAATTGAAGATTGTTAGGGAATAACTTTGGAGCCTTCGTTTTTAAGGGGCACATCTTCTAACAATGCATGGAAGTAAAGGTGCGGTTAAGAAGGTCATGAAGTGAATTCTCTGCAGAAGGAACATGTAGTATGCCGCACCAAATTTCATCGCCGGTGCAAGCACGCACACGGGTCTTTCTAACAGGGTCCGGCTCTGGAACTTCTTCCATGCCGGACGTTTGAAAAAGAAAAAAGGCCCAAAAGTTAATCCTTACATGTAAAAAAAGGCAACACTAAATAGGCCCATGAATTAACAAATTATGGGTAGATTCTTTATTATTAATCAAGCGATAGAGGTCAGGTTGAGTCATTCTTTAATTTAGGTTTTTTAACTCTATTTACCTTAGATTTAGTAACTTCTGTTGTTTCTGGCAGAACAACATTGGTTTTAGTAATAGGAGTTTTTAAAGAGAACTTCTTATACGGCTCATTGTTTAGAAACATATGATATATGGCAATCAGAATACTTCTACAGATGGCAGTAATAGCTTTGTTGTGACCTCTCCTAGCCTTTATAGATTTAAATCTTGCTACGAGCCTTGATTCCTTAGTACTTTTAGCAACAGCATTAGCACATTGAGTAAGTACAGTTTTTAAGTACCTGTTTCCTTTTTTAGTTTTTGCCGAACGCCTTTTACCACCAGTTTCATTGTTTACTGGACAAAGATCAGCCCAAGAACAAAGGTGTGAATCAGAATGTAATTTGGTCATGTTATTACCGATTTCAGCAAGAATAACACAAGCAGAAGTCTTTTGAATAGCAAAACAAGTACAAATAAGTTCAACCACAGATTTATATGGTTCAGATTTTTCTAATATCAATGACTCAAATTGAGCAATTTTTTATTAAAGTTTTCATAATTATCAAGAGCAATTTTAAGTTTTTCAGCCTGAACATAAGTGAGTGAACCTTAAAGAGCTTTGACAAGGTACGGAATTTTTTCACGTATTTTACCCAACACAAGTTCTCATAGAACATCCTCATCAAAAGGAGTATTATCAAGGATAGCTTTAATAATGTTCATACCAGATTTACCCAAAATATCAGTAGCTACAGAAGACAACATGATATTGCAAACTGTAAGAATATTGTGAATTCTTGCGTAAGCGATGGAACACATACCGTAGTGTAAAAACCTCCTATGCTTGATATTATTAGAAATAATAAATATCAGACAGGAGGTTTTTTAATGGCTACCAGGGATTTAAATCTCGAAAGAGAATGGAAAA
>JBMOLK010000305.1:0-4299 GCA_049325575.1 Bacillota bacterium | reverse complement strand
CCTGCTGGGATTGTTAGCGAACAATCAAAAAATTTAACATCTCTTTTAGAAAAAGCAAAACAAAGCGGAACAGAAGAAGACTGGGCTGCTTATATTTCAGCTAAAGGAGGTAAATAATAATGAGCATACCAACAAACACATATAAAACATATGAGGCAGTAGGGATAAGGGAAGATTTGTCTGATGTAATTACAAACATCTCCCCTGTTGATACCCAATTTTATTCTGCAATTGGAGAGGTTAAGGCAACCAACACAAAACACGAATGGCAAAAAGATAGCTTAGCTGCAGCTGCTTCTAATGCACAATTAGAAGGAGATGACAGACCTGCATCAGCAGTAACACCTACAGTGCGAGAAAGTAATAACACTCAAATACAAGCCAAGACCTTTAGAATTTCCAGAACAATGGAAAAAGTTGTTTCAGCAGGAAGGAAGGATGAAATTGCTCATCAGACAACTAAAGCTGCACAAGAGCTTGCCAAGGATATAGAGTATGCCTTTTTGAGGGAAGTAAAGGTTGATGGGAATGCAACTACGGCAAGAAAGATGAGGGGAGCATTAAATTGGATTACTTCCAATTTGGATAAAGCTTCAGATGCTACCCTTAATGCAGATGGAACAATAACAGGAGGAACAGCTCGTGCTCTTACTGAATCTATCGTAAAGGGAGTTTGCCAGAATATTTTTGTAGAGGGAGGAAATCCTAATATAGTATTCTGTGGAGCTTTTCAAAAACGAAAATTCAGTGAGTTTGCCGGGTCTGGAAACTACCGAACAATAGTAGAAAATAAAAAGCTGGAGGCAACTGTTGATGTTTATGTGAATGATTTTTATTCATTAACCATTAAGCCTCACAGAATAATGCCTACTGATGTAGTGGTAATTTTAGATTTAAACTACTGGAAAAAGGCAACTCTTGACCCCGTAGCCAGAACAGAGCTAGCGAAAACAGGAGACAGCCGTATCTTTGACATAACAATAGAACATACTCTGGAAGCCAGGGCAGAGAAGGCAAATGGGAGAATTACTAATTTAACAACTAGTTAATAGTAATTAGAGAGATAATGGAGGGTGAGGCTGACGAGCCTCCCCCTTCATCAAAAATAGATTGAGATGATAAAAGAACCTATATTACCTTTATTGGCAAGAACAACTTCTGGAACTTCTTATTCTCTTTGTTGTTCTGACCATTTAGAAGCCCAAATTTTCTTGAATATTACTGCAGTTTCTGGAACGACACCAACTTTAGATATAACTGTAGAGTATTCACCAGACAATAGTGAATGGTATTCTCATACATCTTTTTCCCAAAAGACAGCAACAGGAAAAGATAGTTTGAGATTAACTGGAATAGGTGGATATTTAAGAGTTAAATATACAATTGCAGGAACGACACCTAGTTTTACTTTTAGTGTAGATATAGTTTTAAAAAGCAAGGATTAAGAAATTGAAGCTTTTAAGTGTAAAAGTTGAAGGAGATAAGATAATCTTTAGATATGGAGAAGATATTTCAGATATTCTAAAGGCTAATTATGAAGATAGAAAGAATACTGATGAAATATGGAAGGTGGGGAAAGAAATGAAACTTGCAGGAAGGATTCCTCCATCAGTATGGTCAGAATGGGAAAAATTAGGGTTAACTGGAGATTCACAAGATATATTGACAATGTTAGAAAAATATCATCCAGAATATAAAACAACTAAAAAAATATTGATTTAAAGGAGGTGAAAAAATGGCAGATGTAAGAGAAGATTTTGAAAGGAGATTAAGAGTTAAAGTAGTAAAGGAAGTTCCAGATGATAGAACTTCTTTATGTGGAGAGCCTTTACAAGATGATGGCAAGACTTTTATTATCCCTGCTCATTTTGCAAATTTTGTAAAAGAAAATTATCCTAATTATAAGGTAGGGAAAGAGTTTCTTATAAAAAAGAAAGACGAAGAAGATAAAGAAGTCAAAAAAGGAAGACCTAAAAAAGAGATAGATTAAAATGAATTTTGGAGACATTCAGAGTAGAGTAGCTGATTATCTTAATCGAACAGATTTATCTGACAAGATAAAAGATGCTATCAATATAGCTCAAAGAAAGCTTGAAAGGCAATATAATTTCAATTATATGCAAGTAAGAGCCACTGCCTCAACTTCTGATGCCTATATTACTGTCCCAATGGGATATTATGTCGGAGCTACTTTTATATCTGCTCCCTATAAAGAACTTATTCATTTTAAGGTAAAAAGCGGGGATACTTATTATAGCTTAATCAGGGAAGATGAAAGAATCGTAATGAAAGATAATAAAACAGGACTACCTGAATACTTTTGTCATTTGCCAAACCAGAAAGAATTTTTAGTTTATCCTGCTCCTGATAAGGAATATTCATTTGATTTACTAATTTATAGGTATTCGCCAACTTTAACTGAAACAACTGATACAAATTATCTTACTGATTATGCTTCAGAAATCTTAATTTATGGAGCATTATGCGAATTAGAGCCAATTTTGATGAATGATGAAAGAATTGTTTTATGGAAAAGTCTTTTTAAAGAAGCATTGGAAGGATTAAGAACGGCGGAGAAAAAGGAGGTCTCTAGCGGTTCTATTATTCTTCCTAAAAGTAATTTTACAGTATAAATGACTAATGAGCAATGGACAATAGTCCCAACAGGTGAGACAACAGGTCTTACTGGTGTGTCTGTTTCACAAGGTGGGACAGGAAAAACATCCTGGACATCTCTTTGTATTCCTTTTTTAAGCACAGCAACTTCCTTTGGAGAAATCCCAATTGGAAGTGCAGGGAATTTTCTTAAAGTAAATTCAACTGCAACAGGGTATGTTTGGAATGCTCTTGTTGATGGGGATATTCCAACAAATATTGTAAGAGATACAAGACAAATTATTGCAGGAACAGGATTAACAGGAGGAGGGAATTTACAAGCTGATAGAACTATATCGCTTACTACTCCTGTAACAATAGCTAATGGGGGAACAGGTTTATCAGCAATTGGCACGGCTAATCAATTACTAGGGGTTAATGCTGGAGTAACGGGATTAGAATATAAAACATTATCAGGAACAGCAAATCAAATCAATGTAGTTCAAGAAGTAGGTTCAATTATTCTTTCTACACCACAAAATCTTCATATTACAGCAACACCACAATTCGCCAAATTAGGATTAGGAATAGCAGCTGATACTACTAATATTTTAACTGTTAATGGGAATATAAATATTGTTGGTTTTCTTTCTTGGTCTTACTACAAAACAATTACCATAACTGGCTCAACAGCAGGAGCTCAAGCGAACTATCAAGTAAAAATTACTGTATCCTATATTGCTGAAATGAACGCTGATTTTTCCGATATTAGGTTTACTGATGCTTCAAATAATCCTCTTTCTCAATGGAGGGAAAGTTATACTGCCTCTACATCTGCTATATTCTGGGTAAAAATACCAGATATTCCTGCATCCCCTGATACAGTAAATATTAGGATGCATTATGGAAAAGCAGGAGCAAGTTTGAAAAGCAATATCTCTGATACCTTTGTATTTGCCGATGATTTTTCTGATTCGAATATAAATACTTCAAAATGGAATGTTACAGGTAATGTTAGTATATCAGAAGGAAATCTGAAAATTGTAGGATCAGGTTCCTGGAATGCTAATGGTGTTACAAGCGTAACAACATTTGATAGAACAAGCCAGGCATATATGCTATTCTGGAAAATAAAATTTTCAATCGCTAATAATATGACGGGATACTCCCAGCAGCCACTGTATTATCAAGAAGGAATATCTTTTGACCCATCAGGTGGTGGTTCCAATTGGTATAGATTTAGGGATAATGCCTATCTTTCTCTTTCTGCAACATATACCCTAAATACTTGGTATAACTTGGAAATAAAATTAAAAGCAGGAAGTGGATATACTTTATATATAAATGGAGCTCAACAGGAAGATGATACTACATTTGCTGACAATAATCATCGGTTGGCAATGCAAGAACAGGAAACAAACTCGCTTTATTACGATTATACTTATGTCCGAAAATATATTTCTCCTGAGCCTACTATTGGAACACCTGGTAGCCAAGAAACTTCAAACTATTCTGAAAGCAGTTCAACTTTCTTTGTTAATCCTTCTACAGAAAAAGTTGGCATTAAGACAACTACACCACAAAGAACCTTTGATGTAATAGGAAACTGGGGAGGGAATACAGTTGTTAGCAATCAAGTATTGACTGCCACTGGAACAATAACTGTATCAGATAAAGCCCTAACTTATCGTTTAACTCAAAATT
>JBMOLK010000304.1:0-36568 GCA_049325575.1 Bacillota bacterium | reverse complement strand
GTGATGTCTAAGCGCTCCATAATTTCCAGTGGGGGTGATTCTGCATATCCGGTCAATAATAATATAAATAATTCTTGGTTGAATTTCCGTATCTCTTCAACAACCATATCACCTCTCATCTCATCCATGAGATAATCCAGCAGCAGAAGGTCGTAGCCGGAAGTTTTAAGTTTTTCCAGTGCTTTAAAGACACAGGTTTCACCTTCAATATCATATCCGTAGCCCTTCAGTACCTGAACTTTATTCTTGACAAATTGGGCATCGTCATCTAACATTAAAATTTTAAATCCACTGGTTTTCTGACTGTAGTTTATTCTCATGATGAAGTTACACTCCCTTCATTTATATTTTCCTGATGGCCAGTAAAGCATAAAACTACCGGTATGACGACCGCAAAACCAGACAAGTACACCTGTAACACACTTAAAGCATCCAATTTAATGTGTGTTACAAAGTACCGGGGATGGCAATATAAAAGGCAGAGCCTTTGCCTTCCTTGGATTCAAAAGTAAGTTTTCCTTTAAACTGTCCCTCGATTATGTTTTTTGAGATATATAACCCTATACCTGTACCTTTATTGCCTTTCGTGGTACACATTTTGTTAAATATTTTATTCTGTATATCATTGGGAATGCCGCTTCCATTGTCTTTTACCGATATTATGATATTATTTTGCACATCATGATTAACTGAAAGCTCTACAATTCCATTCTCAGAATTGTTATAAGACTCAATAGCATTAGATATCAATACATTAATTACCTGTATCATATTCCTGATATCTCCGCTGATTACTATATCCTCTGAAACCCTTGAGTTGAAACTAAGCTTGCAATTATGTCTTTTTAGCTCATGATTAAGAAGTACATAGATAGTATCTTTTAAATCCTTAACTGTAAAATGACTGCTGAAAGCTACAGCTGTATCTGTTGAATAATTTTTTACAGTGTTAATTACTTCACTCATATATTTGATAACTAGTCTCATTTCGGATAAACAACTTTTCATATCACCTGCAATTTCATGATGATCTTCTTTTGTAACCCATTGATTATCTACAGATTCACTGTATTCATTTATATATCTATCCAATATCTCGATAATGTCTCCCATGCTGGCAATTGGAGTTTTTAAGCTATGTGCTATTCCACCGGTTAATTGACCAAGTGATGCAAGCTTCTCTTTTGCCATCAGTTGATTTTGAGCTTTTTTTAACTCTGTGACATCTTTAAAAAGTATAATAGTTCCCTTATTTACTTCTTTTTTTATAATAGGTGTAACCTCAATTGAGAAATATTTATCAAAAATATCTTCTGCTTCGATATGTTCTTCAACAAGAAAAGTTTTTTTTTCAGCATGTGATCTATCTATAAACCCAGCCAGCATCTGTATATAAGGTAAAGCACTCTTGTGATTTGTTTTTATATCATTTAGGCAAATGTTTCTTTTAAAATTCACGATAGCGCCAAACACCCTATTTAGAGGTTCGTTATAGTCGATGATCTTATTTTCGGGGCTAACAACGATAAAGCAATCAGATATTTCATTTACAATATTCTGTATTGCCAGTGGAACCAGATTAAAGAAGTCAAATTTAACAATAGAAATATAAAAACATAATATGGCGAAAGAGAAAGATACAGGAGTAGAGGTATAGGGTAATTCTATGAGTTTCAAGGTGCTGCAGATATTTACTGCTAGTGAAACTGTTATTCCAAGCAGAATAATTAGTGTTTGCCTGGAAAAGAAACCGGAATTTCTTACGGTAAAATATATTAGGAAATACAGCCCTATACCAATATATACATATGATATCAAGCTGTGAATATAAAAATAACTGCCATACACGGCATTTGCATTATATTCTGAGTATTTTGCAATAAAGAGTGTATGATACTCATTTGTAAAAAGCAGAAAAATAGAAATAATTTGAGGTATGCCAAGAAGTAAATATCTATAACTTATCTTTTTTCCAACGAGCAGTATGCCTGTGAATAACAGACACAAGGGCAAAAATATAATTCCGATAAAGGATATATATACGAATGCTGTGATAGTAGTTCCTGTAAATATGCTGAAGTATTTTTCCAATAAACGTCCTGCACTCCATATAAGTATACATAATATTTTTAAAGAAAAGATAATGTGTAGAGGTTCCTTTCTATGCACTTTTAATATGTGTAATAATAAAAAGATGATAAGCAGAGTTGATATGTGTAAAAAAAGAAACCAAACATCCATATTTTGTTACCCCTTAAAATTATTCAAGCCACTTTCTTATTTGGTTCTATAGTTTGTTATTTATAATTAGATAGTTAAGAACTGAACTTTCAGCATTAATATCGGCATTTATTACATGAAAAGTAGTGTTAAAGTTTTCCTAAGAACAATACGAAAATTTAGCATTTAGTAAAAACTGCTTTCTATTTATCAAAACTTTATAATAAGACTTTATGATGACAAATGACGGTAAACGATTAAAATTGCAATTCCATTATTTTAGTGTTATTATAAAGTTATATTTTTCTATTTTATTTACGTAAAAAGATAACCGCATTATTTTGGGGAGGAAAGTGTATGTTAAAAAAGTCTGTTTCAGTATTGGTTTTTGCGTGTCTGCTTGCCATAATTATGTTTAACACGGCTTTAGCAGAGGGCACAGCTCAGATTTTCGAAAGTACAAGCCAGCAAGTAGCAGCTGCATCAGCTGGAAAAGTTGGTGATCTTAATGGAGATGGTTCAGTAAACTCAACCGATCTTACGCTAGTCAAAAGGTACATACTTAAAATTATTGTTGATTTTCCTGTTGCTGATGACCTGTGGGCAGCAGATGTCAACGACGATACATTTATCAATTCAACAGACTATTCCCTAATTAAAAAGTATACTCTTCGTATTATCGATAAATTTCCTAAAGAAACAGTGAACGTAAACGGCTTTGTACAGGTTGACTGCGGAGCATTTCATACAATTGGTTTAAAGGCCGATGGAACAGTATGGGTCTGGGGAAGCAATTATAACGGACAGCTGGGACTTGGTGAAACATCAGGCAAGACTGTACCTGTAAAGCTAAGCGAGCTTACGGGAGTAGTAGCAGTCGCAGCAGGAAAAGAACATTCTATAGCACTGAAGGAAGACGGTACAGTTTGGACCTGGGGAGACAATTATCACAAGCAACTGGGGGATGGAACAAATATTGATAGATTTACCCCTGTTCAAATTAGCAGCTTATCCGGAATAAAAGCAATAACAGCCGGAAGCACCTTTTCAGCTGCAGTAAAAGAAGATGGCAGTGTCTATGCATGGGGAAACAACAACCTGGGTCAGCTGGGCAACGGCACCACAGTAAGCAGCGGTACACCTGCAGCAGTAACCGGCCTCACTGGAGTGATAGCGTTAGCAGCGGGACATGAACACATGTTGGCATTAAAAGCGGATAAAACAGTATGGGCCTGGGGGTCTGATTCACAGGGGCAGCTTGGAAACGATTCTTTATATGTAAATACATCCACTCCGGTGCAATTAAACGGTTTTACCGGAATAAAATCCATAGCAGCAGGCATGAATGTTTCTGCAGCCATTAAGGAAGACGGAACAGTATGGGTTTGGGGAGATAACGGTTCAGGTATGATGGGGGACAATTTATTCTTCTTAAACCACAGTACACCTAAGCGGATGGAAGAACTATCGGATATTAAGGCCGTGGGCATAGAAAATTTCCATATGGCAGTTGTTAAAAACGACGGTACTGTGTGGACCTGGGGAATAAACACAAACGGTGTACTGGGAGACGGTACAAATGAAGCTAAATATTTTCCAACAATGATAGCCGGTGTGGCTTCCGTAAAAGCAATATCCGTTGGAGAGAACCATGTTTCAGCGTTAAGAGAGGATGGTACGCTGTGGGCATGGGGTAATAACAAATACGGACAGTTAGGAAACGGGACAGCGGATTATACTACTGTACCTGTAAGCATACCATCACTTTCAGGTGTGAAAAAGATAGTATCCGGGGTAAAACATATGATGGCTGTAAAGGAAGATGGTACTGTATGGGCATGGGGAAATAATGACAATCTTCAGTTGGTAGACAATACCGGGGCCTCTGTTGGTACAACAAGTAAAATTTGTAGTGTTCCATTCCAGATTTCTAAAACTGGAATTAAAGATGTGGTAGCAGGCTTTAACCGTACCTTGCTTATGAGGGATGACGGTACTGTATGGATATACTCGCTTCCTACCATAAAAGACTCTACCGGCAGTACTCAGGTTTACCTTTCTTATGAAGTAAAGGATCTTACTAACGTGAAATCGGCAGATGTAGGAGTAGGACACGTGGTATCAGTTAGAGAGGATGGAACTGTATGGTCCTGGGGAGATAACGTGTGGGGACAAATGGGAAATGGAACATTAATACACCATAATGTATTTGATTATAGTTTTTACAAGATAATGCAGGCAAAGTATCTGACAGGAATAGTTGATGTTGCTGCAGGAAGAATTCATTCGGTAGCGTTAAAGGATGACGGAACCGTATGGACATGGGGAGGTAACTTTTACGGCGAGTTAGGTGACGGAACCACAAACTACAATCTGGAGCCGCGTAAAATAGAGGGGCTGGAGAATGTTGTAGCTATTGATGCTGGAGATGCTCATACAGTAGCACTAAAGGCGGATGGTACCGTATGGATCTGGGGAAAAAATACCTTTGGTCAGTTAGGAAACGGTACAACGCTTAGAAGTTTAAGACCGATACAGGTAGAAGGACTGACCGGAATAAAAGCTATAGAGGCAGGTACGGACCACACAATAGCTTTCAAAGAGGATGGAACAATATGGACATTTGGCAGAAATGATTATGGGCAGTTGTGTGATGGTACAACTATAAATAGGCATACTCCTGTAGAGGTCAAAGGTCTTACAGGTATAAAAGTGATTGAAGCAGGTGAAGAATACGGGGTAGCCTTAAAAGATGATGGTACCTTGGTATCCTGGGGAAGCAATAACAATGGAGCATTAGGTATTGGAGCTACAGATAGAAGTCTTGTGCCGGTAATGGTAAAAAATATAGAATAAGTCAAGCTTCAGGCTGAAAATATTAAGCACCGGTTGATGAGGTACTCTTTTTAAAAGGAAACCACATTAGCCGGTGTTTTTCGTACAGGGCATTAGAGTTTATTAGTATATGGGAGAACTGAAGGGCAAATAAAACTTGAAAAGAAACTCAAAAAGCTATATAATATGCTAGTGCCTGGTTATACAATTTAGTTTAGACAAGGTCAGGCTCAAATAAGCAATATCTTCGTATCAGCAGCTGATTTAATAATAATGTCAGCTAATATAGACACTTTCTCTAACTTTTTTGAACTTGACTTATACTCGGATGGATTTTTCGTCGCAGGTAGGTTTCATCTAAATTTTTACGATTAGTTACAATTTGTTCACAATTTATTAAAATAAATTTAAGATAATAGAATTGTGTTTTGTCGTTTTAGGATATAACAAACGGGAGGGGAGAAACCAGATGATTGAAATACAGAATTTGACTAAGCATTATGGTCAAATAAAAGCTGTTGACAGCCTGAATTTTACGGTTGAAAAAGGAGAAATACTTGGCTTTCTGGGGCCGAACGGAGCGGGTAAGTCTACTACCATGAACATGATAACAGGATATTTACCTTCTACTGACGGGACTGTAAAGGTATGTGGCTATGACATAGCACAGGAGCCTAAGGAAGTTAAAAAGCGTATCGGGTATTTGCCTGAAATTCCGCCGCTTTATACCGACATGACAGTTCAGGAGTACCTAAGCTTTGTCAGCGATTTAAAGAAGGTTGAAAGCAAAAACAAGAAAAGCCATATATCCAATATTATGGATCTGGTAAAGGTTACTGATGTCAGGAAAAGGCTTATTAAAAATCTGTCAAAAGGATATAAGCAAAGGGTTGGCGTTGCCCAGGCTCTTATTGGGAATCCTGATGTTCTTATTTTGGACGAGCCTACGGTTGGGCTTGACCCCAATCAGATCATAGAATTCAGAAAGCTGATTAAGGATCTGGGGAAGGAACATACAATAATATTCAGTTCTCATATACTTCAGGAAGTAAGTGCTGTTTGCGAACGTGTTGTTATAATAAACAAGGGACGGATAGTTGCTATAGACACACCTGAAAACCTCTCTAAAAACATGGGTAAGTCAACCAGCTTCTCCATTAAAATTGCCGGACCGAAGAGCTCTGTACTCGATACATTAAAGACCGTTTACGGTGTCAAACGTGCGGATGTAATGGGACAGAAAGAGGATGATGTTTTTGAATATATAGTAGATTCCGATAAGGATTTAGATGTTAGAAGGCCAATATTCTTTGCTCTTGCAAAGCTTGGCTATCCTATACTGGAGCTGAAGTCTACAGGAATGTCACTGGAAGATATATTCCTGCAGCTTACTTCAAAGGATAAAAATGTGGCAGTGGTTGACAAGAAGGATTCGCCGCAGGAAACTGCGGAAGAGGTAACCACAGTGGAAGAACAGGAGGTTGAATAATATGTTGTCGGTTTATAAAAGGGAGCTTCGTACCTATTTTTATTCCCCTTTAGCATATGTTTTATCCGGGATTTATATGTTCGTATTTTCAATATTTTTTCTAAACGATATTATGTCACCGCAGGGGTCAACCCAATTTTTATTCGGTGCTCGACTTTACTTTATGAGCTTTTGGCTTGTTATGCTAATTCCTATACTTACCATGAGAATCTTTGCAGAAGAAAGAAAGAGTGGGACGGAGGTTCTATTGATGACTTCACCTGTAAATGTAGGTGGAATAGTAATTGGTAAATACCTTGCGGCACTTACAGTGTTTTTGACGATGACAGCTTTAACCGTAATCTATCCTATTGTTGTATCTTTTACAGGTAATATAAACGTAATAACTGCAGTTTCGAGCTATATAGGGTATATACTTATTGGAGCTTCGTTTGTAGCTTTTGGGCTTTTTACTTCATCTATTACGGAGAATCAGATAATTGCTGCTGTGTTAGGTACTGTTGGTTTATTCTTTATTCTGCTTATAGACAGTATAAAGTTTTTGTTTAAAGAAATATTGAACGGGCTTTTGTTTCAGTTTATAGAGAGACTATCTTTATATGAAAGGTTCAAGCAGTTTGTACAAGGTATATTTAACTTAAAGGATTTTATTTTCTTTTTAAGTGTTACAGGGGTACTGATTGCTTTAGCAATGATTGTTATAGAAAAAAGGCGCTGGAGTCAGGGGTGATAAACATGAAGAATATTTTTGGGTTTTTAGGAAGTAAGAATTTTAAATACAGTACCATTGCCTTATTTATGGCAGTATTAGTTATTGGAATAACGCTAGCCGTTAATTTTATAGCAGAGAAGGTTAATGTGAAATGGGATATGACACCGAATAAGATGTATTCGATAGGAGATCAAACCAAAACCATACTCAAAAATCTTGACAAAGATGTCGAAATTATAATGCTTAGTGATAGAGATACAATAGAAGAAATGGACGCTGGATTTTTGGTTGTAGAATTTCTGGATAAGTATGATAAGTATGATAAGGTAAAAGTGAGTTATATTGATCCCGACAAAAATCCTAATGTTGTAAGGGATTTTGATAAAGAGGGGACAATGGCACTTAAAAGAGATGAAATTATAGTAAAGAGCGGAAGTAAGGTTAGAAAAATTACTGCACCTGATATTTTTCAGCAGGATTATTACGGACCACAGATGTTTTTAGGTGAACAGGCTGTCACAGGTGCAATTAAGTACGTTACAAGTGATAAAACTCCAACAATATATTTCCTTGAGGGTCCGAATGCAGGAAGTCTTGAGAAAGACTACACAAACCTTAAGAAGGTGTTGGAAAACAATAACTATACAGTAAAGAAAGTTAACCTTACTGTTGAAAACAAGGTGCCGGAGGATGCAAACATCTTAATTTCTGCATCCCCAAAGACAGACCTTTCAGTAGATGAAAAAAATAAAATAAGTGAATATCTAAAGAATGGCGGTAATGCGGTATTCTTGTTTGATCCTGATAATTCCGACAAGAAGTTCACCCAGTTTGAAAGTGTTCTGGCTGAATACAACATTGCGTTAAATTATGACAAAGTTATTGAAAATAATCCACAAAGACATGTTGCAAACAGACCTTACGATATAGTACCTGATGTAAAACCTCATGATATAAATAATGGTCAGGACTTAAGTCGTTTTACGGTTATTATGCCGGAATCAAGAAGCTTGAAAACTCTTAGAAATGACAAAGATCCTTTAACCATTTTACCTCTGTTGACTACAAGTGAAGCTGCTGTAGGACAGCCATTCGGAGGCGGCGAAGATGAGGAAAATCATGGACCTCTTGATATAGCACTTGCTGCGGAGTATAAAAGCGCTATTACTTCAAAGGTTGTAGTAATAGGAAACAGCTACTTTATAACTGATGAGGCTTTTGAGAAGTATTATCCTTATTCGCAGTACAATATGCAGATTTTAGGGTTATCTGTGGATTGGATGCATGATAAATCCAATGATGTATTCATAGTTCCCAAAAGCTCAACGGTTGATTCAGTTTCTCTTAGCGGATTTAATGCAAGAATAATTGTAATAGCAACAGTTCTCGGGTTACCGCTTTTAGTAGCTGCATTAGGTATTATTATTTGGTTAAGGAGGAGGCATCTATGAGATTGTACAGGAATGTAATTATTCTTGTAGCTGTATTGGCCGTTCTAATAGGTGCATATTTCCTGCTTGGTGCAAGGTTTAGTACCAAAGCTGATGATACAGGGAAAATAGAACTTGTAAAGCTTGATAAGGAAACGGTCCAGGAATTGACTGTTGAGACTGGTGAAGGAAGGTTTGTCTTTAAAAAGAACGGTACGGAATGGGAGATGGCAAACGAGAATAAGTTTAATTTCGATAATGTACAGATTGATAGTATAGCTTCAAATATAACCGATCTCTTTGCTCAAAGGGTTATAGAAGAGGATGCAAAAGACTTGAATAAATATGGTCTCGATAAGCCGGTTGGCATATCGGTAAAAATTTCTGACGGCACTGTGGCTGCAGTAGAAATAGGAGATGAGACCCCTACTAAACAAGGTTATTATATTAAGAAGAAGGACAATAATACTGTTTATACCATAGACCACTTTGTCGGAACTATTCTCAAGACATCTAAAAATGATCTTAAGAACAGATATTTGTTGGAGGGTACGTCGGCAGACGTAACAGAGTTTGCTTTGAACAAAGATGGCAAAGTGGTTTTCAGAGTTAAGAAATTGGCTGATAAAGGATGGGCTTTAACTGAGCCCATAGAGACAAATATCAATATGGTGAGGCTAAATACAGCTTTAGAGTCTGTTGTCAGAGCAAGTGTTACAAACTTTATTGAAGAAGATGCAAAAGACTTGAGTAAGTACGGCCTGGATAAGCCTTTATATGTTTTTGAAGCTGCTACAGCCAATGAAAGAGTTAAAGTGTTAATGGGAGCAGAGAAGGAAAAAAACTCTGAAACTTACGCTATAGTAGAAGGTACCAGTGAAGTATTTACCATAAATCCCAATTCATTAGGTTTTCTTGATATGCCTTTAATTGAGATGATAGAGGGCTTGGTATACGCACCAAATATTGATGATGTAACAGATGTAGAAGTCAATATTGATCAAAAGGTGATCAAACTAAAGATGGAGAAGGTTAAAGATGATACGGCTGAAGGTGACAAGACTAAAGACAAATTTTATATTAACGGAAAAGACGTGATGGAAAAAGGAAAAGAAGGGGAGTCAGAGTTTAGGGCTTACTACAGGTCACTTATAAGCATAAGTGCCAGTGAGATACAGCCTGAAGCAGTGCCTTCAGGTACTTCTGAAATCTCCATAACGTATCACTTGAACAGAGCTCCGGGTAAGGTTACCATAGGGTTTATACCTAAGGATGATAAGACCTACTATGCCATGAAGAACGGTGAATTTACAGGTATGATAGTAAAAAAAGATGCCTTTGATGCATCAGAGGGTCCAAGAAAGGCATATGATAAGTTGATGCAGCTTTTAGAGAAGAAAGATTAGATTCAATATCAGATAAACTTAATTTTGAGAGGTTGTTCTCAAATTGTAATTTGTAAAACAACTCCAACATAGAATTATATGGGCGATTATTCTATGTTAGGAGTTGTTATTTTGTTTAGTGAAGTTAGAGATATTTTTAAAGTTGCGTGTATATATATGGCAACTATTATTGGTGCGGGATTTGCTTCAGGCCAGGAGATCATGCAGTTTTTTTCGGTATACTATGAAGGTGGTTTTTATGGTATTGTTTTAGCAGGTATATTGTTTGCATTGATAGGTTATATTGTTTTAAGCAAAGTACACAAGGAAAGAATAAGAAACTATGAAGAGTTTCTGTTTCCAACTGTTGGATGGTTTCTCGGTTGGGTTATGGAAATAATGGTCACGCTTTTTATGGCATCAGTTCTTTGCATTATGGTTGCAGGGGCAGGGAGTATTGTATCGGATAAGATTAATATACCTTTACATTGTGCAGTACTTCTCGTTGCAATTTCATGCATGATTGCTTTCTTGACGGATATCAAGGGTATTATAACGTTAAGCTCTTTTGTGACCCCTGTACTCATATTTGGCATTTTGGGCGTAGGGCTTTACATAATTATTAATAAAGATATCTCTGTATTTGGCACCACAGGAAGTCTTGCCGGTATAACCCACAACTGGTTCTTCTCATCACTGCTTTATGTAAGTTATAACAGTATTATTGCAGTCGTTGTTATGTGCAGTTTGCTTCCATATCTTAAAAGCAGAAGAGTAGCAGCAGTTGGCGGGATACTCGGAGGTATTATGCTAAGTTTAATTGCCATTATATTAAATTTTGCACTTTATATGTTCTACCCTGATGTAATATCCAACGATCTTCCGGTTCTTGGTATAGTGCACAGATACAGTTCACTCTTGGGAGAGTTTTATACTTTTTTGCTTCTTCTTGCCATGTTCATATCTGCAGTTACTGCGGGATATGGATTTGTTGAGAGAATCAGCAACAAAGTCAGAATAAGCAGGAAAATAGTTATACTGGTGATCTGCAGCATTACGATTCCTCTATCAAATATAGGGTTTTCAGGACTTATTTCAACCATATATCCAATATTTGGGTACATGGGTATGTTTATGATATTTATGATACTGCTGCAAGGCTTAAATCTTGTACCTGCAGTGCTAAAGGGGAACATAATCATGAGAAGAAGGGGCAACTTTTTTGCAAATAAGAAGAATAATTGATGTGAAAAGTGATTTTATATGATAAAATAGCTATAAATAATATACAAAAGACGAGCCTGGGGTGAAATAGAGTGGGTTTCCCTGAAAAAAATGCCAAGGTAGAACAAGCATCCAACGGGATGAATATCTTTCTTTTTTTTGTGCTGGTAATCATTATAATCTGCACTGCTGCTGTAGCTTACCTCAACAGCCGAGGAATAGACCTTAAGAGTGTAAGTTTAAAAGAGCTGGTAGAAAACAAGTTTTTCATAGAAGGAAAAGACAAATATGAGATTAACTCATATGAAATTAAGTATGATGCAAATATGCATCCTGTGTTTGGTACACATAAAAACTATATTGTAAAGTGTACAAAGGACAGTATAAAGTACCTTGATAAAAAAGGCGAAGAGCAGTGGTCCTTTCCTGTTCTGCTTAATAAACCGTTAATAAAGTCAGCAGGGGCATACTTGATGGTGGCAGACATAGGAGGAAAAGATATTTATGTATTTAGCGGCAAGGATAAGAAATGGGAAAAGAAGCTGGATAATAACATAATAAATGCAGATATAAGTAAGAGTGGTTATGTTTCGGTGGTTCATGAAGAGCAAAGGTGCAGGGCAGCTGTTACAGTGTTTAATCGCCAGGGAATGAGCCACTTTACAGCAGGCCGGGCAGAAAATTTCATCCTTTCATCGATGGTATCACCTTCCGGCAACAAGGTTTTCATTAACAGCATCGATAGTGGGGGTATAAACATAAAGCCGGTTCTCGAGATTACAGACATCTATGGGACTGTCCTGGCAGGAAGGCCACCAAAAGAGACGGGTATATTTGCTTCAATATGGTACCTGAATGATGATGTACTACTGGCTGTGGGTGATTCAGATGTGGTGCTTCTGGGAAAAGATTTGAAGGAAAAATGGCACAGGATTGTTAAGGGTAAGATATACAGCTCTGGTATTGTCAAAGGAAAATATCCTGTTATAGCTCTTAGCAGTGAGGAAAGTACAGGAGTTTTTGGCGGAGACAAGACAGATGTTTTGATTATGGATAGTGACGGTAAGAAGGTTGCGGACTATCATATAAAAGAAGAGGTTAAAAGTATTAAGGTTTATGACAATACTATTGCTGCGAGTTCAGGACGTCACGTTTATTTTATAGATTCCAACGGGAAGCTTATAGGAAATTATAATTCAAAGGCAGAGATAAAGGATGTACAGTTTTTTAATAATAAAGAAGTTTTGGTAGTTACAAGGGATAGTATTATAGCTGTAGAAATTAACTAGTGCACTTCCTATGTTTGTGCCCCGCTTCTAGAAACGAATTCTGTTACGGGGCACTAGTAAGAAGTAGATTGTTAATAAACAAGGGGGTAAGTATGAACTGGAGTGATCTCGTTGTCATTGTAGTTATCTTGGGGTTTGGGCTGATTGGACTTTCCAAAGGTTTTATTTATTCATTGTTTAGGTTGGCTTCATTCTTCATTGCAGCAATAGCTTCCGTTAAGTTTTATCCTTTGCTTGCCAAGGTCCTTGCAGGGACACAAATGTTTACGAATATAAAGTCGGGAATTTACAAAAATCTGATGCTTCAGCAGCAGATGCAGTCTCCTGCGGCAAATGAAGGTGCAAAAGTAACAGCGGAGGCTGTTGTTGAGGGTCTTAAGCTGCCTGGTTTTATGAAAGATATGGTAATCAAACATATGGTTGAAAAAATGCAGGGTGCGGCAAAACTGCTGGACGTTTCCAAAGTTGTAGATGGAATCAGTGATGTGCTGGCTCACATGATTATAGATATTATGAGTTTGATACTGCTGTATGTCATTCTAAGAGTGGGTCTTATATTCCTAAGATATGTTCTGCAGGGTGTGGCAAAGCTGCCTGTCTTCAAGCAAATGGATAAGCTTGGAGGGTTCGCGTTCGGTGCTTTAGAGGGTTTGCTTACAGTCTATATTATATTTGCAGTTTTAATGCTGTTTCATGCTTCGCCTCAATTTAAAGGCTTTTTTGAGGCTGTTGAAACCTCTGCTATTGCCAAGTTCTTTTACCAGAACAATTTTATTGTAGACTGGATGTTCCCAAAGGGCAATATAGTGTAGAAAAGCATTTCATTGATAGATTAACGAATATTGTACAGCACATACAAATAATTAACGAATTATGCTTTTTTGTTAAAACTCTGGACAATTGAGCCTTATAAGTAGTAAAATAATTTATAAACAGTTAATAGCCGGGTATTCCCGGCTATTGTCATAAATGTACCCTAGCTATTTGGGCGGGAGACTGCTGTAATAGCTGGTTATGTTGCAGCTTTAGCGTACGAGTGTTATCATGTATTAATATATAAATTGAAAGTGAGGTCTTCCTTATGAAAAGTGATATTGTGAAGAAGGGCATAGAGAGAGCTCCGCACAGGTCTCTTTTTAAGGCTATGGGGTATACTGATGAAGAAATTGCAAGACCTTTGATAGGTGTTGTTAATGCAAAAAGTGAGATAATTCCGGGACATATACATTTGGATAAGATAGCAGAAGCCGTAAAGGCGGGTATCAGAATGGCCGGCGGGACTCCGGTGGAGTTTGGAGCAATTGGTGTCTGTGACGGTATAGCCATGGGACACATGGGAATGAAATACTCACTTCCGACAAGAGAACTTATAGCTGACTCATGTGAGGCAATGGGACTGGCTCACAGCTTTGACGGTATGGTATTCATACCCAACTGTGACAAGATAGTTCCCGGTATGTTGATGGCAGCAGCCAGAATAAACGTGCCTTCAATTGTGATAAGCGGCGGCCCTATGCTGTCCGTTCAGCGTAACGGCAAGCAGTTGGATCTAAACAGTATGTTTGAAGCAGTTGGCGCATATAAAGCAGGTAAAATGACAGAAGAAGAAGTCTGCGACTTTGAGGATCATGCGTGTCCAGGGTGCGGGTCATGTTCGGGAATGTTTACTGCAAACTCCATGAATTGTCTTACAGAAGTACTTGGGCTGGGACTTCCGGGTAACGGTACGATTCCGGCTGTATATGCAGAAAGAATACGTCTTGCCAAGATGGCAGGCATGAAGGTAATGGAACTGGTAGAGAAGGATGTCAAGCCTTCTGACATACTGACCCACAAGGCCTTTGAAAATGCGCTGACTGTTGATATGGCTCTTGGATGTTCAACCAATTCCATACTTCATCTTCCAGCCATTGCTCATGAGGCAGGTATTGAAATAAATCTGGATATAGTAAATGAGATAAGCGGCAGGGTCCCCAACCTTTGCAAGTTGGCTCCTGCAGGACATCATCATGTCCAGGACCTCTACGCTGCAGGAGGCGTTCAGGCTGTAATGAAGGAGTTGTCAAAAAAGAATTTGCTTAATCTTGATCTTATTACAGTTACAGGTAATACAGTTGGTGGTAATATAGAGAAAGCAAAAGTCTTGGATTATGAAGTTATAAGGAGTATTGACAATCCATACAGTGAAGCAGGAGGGATAGCAGTACTAAGAGGTAATCTTGTTCCTGATGGAGCTGTTGTCAAGCGTTCTGCCGTGGCCCCTGAAATGCTTGTCCATAGAGGACCTGCAAGGGTTTTTGATGCGGAAGATGATGCTATAGACGCTATTTACAACGGTAGGATAAACAAGGGTGATGTTGTAATAATACGTTATGAGGGTCCTAAAGGAGGACCTGGTATGAGAGAAATGCTTGGACCAACATCTGCAATCGCAGGTATGGAACTCGATAAATATGTGGCTTTGATTACTGATGGTCGTTTCTCCGGTGCTACAAGGGGGGCTTCAATTGGTCATGCATCACCTGAGGCTATGGAAGGAGGCCCTATAGCAGTAGTAAGAGAAGGAGATATCATAAGCATAGATATACCTAACGGCAAATTAAATATAGAGATTTCCGACAGAGAGATAAAAGATAGATTGAAGGATTGGAAAGCTCCACAGCCAAAGATAACAAAAGGATACCTTGGCAGGTATGCAAAGCTGGTGTCTTCTGCAAGTACTGGAGCAGTGTTTAAGAGCAATTAAGTCATAGTATGGGGGTAATGTAGATGAAGCTTAACGGTTCACAGATATTGATTGAGTGTTTGAAAGAACAAGGCGTGGATACTATTTTCGGTTTTCCTGGAGGAGCCGTACTGAATATTTACGACGCTCTATATAAGGCAAAGGATGATATAAGGCATATATTGACATCACATGAGCAGGGTGCATCCCACGCAGCCGACGGCTATGCAAGAGCTACAGGAAAAGTTGGTGTTTGCCTTGCTACATCAGGACCTGGGGCTACTAATCTGGTTACAGGTATAGCAACTGCATATATGGACTCCGTTCCCATGGTTGCTATTACAGGACAGGTTGCCACAACGCTTCTGGGGAAGGATTCTTTCCAGGAAGTTGATATAACAGGGATTACGATGCCTATAACAAAACACAACTATATTGTAAAGGATGTAACAAAGCTTGCAGACGCTGTAAGGGAAGCTTTCTATATTGCCAGGGAAGGTAGACCAGGACCTGTACTGGTAGACATCTGCAAAGATGTGACAGCTGCCGTAACCGAATATGAACCCAAAGCACCAAGAAAGATTCAGGATCAACCAATAGGGGTAAGTGAAAGTGATATAGATGAAGCAGTAGATGTCATAAATAAAGCGAAAAGGCCTGTAATACTTTCAGGGGGCGGTGTTTCCATAGCTGGAGCCAATGAAGAGGTGCTTGAGCTTGCACATAAGGCCAAGATTCCCGTCACTACAACACTGATGGGAATGGGTTCCTTTCCGGGTACCGATGAACTGTTTATGGGTATGGTGGGTATGCATGGTGCCAAGACAACCAATCTTGCGGTCTCGGAGTCTGATTTATTCATAGCTATCGGTGCAAGGTTTAGTGATAGAGTTATAAGTAATGTGAAGAGGTTTGCACCTGAAGCAAAAATAATGCATATTGACATAGACCCTGCAGAGATAGGTAAAAATGTTACTGTACACTATCCTCTGGTAGGCAATATAAGAAAGATATTGAAGCATATCAATGCAAAAATTGATAAAAAGGGATATAGCGAATGGAATAAAAGAATTGATGAGTGGAAAAAGATATATCCATTAAAGTTTCCGCAGGATGGAGAGTTAAGACCGCATTATATTGTCGATAGAATATACGAACTCACAAAGGGAGATGCTGTAATAACTACCGAAGTAGGTCAGCATCAGATGTGGGCGGCACAGTTTTACAAATATACTTCCCCAAGGAAGTTCATATCATCCGGCGGGCTGGGTACAATGGGCTTTGGTCTAGGGGCATGTATAGGTGCTCAGATTGGGCGTCCGGATAAAAAGGTTATAAATATAGCTGGTGACGGAAGCTTTAGAATGAATTGCAATGAGTTGGCTACAGCTGTCGAATATAAGCTTCCTATAGTAATAGCAATATTTAACAACCATGTTCTTGGCATGGTTAGACAGTGGCAGAATCTGTTTTATGACGGAAGGTATTCTTCAACCACAATTGATAGAGGAACAAATTTTGTGGCACTGGCAGAAGCATATGGAGCAATAGGAATAAATGTTACAAAGCAGGAAGACGTGGATAAGGCTCTTAAGAAGGCATTTTCGTCAAAAGATACTCCTGTTGTAATTAACTTTGAAATAGACAGGGATGACAAGGTGTTCCCGATAGTTCCTCCAGGTGCTCCAATTAATGAACTGATTGAAGAGTAAATTAAAAAAAGACTGTAGAGATTATATCTCTTTACAGTCTTTTTAGATCATATAAGAAATAAAAAGATATAATCTCTAATAATCCAAGAAAATAAATGAACAGCAGGTTGAATATAAAATTAATTTTTGGAAATATTCTTAAATAACTTGACTTTTAGTAAAATTTATGTTAAATTATTGATTGTTTCGCTTTGTAAGTCTTTTTTTTTATGTCAAAAATATATAGTTTTAAGATAAATTTTTAGACAAGTCCTGGAGGTGTGAAAGGTGAGAGTTAAAGTTACATTAGCTTGTGGAGAATGCAAGCAAAGAAATTACGATTCAATGAAGAACAAAAAGAATGACCCAGACAGACTTGAAATGAGGAAATATTGTAGATTCTGCCGTAAGCATACTGCTCATAAGGAAACAAAATAAGTTTAACGTCATTGTTATTAGTTTTATAATACAGTGATAGGATCAAAATTTATGATAATGGAGATGTGTTTATATGGCTGAAGATGTAAAGGTTTCTAAGGCTGCAAATACAAAAGACAAACTTGTGAGGTTTTTCAAAGATATACGAAGTGAGCTGAAAAAAGTTATATGGCCCAGCAGGTCGCAGCTTATTAACAACACGCTTACAGTTTTACTGATGTGTTTGTTGGTAGGTGCTCTTATCTGGGTTATAGATGCAGGCTTAAATGTACTGCGTCAGCTCATTTATAATGTGTAATGCATAAAGCAGCAAATGCTTATAAAGTAATAAAGGAGGACTTATGGCTTTATGCTGACTAATGAAACACCCACAGAAGGTGCAAAATGGTATGTAGTTCATACGTATTCCGGATATGAAAACAAAGTTAAGGCTAACCTTGAAAAAATCGTCGAGAACAGAAGTATGCAGGAGTATATTCTGGATATAGTTGTACCAATGGAAGAGCAAATCGAAATAAAAGACGGCAAAAAGAAAGCAACCTTAAAAAAGGTGTTTCCAGGGTATGTTCTTGTCAAGATGATCATGAGTGACGAGTCCTGGTATGTTGTAAGAAACACACGGGGTGTAACCGGGTTTGTTGGTCCGGGATCGAAACCGGTGCCATTATCCGATGAAGAGGTAAGGATAATGGGAGTGGAAGAATTTGTTCCAGTGCTTGACTATGAAGTTGGAGACAATGTAAGGGTAGTTTCCGGTCCTCTTGAGAACTTTATCGGCATAGTTGAAGAAATCAATATGGAAAAGAAGAAAGTACGCGTTTCGGTTTCGATGTTTGGAAGAGAAACACCTGTCGAACTTGAGCTTTTCCAGATCCAAAAAATCTAAGTACAACAAATGTAAAGAGGTATATAACCTTTTTATCATAAAACTAAAAGTAAGAGTTTGTAGAAAAGCACTCTTAATATAAGAGTGATTTTTTACGAGTAAAATTGGGAGGTGGATAATATGGCTAAGAAAATTGCTGGCTATGTAAAACTTCAAATTCCTGCGGGGAAAGCAACTCCGGCTCCACCGGTTGGACCAGCTTTAGGACAACATGGCGTAAACATAATGGGATTTTGTAAGGAATTTAATGAAAGAACTGCAAAGGAAGCAGGATTGATTATTCCTGTAGTAATCACTGTATATGCTGACAGATCTTTCTCATTCATTACAAAAACTCCGCCCGCTTCAGTTCTTTTGAAGAAGGCGTGTAAAATAGAAAGCGGATCCGGTAGACCGAACAGGGATAAAGTAGCTAGAATCTCAAAAGAAGAAGTAAGGAAAATCGCAGAAATGAAAATGCCGGATTTAAATGCTGCCAGCATTGAGTCTGCTATGAGTATGATAGCAGGTACTGCAAGAAGCATGGGCATAGTTGTTGAAGACTAATAATAAACGAATTACTTCTAGGTCTTAAATAGTCAAGGTGGGAGGAAACAAGGTTTCCGAAAAAATTACCACGAAGGAGAGTGAAATTAATGATAAGAGGTAAGAAATATCAAGAAAGCTCTAAAATTGTTGATAGATTAAAATTATATGATCCTCAAGAAGCGATGGACTTAACACAGAAGACTGCAAAGGCAAAGTTTGATGAAACTGTTGAAGCTCATATCAGACTGGGTGTAGACTCAAGACATGCCGATCAGCAGGTAAGAGGAGCGGTGGTTCTTCCTCATGGAACAGGTAAGAAGGTTAGAGTGCTTGTTTTTGCAAAAGGCGATAAGGCAAAAGAAGCTGAACAAGCAGGTGCTGAATTTGTTGGAGCAGAAGATTTGGTAACAAAGATTCAAAACGAAAACTGGTTTGAATTCGATGTTGTTGTTGCTACACCTGATATGATGGGTGTTGTAGGTAGACTTGGTAAGGTTCTTGGTCCTAAAGGATTAATGCCGAATCCAAAAGCTGGTACAGTAACAATGGATGTTGCAAAGGCTATTGCTGATATTAAAGCCGGTAAGATCGAATACAGGCTGGATAAGACCAATATTATCCACTGCCCAATCGGTAAGGTATCTTTTGGCACTGATAAGCTGATAGATAACTTCCATACTTTGATGGGTGCAATAATAAAAGCAAAACCCGCTGCTGCAAAAGGACAGTATCTAAAGAGCGTAGTAGTTTCCTCAACAATGGGACCGGGAATCAAAGTAAATCCTCAGAAGGTTACTGAGTAATTACTTTTAACATAATAAAAAAATATTTTTAATAAATAGCTTTACAAAATTGAATTAATGTTATATTATAACGAGTGTCAATTTAATATTGGCTTGCCATAGACAGTAGGTTTTACTCATAAATGAGTTTGTAAAGGTAACTGGACTGGTTCAATATCCTTCCTACCGAGGTGACATATTTATATGTGAATTAATGCCCCTCTATGTCTATGTGCATAGCAGGGGTTTATTATTTTATTTTAATATTAAACACTTTCACTATAAAAGGAGGTGGATTGGTAGTGCCAAGTGAAAAAACTCTTCAGCAAAAAAAGGAAGTTGTTAAAGAATTATCTGAAAAGATAAAAGCTGCTAAAGCTATTGTATTTGCTGACTATAGAGGTCTTACCGTTGAGCAGGATACCGAACTTAGAAATGCCCTTAGAAAAGCAGGTGTTGACTATAAGGTAGTTAAAAATACTTTAACAAAGCTTGCAGCTAATGAAAACGGTATAACTGAACTGGATTCTCATTTTAATGGTCCGACAGCTATGGCTTTAAGTAATGAAGACATTATTGCTCCGGCAAAAGTCCTGGTTGAGTATGCGAAAAAGTATGAGAAGCTTGAATTAAAAGTTGGTGTGGTAGAAGGAGCAGTTTACGACGTTAAAGCTTTAGAAGCTCTTGCTGCTTTGCCTCCAAAGGAAGAACTCCTTGCAAAGGCTCTTGGAAGCATGAAAGCACCTATTACCGGCTTCGTAAATGTTTTAAACGGCAATATAAGGGGTCTGGTTATAGCACTGAATGCAATTTCAGAAAAGAAAGCAAATGGTTAAAAGCTGCTTAAAGCAGTACATTATGTGAAAATCTTGTTTACTTAAAATTAAAAATTTAAATTAAAATTTATGGAGGTATATAAAATGGCTAGTGAAAAAGTTACAAAATTAATTGATGATGTTAAGGCATTAACAGTATTGGAATTATCAGAATTAGTTAAAGCTTTGGAAGAAGAATTTGGAGTATCAGCAGCAGCTCCTGTTGCAGTAGCAGCAGCACCTGGCGCAGCTGCAGCACCTGTAGTTGAAGAAAAAACTGAATTCGAAGTAATATTGAAGAATGCAGGAGCAGACAAGATCAAAGTTATAAAAGTTGTTAGAGAAGTAACTGGTCTTGGATTAAAAGAAGCTAAAGATTTAGTTGACGGTGCTCCAAAGACAGTTAAAGAAAACGTATCAAAAGACGAAGCTGCTTCCATTGAAGCAAAATTCAAAGAAGTTGGAGCAACTATAGAAATAAAATAATTAAAGATAATAAAAAAAGAAAGATTCCTGAAAAAGGAATCTTTCTTTTTTTATTATTTATTAAATGAAACATTAAAGCACAAAAAAAATAAAAATAGCGAAAAATATACAAATAGTATGTTGACAAGTTGAATACGCTATGTTAGAATTATAAACTGCGTTATAATTTGATAGTGAAATTCCATTATTTTCTGTAATATAAATAATACTTTTTTACTATTTAATTATAGCATATTGGAATAAGTTAGACAATATTTGTTAATAATAATTTAATGTTTAAGAAATGCGATTTAAATTAGTATATGTATATAAAGAAAAAATATACTGATGTTTTCATTATTCAATACTACAAGGCTCTACCAGAATACAAGATATACCATAAAAATAATGGACATTGTGAAGTACTTGCACGTTGTCTAGTTACTGTCTAGATGCTTTGTATTAATTTATAGATTTGCAGGATGTTAAAGAGATCGAACTGTAAAAGTAGATAAACAAGATGAGATAGCCATTTGAATCAAATAGGCTTAAGCGAATCATATGTTTATCTTTAGAGATTGCTATCTCTAAAATGCTATAACTATAAAGCCGTTATATCTAATTATATTTTGTTCATGTACATATTTACGACATTATAATCAATCTGATTGGATAGCGCCGGCTTATTAGTAGAGGTAAGTGTTCGTTTTGATTTTATCTTATGTATTGCATCCTTTCAAAAGGCTGTAAAACTAAAAACAGGTATGTATTTTTGTTCATTGTACTTAGACAGGCACTAAGACAAAAGTCTGATATATGAGGTGATATTTAATGGTACATCCCGTGAGACTGGGAAAAAACGTTAGAATGAGTTATTCCAAAATTGATGAAGTTATTGACATGCCTAATCTAATCGAAATCCAGAAGAATTCTTACAATCAATTCCTGGAAGAAGGTTTGAGGGAAGTTTTTAGAGATGTCTCTCCGATTACCGATTATACCGGAAATCTTATTTTGGAATTTGTAGACTATTCTCTGGATGAAAACCCCAAATATAGTGTGGAAGAATGTAAGGAAAGAGACACAACATACTCTGCTCCATTAAAGGTAAAGGTGCGTTTGATTAATAAAGAAACTGGTGAAGTTAAAGAGCAGGAAATATTCATGGGAGATTTTCCTTTAATGACTGAAAATGGTACCTTTATTATTAATGGTGCTGAGAGGGTTATCGTAAGTCAGTTGGTAAGGTCTCCAGGTATTTATTATTCAATGAAGTTTGACAAGACAGGTAAACAGCTCTATTCAAACACGGTTATTCCCAATAGAGGAGCCTGGCTTGAATATGAGACTGATTCAAATGATGTTTTATCAGTGCGTATAGATAGAACGAGAAAGCTTCCTATAACAGTCTTGATAAGAGCTCTAGGTTATGGAACCGATCTTGAAGTAACTGAGCTTTTAGGCGAAGATGAAAGAATAATCGCAACTATACAGAAGGATAGTGCAAAAACTGAAGATGAAGGTCTTTTGGAAATATATAAAAGGCTTAGGCCTGGTGAACCTCCGACTGTTGAAAGTGCTCGCTCACTTCTTAACAGCCTGTTCTTTGATCCCAAAAGATATGACCTGGCCAAGTTCGGAAGGTTTAAGTTTAATAAAAAGCTTGCTCTTTCTGCAAGAATAAACGGTTTTACTGCAGCAGAGAACATTGTTGATCCAAATACGGGAGAGATAATTGTATCAGAAGGCAATAAGATTGACAGGCATACCGCAGAAGTAATTCAAAATGCAGGTATTAATTCAGTTTATCTAAGTGTTGACGGTAAGAAGGTTAAGGTTATCGGTAACGATATGGTAGATATTAGAGGTTATGTAGACTTTAACCCTAAGGAAATAGGTATAACCGAAAAGGTAAGATATAGTCTTTTAACTGCTATTTTGGATGAAAATAAGGGAAAAAGCAGTGACGAACTTAAGAAAGTATTAAAAGAAAATATTGATGAGTTGATTCCAAAGTACATTACAGTAGAAGATATAATTGCATCAATCAACTATATTATACATTTGAATTATGTGATCGGAACTACAGACGATATAGACCATTTAGGTAATAGGAGGCTCCGTTCTGTAGGGGAACTCTTACAGAACCAGTTCAGGATAGGTCTTGCCAGGATGGAAAGGGTAGTAAGGGAAAGAATGACCATTCAGGATATTGATATAGTTACGCCGCAGGCACTTATCAATATAAGACCTGTTGCTGCAGCTATAAAAGAGTTTTTCGGAAGCAGCCAGCTGTCACAGTTTATGGACCAAACGAATCCATTGGCAGAGTTGACTCACAAAAGAAGGTTAAGTGCATTGGGACCTGGAGGTTTAAGCAGGGAAAGAGCGGGATTCGAAGTTCGTGACGTTCACCACTCTCACTATGGCCGTATGTGTCCTATAGAAACTCCTGAAGGACCTAACATAGGTCTCATAGGTTCACTAAGTACCTATGCAAGAATAAATGAGTACGGCTTTATCGAAGCTCCTTACAGAAGAGTCGATAAGGAAAACGGAAGAGTAACAGATGAAATAGTTTATTTGACAGCCGATGAGGAAGATGAGTACATCATTGCCCAGGCCAATGAACCATTGGACGAAGAAGGAAGGTTTACCGATAAGAAGGTGGTGTGCAGGTACAAGGAAGAAATTCTTGAGGCTGAAACCGGCAGAATTGACTTTATGGATGTATCGCCAAAGCAGATCGTATCTGTTGCTACATCTATGATACCGTTCCTTGAAAATGACGATGCAAACCGTGCCCTCATGGGAGCTAACATGCAGCGTCAGGCAGTACCTCTTATCAGAACCGATTCTCCTATTGTGGGAACCGGTATAGAGTATAAAGCTGCAAAAGACTCTGGTGTTGTTGTACTTGCAAGAAATTCCGGCGTTATTGAAAAAGTTAATGCAAGTGAAATTGTTATAAGAACAAAGGATGGCAAAAGAGACGTATACAAGCTGTTAAAATACCTAAGATCCAACCAGGGAACATGTATCAACCAGAGACCTATGGTAAGAAAAGGTGAAGAGGTTGAGAAAGGAGATGTTATAGCAGACGGACCTTCAACCGATAAAGGTGAAATTGCTTTAGGTAAGAATATCCTTATAGGATTTATGACATGGGAAGGATATAACTACGAAGATGCAATATTAATCAGTGAAAAGCTTGTTAAAGAAGATGTATTCACATCCATTCATATTGAAGAATATGAAGCGGAAGCAAGGGATACAAAGCTAGGTCCTGAAGAAATAACCAGAGATATACCCAATGTAAGTGAAGATTCTTTAAAGGATTTGGATGAAAGAGGTATTATCAGAATAGGTGCAGAAGTTAGATCGGGCGACATATTGGTAGGTAAGGTAACACCAAAGGGAGAAACCGAGCTTACTGCAGAAGAAAGGCTTTTAAGAGCGATTTTCGGTGAAAAGGCAAGAGAAGTAAGAGATACTTCCTTGCGTGTACCTCACGGTGAATCGGGTATTATTGTAGATGTTAAAGTATTTACAAGAGAAAACGGTGATGAATTGTCACCTGGTGTTAACCAGCTGGTAAGAGTATATATAGCACAGAAGAGGAAGATATCTGTTGGAGATAAGATGGCAGGAAGGCACGGAAATAAAGGGGTTATCTCCAGAATACTTCCAGAGGAAGATATGCCTTTCCTCCCTGATGGTACACCACTGGAAATAGTATTAAATCCTCTAGGGGTTCCATCCCGTATGAATATTGGTCAGGTTCTGGAAGTTCACCTTGGTTATGCTGCTAAAGCACTGGGATGGAAGATAGCAACACCGGTTTTTGATGGTGCAACAGAAGAGGATATAGTTGAGACCTTGGTAAAGGCAGGCCTTTCTGAAGATGGTAAAACCGTACTATATGACGGAAGAACAGGTGAACCTTTCGAGAACAGGGTAACTGTGGGCTACATGTATATGTTGAAACTGGCACACCTTGTTGATGATAAGATACATGCCCGTTCAACAGGTCCATACTCTCTTGTTACGCAGCAGCCTTTAGGCGGTAAAGCACAGTTCGGGGGCCAGAGATTTGGGGAAATGGAAGTTTGGGCTCTTGAAGCCTACGGTGCAGCATATACCCTGCAGGAAATACTGACAGTTAAGTCTGATGACGTTGTAGGTAGGGTTAAGACTTATGAAGCAATAGTAAAAGGAGAAAATGTTCCGGAGCCGGGTATTCCCGAGTCCTTCAAGGTATTGATAAAAGAGCTTCAGAGCCTATGCCTTGATGTAAAGGTTTATTCGGAAGAGCAGGAAGAAATAGCTATTAAGGAATCTGTTGAGGATGAACTTGAGGAGCTTAATGTCAATATTGAGGGAAGAGAAGATGAGGTTCCTCTAAATGAATTTGACGATATAGGCGACGACATTCTTGATGATGATCTGGAGTCGGATGAATTTGATCTATCCGACTTAGGGGATGATATCAGCCCGGATGAGACTGCAAATAATGACCTGGATGACGACTTGTTTGCTGATGATGATTTAGATACATTTGAAGATGATGATTTATAAGGAAAGGAGAAAAGGCCGTGTTTGAACTAAATAATTTTGATTCATTGAAAATAGGTTTAGCTTCTCCAGAAAAGATTAGGGAATGGTCAAGAGGTGAAGTAAAAAAGCCGGAGACTATTAACTATAGAACTTTAAAGCCTGAAAGAGATGGTCTTTTTTGTGAAAGAATATTTGGTCCCCAGAAAGACTGGGAATGTCACTGCGGAAAGTATAAGAGAATAAGATATAAAGGTATAGTGTGTGACAGATGTGGAGTTGAAGTAACCCGTTCCAAAGTAAGAAGGGAAAGAATGGGGCATATTGAACTGGCAGCTCCTGTATCCCATATATGGTATTTTAAAGGGATACCAAGCAGAATGGGACTTTTGCTGGATATGTCACCAAGAGCTTTGGAAAAAATACTATATTTTGCTTCCTATGTGGTTATTGACCCAGGACAGACTCCGCTCTCCAAGAAGCAAATTCTTTCGGAGAAGGAATTCAGGGATAGCCTTGAAAAGTTCGGGCCGAAGTTTAAGGCTGCAATGGGAGCAGAAGCTGTTAAGGAACTCCTTGTGGAGCTGGATCTTGAAAAGCTGTCCAGGGAGTTAAGATCAGAGTTGAATGACTCTTCCGGACAGAAGAGAGTCAGAACCATTAAGAGGCTGGAGGTTGTTGAGGCATTTAAACAGTCAGGCAACAATCCTGAGTGGATGATACTGGACGTAATTCCTGTTATACCGCCAGAACTAAGGCCGATGGTTCAGCTGGATGGTGGAAGGTTTGCTACTTCCGATCTTAATGACTTATACAGAAGAGTAATAAATAGAAATAATCGTTTAAAGAGACTGCTGGACCTTGGGGCTCCTGATATAATTGTCCGCAACGAAAAAAGAATGCTCCAGGAAGCTGTAGATGCGTTAATAGATAATGGAAGAAGAGGAAGACCTGTAACAGGTCCTGGAAACAGACCGTTAAAGTCACTCTCTGACATGCTAAAGGGTAAACAAGGACGTTTCCGTCAGAATCTTTTAGGAAAGCGTGTTGACTATTCGGGCCGTTCGGTTATTGTTGTTGGTCCCGAGTTAAAGATTTATCAGTGCGGACTTCCGAAGGAAATGGCTTTGGAATTGTTCAAGCCCTTTGTAATGAAGAAACTGGTTAATGATGGACTTGCTCATAATATAAAGAGTGCGAAAAGGATGGTTGAGAGGGTAAGAAATGAAGTTTGGGATGTATTGGAAGAAGTAATCAAGGAACATCCTGTTCTTCTCAATCGTGCTCCAACTCTTCATAGACTGGGTATCCAGGCTTTCGAACCTGTACTTGTTGAAGGAAGAGCGTTAAAGCTTCATCCTCTTGTTTGTACTGCATATAACGCAGACTTTGACGGTGACCAGATGGCTGTTCACGTTCCACTTTCTGCGGAAGCACAGGCAGAGGCAAGGTTCCTAATGCTTTCAGCAAACAACCTGTTAAAACCACAGGATGGTAAACCGGTTGCTGTTCCGACACAGGACATGGTATTAGGAAGCTACTATATGACAATTATTAAGGAAGGTGCAAAGGGAGAAGGTAAGGTATTTGCATCACCTGAAGAGGCTATAATGGCTTACGACAGCAGCGAAATCGCACTTCATTCAAAGGTTAAGGTTAGAATGAAGAAGATTATTGATGGAGTGCCAAAGACCAAGATAATTGAGGCATCCGTCGGTAGAATCATATTTAACGAAGCCATACCTCAGGATCTTGGATTTGTAGACAGGGAAAATCCTGATAATGCTTTTGAGCTTGAAATAAACTTCCTTGTTGGAAAAAGTGAGCTTCGTAAAATAATTGACAAGAGTATAAAAGTGCATGGTACTACCAAGACAGCGGTACTTCTTGATAAGATTAAGGGATTAGGGTTCAGATACTCAACAAGAGGAGCTATAACCATAAGCGTTTCCGACATGGTTATACCTGAAGTCAAAGCCAGATATATCAAGGAGACTGAAGAAAAGATAGAAAATATTATGAAGCAGTTCAAGAGAGGTCTTATATCCGATGAAGAAAGGTATAATTCGGTTATAGCTGCCTGGACAGAAGCTTCAGAGAATATAACACAGGCACTTATCAGTAACCTGGATA
Organism: Bacillota bacterium; assembly: GCA_049325575.1. Taxonomy (GTDB): domain Bacteria; phylum Bacillota; class Clostridia; order Acetivibrionales; family Acetivibrionaceae; genus JBMOLK01. The sequence continues at coordinate 8,967 of JBMOLK010000304.1, read as the reverse complement.
GATTTAATCCGGTTTATATGATGTCCCAGTCAGGAGCGAGAGGTAATATCAACCAGATCAAACAGCTGGCAGGTATGAGAGGTCTCATGGCTGATACGTCTGGTAAGACCATAGAGGTTCCTATAAAGGCAAACTTCCGTGAAGGCCTTAACGTGATGGAGTTCTTTATATCGACCCATGGTGCCAGAAAAGGTCTTGCAGATACGGCTTTAAGAACTGCAGACTCCGGTTATTTGACAAGACGTCTTGTTGATGTAAGTCAGGATGTTATTGTAAGGGAAGTTGACTGTGGAACAAGAAAAGGAATAGAAGTATCTGACGTAAAGGATGGAAATGAAATAATCGAAGAGTTAGCTGAAAGGCTTGTAGGCAGGTATCCGGCCGGGCATATTATTCATCCTGAAACAGGAGAAGTAATGGTCGATGCAAGCAGAATGATAAATGATGCTGATGCCGACAGGATAATAAAATCAGGTATAAAGAAAGTTAAAATAAGATCAGTCTTAACCTGCCATTCAGAATATGGAGTTTGCGCAAAATGTTATGGTGCCAACCTGGCCACCGGTGAAGAATGTAATGTTGGTGAAGCTGTAGGTATTATTGCCGCTCAATCCATAGGTGAGCCTGGTACCCAGCTGACAATGAGAACATTCCATACAGGTGGAGTTGCAGGGGATGATATAACACAGGGTCTCCCTCGTGTCGAAGAATTATTTGAAGCAAGAAAGCCAAAAGGTCTTGCTATAATATCAGAAATAAACGGTACCGTTAAGATAGTAGAGTCAAAGAAGAAGAGGGAAGTTGTGGTTACTTCAGAGGACGGCGAATCAAGGAATTATTTGATTCCATATGGTTCAAGACTGAAGGTTGCCGAAGGGGATGTGGTAGAGGCCGGTGATGAACTCACAGAAGGTTCTGTAAACCCACATGATATCCTTAAAATAAAAGGAATAAACGGAGTTCAGGCATATTTGCTTCAGGAAGTACAAAGAGTTTACAGGCTGCAGGGTGTTGATATAAATGACAAGCATATTGAAGTTATCGTAAGGCAGATGCTAAGAAAGGTAAAGGTTGAGGATGCCGGAGATACAAGCTTGTTACCGGGTGGTCTTGTAGATATATTCGATTTCGAAGAAGAAAATGCAAGAGTAACTGCCGAAGGTGGAAAACCGGCAGTGGGTAAGAGAACTCTTCTGGGAATAACCAAGGCTTCACTTGCAACTGAATCATTCCTGTCTGCAGCATCATTCCAGGAAACTACAAGGGTACTGACTGAAGCTGCAATTAAGGGTAAAGTTGACCCGCTTGTTGGCTTGAAAGAAAATGTTATTATCGGTAAGCTTATACCTGCCGGAACCGGTATGAGCAGGTATAAGGATATAAGCATTAGTACGGTAATTGAGTAAAGATACGGTATGTAGTAACATTCACTATATAAGGATATGAACTTGAGGAGACATGGATTGAGGAGGAATGCTTAAAGCGTTCTTCCTCATTGCCATAAAGCACCTCCTAATCAAATATCTTGACAAATCAAGTTTATGGATGATAAAATGTTTCAGTGTGTAAATTTGTGAGCTCTCTAATCAGGCCACAGTACATCTTAACACTGATACTGCTATTTAACATATGATGCTTATAAGTAATAGCCTTGTACTGACAGGGAGGGTAAACAGTGCTGGACAATTTGAAAAGCTGCAGTAAAACTGTTGGGCTCAAGCAATCTCTTAAAGCAGTTGAAAAAGGAATAGCCAAACAGATGTTTATTGCCAGGGATGCAGACGAGCGCGTTGTAGGTAAAATTAAAGAGCTGTGTGTCAAAAACAATATACCGGTCACCTATGTAGATAACATGAAACAGTTAGGTAAAGCATGCGGTATAGATGTGGGTGCAGCTGTTGTATGTATGCTGAAATAGTTTAAGAGTTAAGGTCTGTATTCTTAATTACGCTTATTCTGGCATTTATGTGAGAATATATGATTTAATCGTTGGAAGGAGGTGGAGAGATGCCAACATTTAACCAGTTAGTTAGAAAAGGAAGAAAGGACTTGGAAAAGAAGTCTACTGCTCCGGCACTTCAGAAGGGTTTTAACTCATTAAAAAAGCTGCCTACAGATATGAGCAGTCCTCAGAAAAGAGGTGTATGCACAGTTGTTAAAACGACTACTCCAAAGAAGCCTAACTCTGCTTTGAGAAAGGTTGCAAGGGTACGTTTAACCAACGGCATAGAAGTAACGGCTTATATCCCAGGTATCGGCCATAATCTTCAAGAGCACAGTGTTGTTCTTATTAGAGGCGGAAGGGTTAAAGACTTACCAGGGGTAAGATACCATATTATACGTGGAACCCTTGATACTGCTGGTGTAGCAAAGAGAATGCAAGGCCGTTCAAAATATGGCGCTAAAAGGCCAAAGGCTGGTGCGGCTGGTAAGTAAAATCATATAACGTGCTTTGCACGATGTATGAAAAAACAGTTATGTTGTAAACTAATAGTGCTTAGTACGTTGTTTATATATATTAGCAAGTACGCAGCACTGACGACGGTCAATAATATTTTGGCCGCGAGTACCGATGATATGTTTGTATCATATGAAGGAGGGAAGAAAAGTGCCAAGAAAAGGACATATTCCAAAAAGAGATGTTCTGCCCGATCCAATATATAATGACAAGGTTGTAACAAAACTTGTTAACAACATTATGGTGGATGGGAAGAAGGGTGTTGCTCAAAAGATCTGCTATGATGCTTTTGAAATTATCAAGAATAAAACAGGTAAAGATCCGCTTGAAGTATTTGAACAAGCTTTAAATAATATCATGCCTGTTCTTGAAGTCAAAGCAAGAAGAGTAGGGGGAGCAACCTACCAGGTTCCTGTTGAAGTAAGACCTGATAGAAGGCAAGCTCTCGGTCTTAGATGGTTAGTTAACTATTCAAGACAAAGAGGCGAAAGAACTATGAGGGAAAGACTTGCAGGCGAAATTTTGGATGCAACAAATAATTTGGGTGGCGCATTTAAGAAAAAAGAAGATACCCATAAGATGGCAGAAGCAAATAAAGCTTTCGCACATTACAGATGGTAATCTTAAGGTGTTAATAAGTTTAAGACACGTAGTGTGTAGCTGACGTGCCAATTTTGAAAGGAAGGTTAAAATGCCCAGGCAATTTAGTTTAGAAAACACAAGAAATATTGGAATAATGGCTCACATAGATGCAGGTAAAACTACTACAACTGAACGTATCTTATTCTACACAGGTAGGGTTCATAAGATAGGGGAAGTTCATGAAGGTGCTGCAACTATGGACTGGATGGAACAGGAACAGGAAAGAGGCATAACCATAACATCTGCTGCAACTACTGCCCAATGGAAGGGTAATAGAATTAACATTATTGATACGCCGGGGCACGTTGATTTTACAGTTGAAGTTGAGAGGTCTCTTCGTGTACTTGACGGTTCAGTAACTCTCTTTTGTGCGAAGGGTGGAGTTGAGCCTCAATCTGAAACTGTATGGAGACAAGCCGACAGATATAATGTACCTCGTATAGCATATGTTAATAAGATGGACATAATGGGAGCTGATTTCTTTAACTGCGTCAAGATGATGAAGGAAAGATTGCAGGCCAACGCGGTTCCTATCCAGCTTCCTATAGGCAGAGAAGATAACTTCCAGGGAATCATCGACCTTGTAAAGTTGAAGGCTTACTACTACATGGATGACCTTGGAAAGGACATTCAGGAAAGAGAAATTCCTGATGACATGAAAGCTGTAGTGGAAGAATACCGTGGTAAACTAATAGAAGCTATATCAGAACAAGATGAAGAGCTTATGATGAAATATCTGGAAGGTGAAGAACTGACAGAAGAAGAAGTAAAGGCCGGTATTAGAAAGGCTACTATAAAAGTTCAGATAATACCTGTTACCTGTGGTTCTTCATATAAGAACAAAGGAGTACAGCGTCTCATGGATGCAGTTGTTGATTATATGCCTTCTCCATTGGATATACCTGCTATTAAGGGTGTATCTGTAGATGGAGATACTGAAGTCGAAAGACCTGCAAATGATGACGGCCCGTTTTCTGCTTTGGCATTTAAGATTATGGCAGACCCCTATGTAGGTAAGCTTTGCTTCTTCAGGGTTTACTCCGGAAAACTAAGCTCCGGTTCTTATGTTCTTAATGCTACAAAAGGCAAAAGGGAAAGAATAGGAAGAATACTTCAGATGCATGCCAACCATAGAGAAGAAATCGATATGGTTTATTCAGGAGATATAGCTGCTGCAGTAGGTTTAAAAGATACTACAACAGGTGATACTCTATGTGATGAAGCTAGTCCTGTAATACTTGAATCAATGGAATTCCCTGAACCGGTTATTTCTGTTGCTATTGAGCCTAAAACCAAGGCTGGACAGGAAAAGATGTCCATTGCACTTCAGAAGTTAGCTGAAGAAGATCCGACATTCAGAACTTATACTGACACTGAAACAGGACAAACTATAATATCGGGAATGGGAGAATTGCACCTTGAAATTATAGTTGACCGTATGATGAGAGAGTTTAAGGTAGAAGCAAATGTAGGTAACCCGCAGGTTGCTTACAAGGAAACTATCAAGAAAGCTGTCAAGTCTGAAGGTAAATATGTAAGACAGTCCGGTGGTAAAGGACAGTATGGTCATTGTTGGATTGAGATTGAGCCTAAAGAACCTGGAACAGGTTATGAGTTTGTAAATAAAATAGTGGGTGGAGTTATTCCTAAAGAATATATCGCTCCTATTGATGCAGGTATACAGGGCGCTATGAATAACGGTGTAGTTGCAGGTTATCCTGTAGTGGATGTTAAGGTAACACTTTATGATGGTTCTTACCATGAAGTTGACTCATCTGAAATGGCATTTAAGGTTGCCGGATCCATGGCCTTCAAAGAAGGTATGAGAAAAGCGAGCCCTGTACTTCTTGAGCCTATAATGAAAGTAAACGTTACCGTTCCTGAAGAATACATGGGAGACGTTATGGGAGACTTGAACTCAAGAAGAGGTAGAATTGAAGGTATGGAAGCAAGGAATGGAGCACAGGTTATAACTGCAAATGTTCCTTTGGCTGAAATGTTCGGATATGCTACTACTTTGCGTTCAAGAACACAGGGAAGAGGAGTCTTCTCAATGCAGATAAGCCACTTCGAGGAAGTTCCTAAGAACATCCAGGAGGCAGTCATTAACGGTAGAGCAAAAAATGGCTAATTCATATTAAGCTGTAGTTAGTATATAATACAGGAAGCATACAAGAACGCTTGTATACTTCCTGTAGAAAAATAATTAAATCAAATAAATAACTATATCAGTATGTTTACTGAAAAAAGGAGGAGAATTAATAATGGCAAAAGCTAAATTTGAAAGAACGAAACCCCACGTTAATATTGGAACAATCGGTCACGTTGACCATGGTAAGACATCATTAACTGCTGCTATAACAAAAGTTTTAGGCTTCACAGGAAAAGCAACATATAAAGCATATGACCAGATTGACGCAGCTCCGGAAGAAAGAGAAAGAGGCATCACTATCTCAACTGCTCACGTTGAATATGAAACAGATAACAGACACTATGCACACGTTGACTGCCCAGGTCATGCTGACTATGTTAAGAACATGATCACTGGTGCTGCACAGATGGATGGTGCGATCCTCGTTGTATCAGCTGCTGATGGCCCAATGCCACAAACAAGAGAACACATTCTGTTGGCTCGTCAGGTTGGTGTGCCATACATAGTTGTTTTCTTAAACAAGTGTGATATGGTTGATGATGAAGAATTACTTGAATTAGTTGAAATGGAAGTTAGAGAACTCTTAAGTTCATATGAATTCCCAGGAGACGATATTCCTATCGTTAGAGGATCAGCTCTTGTAGCTCTTGAGTCAAAAGCTAACACTGCTGATGCTCCAGAATACCAGCCAATCATGAAATTAATGGAAGAAGTTGACAGATATATTCCGACTCCTGAAAGAGCAACTGACAAGCCATTTATCATGCCTGTAGAAGATGTATTCACAATCACTGGTCGTGGTACTGTTGCTACTGGTAGGGTTGAAAGAGGAACTCTTAAAGTTGGTGAAGAAATAGAAATAGTTGGTTTGGCAGAAGCTCCAAAGAAGACTGTTGTAACAGGTATAGAAATGTTCAGAAAGCTTCTTGATCAAGCTGTTGCTGGTGACAACATCGGAGCTCTTTTAAGAGGTGTTCAAAGAAACGAAGTAGAAAGAGGTCAGGTTCTTGCAAAACCAGGTTCAATCAAACCTCACACTTACTTCGAAGCACAGGTTTACGTTCTGACTAAAGAAGAAGGTGGAAGACATACTCCTTTCTTCAACAACTACAGACCACAGTTCTATTTCAGAACTACTGACGTTACAGGTGTTGTAGAACTTCCACAAGGTACAGAAATGGTTATGCCTGGTGACCACATAACTATGAAAATCAAGCTCATAACTCCAATAGCTATGGAAGAAGGATTAAAGTTCGCTATCCGTGAAGGTGGAAGAACTGTTGGAGCTGGAAACGTTTCTGCAGTAGTAGAATAATTATTATATCTATTCATTCATAAAAAGATAGGAACCGGTTTACTGGTTCCTATCTTTTATTTATATAATAAATTTTGCTCTTCATCATTAATAAATTGAAAGCCTGTCTCCTATCCTGGTGCCGGTTTCCTTAATTGTTCCTGCAGGAAGTTCAAGAACGGCATGAGAATTCCAGATGATTTTTGAGCACTTCCATGGCTTTATGCCCTCTATCTGATGTATTACATTGTTTTGATCATCAATAAAGACAACATCCAGAGAAAACTTCATAAAAAACATGTGGATTGAATTACAGGGTTTGATAAGAAGGCCGCTGCCTTTGGGAAGGTCAGATTTGAACATCAAACCCAGAAATCGCTTTAAAAAACTGTCTGCAATGGTTAGATTATTTGCAAGTATAGTAATACGGGATTCATTTTTTACAATCATGTACACACCTGCCTTATGATTTTTGAAGTAATTATTGCAGTTTTTCCATTTAATAAAGCTATATCGGAATGGTATAATTTAATAATAAGGTTATAAATATATCAGACAAATAGACTTAAGACACGTACTTTATATTGAGTTTGTATTTTATTGCATAAAAAGCGCGATGTAAATATATTTTAGCATAATATATGAGCTTTGAACAGGGAGGTGAAAATACAGTTGGAAACACCGGATGTTGACCTTATAAAAAAATGTTTAAGCGGAGAAAGTTATGCCTTCGAAGAATTGGTGACAAGGTATAAGAAGTTGATATATAATGTAATATATAATATGATAAATAATAAGGATGAATTATACGATATTTCACAGGAGGTTTTTATCAGGATTTACAGATCCCTTGATAAATATAATCCTGAATTTAAGTTCTCTACGTGGATTGTTAGAATTGCAACCAACTACTGCCTTGATATGTTAAGAAAGAAGAAGGTTGATTCAATGCCCATCGACGAGGCTATTGGTGTTTCCAGTACTGTAGACACTCCGGAAGCTTGTTATATAAAGAGGGAGCAAAGAGAAAGGATTAACGATGAGTTGTCAAAACTCCCTGAAAAATATCGTGTACCTATAATTTTATTTCATAAGAATGGACTTTCCTATGAGGAAATGTCACAGGTTTTAAATGAACCTATGTCAATAATAAAAAACAGGCTTTATAGAGCCAGGTTGATGCTAAAGGAAAAACTATCTTCCGAAAGAAAGGAAGGGATTTTATGAGCTGTAAACCATTTGATGCTTATATTATGAAGTATATGGATGGAGAAATTAATGACCTTGAGCGCACCCAGTTAATGCGGCACATCAGTGAGTGCAGTATGTGCAATTTGGAGTTTCAACAGCTGACCAGTATTATGGGAGTATTAAATGAACAAAGTAATATAGAGCCTCCTGATGACTTTGAAGCAGCGGTTATGCACAAAGTAAATTTATTGGATATATATAATAAGAAGCAAAAAGAAAAGAAGTTGATGCTGCTATATTTTATTTCAAGCATGACTTTAACGTTTCTAGTTTTGGCCCTTGGAGTAATATTTAAAGGGCATGTTCTTGACTTTATGCTTAGTATTGGAGTACCTGCAGACGCAGCATATGGAGTATATGGCGTTTTGGCAAGGGTTGATTCTTTCATTAAAATAGCAGCTGTTGTCATAACATATATCAATAAAACATTTGCAGATTTTTATTATTTACTGGTTGGATTGTTTGCGATTGTTTTCATGTCCAAACTCTACGAATATAGCGCGGTACAGCGCTTTAACAATAAGGAAAGCGTAGTAATAAAAAATAAATAAATTTGAATAAATTTAATTTTAAAATTTATTTTAGCAATAAATGGATATAACGGAGCTTCAACAATGAGGCTTCGTTTTCTTTGTTTTGAAAATAATACTTGACTATATTTTTTTATATCACTAATACTAAACAAACGGAGGTGATTTCTATGACTGAGGAATTTAATAACAAAAATGAAATCATTGAAGAAAAAACAAATGAAGTTCATGAAGATAAGACAGTTAAAGATCCTATTTTGTTTAGAAATGAAGAAGACATCAGAACTAATAAAGACACTGCTGTAGCAGTAGAAAACAATAGCCGACTTTACGTTATTCTAGGCTGGATAAGTGCAGCACTTACAGTATTTATATCACCTTTGTTTGCAATTGCCGGAGTTACCTTTGGAATTTTGCTAAACAGGCAGGCTAAAGGTAGTGGGAATGCTTTAATTATTACTAATATAGCACTTGCATTGATTAATATTGTTTTTAGTATTATTCTTTATCTGGTAGCGGGAAATATGATATTTGGATATTAAGCTCGGATTCTAATTATACCATTATATGGGAGCACCCAGATCAGATATATGGTTTGGACGTGTTCCCATATGAATTTATAAAGATCAGACGCAAAATA